>NZ_JAGKJL010000017.1:0-150473 GCF_020329495.1 Bradyrhizobium australafricanum | reverse complement strand
CGGGTCTACCGCGGAAATCAACTCCTCGACGCGCTCTCAGACTGCGGTCCATGGACTGTCGAGATCGTCGAGCGGCCTCAAGGCGTCAAAGGCTTCCAGCTTCTGCCGAGGCGGTGGGTGGTTGAACGCACATTCGCTTGGTTCGGCAGATGCCGCCGCCTCGCCAAGGACTTCGAGGCGACGGTGGCAACCGAAGCTGCCTGGCTGCTGATTGCACACATCAGGCTCCTGACCCGCAGACTCGCGGCTGCAGCTAAGGTTGGGTGATTTATGAGTCAGACTCTCAGGATGACGGGTTTGGTCCTTGAGCGCTCGATATCCGAGGCCGCCGTCCCAGCAGCCGCCCCCGAGTCATCCCGCCGTCGCAAAACCGTCGGCGGAGAGTCAAGAAACCGTAAGGCCGGAGTCAAGGAGCGCAGGCAAAACCTTCGTTGCGATTCGACGAAGGTTATTCGATGCCGACAGCGAACTCCGCGAGGCGGCGAGGCCTCACCCGACGCCAGCTTCTGGTGCGTTCGGCGTCGACCGCCGCGCTGGCGGGATTCGGCGCGCTGGCCACACCATATCTGAGCCGCACCGCGGATCGGCCCGCGATTGCGGGCATCCAGTCCGGCGACGTGGCAAGCGATTCCGCTGTCATCTGGGCGCGCGCCGATCGCGCGGCGCGGATGCACATCGAATGCGCCGCGGTCGAAAGCTTCGCCGGCATCCTGCGCGCCGCGTCCGCCGATGCGCTGCCCGAACGCGACTTCACCGCCAAGCTGCTGCTCGACGGCCTGCCGCCGGGCCAGGACCTGTTCTATCGCGTGCGCTTCGAGGACCGCGACGGCACATCAGGCGAAAGCCGGGTCGGGCATTTCCGCACCGCGCCGCTCAACCGGCGTTCGGTGTCGTTCGTCTGGTCCGGCGACGTCGTCGGGCAGGGCTGGGGCATCGACCCCACGCGCGGCGGCTTGCGCAGCTACCGCACCATGCTGGACGAGCGTCCGGACTTCTTCATCCATTCCGGCGATCACATCTACGCCGATTGCACGGTGCCGTCGGAGCAGAAACTCCCCAACGGTGAGATCTGGCGCAACATCGTCACCGAGGAGAAATCCGCCGTCGCACAGAGCCTCGATCAGTTTCGCGGCAACTACAAATACAACTGGCTCGACGACAATTTCCGCGCCTTCCACGCCGAGGTGCCGATGTTCGCGCAGTGGGACGACCACGAGGTGGCCGACGATTGGTCGCCACTCGGCACCACCGATGTGACCGGCTATGAGGCGGACGGCAGCTCGCGTCTGGTGGCACGGGCACGCCGCGCCTTCCACGAATTCATGCCGATGCGGCTGACGCCGGAGCGCGATGGCCGCGTCTACCGCAAGATTCCCTACGGGCCGCTGCTCGACGTCTTCATCATCGACATGCGTTCCTATCGCGATTCCAGCTGGAATAAGCAGGGCGATCCGGACCAGGCCTGCATCCTCGGCCGGAGCCAGCTTGCCTGGCTGAAGCGGGAGCTGGTGACGTCGGATGCGACGTGGAAGGTGATCGCGGCGGACTTGCCGATCGGCCTCGTCAGCCTCGATGCGGTCGCGCTCGGCGACGGCCCGCCCGCGCGACGCGAGCACGAGATCGCCGATCTGTTGTCCTTCATGAAGCGCGCCGGGGTCCGCAACACGGTGTGGCTCACCGCCGACATGCACTACACCGCCGCGCATCACTATGATCCGAACCGCGCGGTGTTCCAGGAGTTCGAGCCGTTCTGGGAGTTCGTCTCCGGTCCGCTGCATGCCGGCACCTGGTCGCCGGGCGAGCTCGACAACACCTTTGGCCCGAAGGCGATGTACCAGAAGGGCTGCTCGGCCGAGCAGGGCGACAATCTCGCGCCGTGCTTCGGCCTGCAATTCTTCGGCCGCGTCGACATCGACGGCAAGACCGGCGTGATGACGGTGACGCTGAAGGACGTCGACAACCACGATCTCTGGTCGGTCGATATCGAGCCGCGGCCGGACGCACGGCCCGGCCAGATCATGGCGCAGCACATCTAGCGCCCTCTCTGATCCCGTCGCGACATCTTGATTGCCGGCGTCTTGCCCGAGGGGCCGGTTTGCGTGCAGACTGCACCTGGCAGTCCTGCCAATTTCATTCCCGCGAAACGATTTGCTGGCGTGAGGTCGTCGATGGCATCGGCGTCCCATGCGTCAGGAGCTATCCATGGAAAATCTGCAGACACAGGGCATCAGCCTGCCGCAGCTCGGGCTCGGCACCTTCCGCATGCAGGGCGATACCTGCCGCGCGGCGGTCGAGAGCGCGCTTGGGCTCGGCTATCGGCATATCGACACCGCCGAGATGTACGGCAATGAAGAGGCGATCGGGGCGGCGATCGCTGCCTCGAATGTCGCGCGCAAGGACCTGCACGTGACCACCAAGGTCTGGCACGAGAACCTGGCGCCGGATGCGATCCGGACAGCGTTCGACGCCAGCCTGAAGAAGCTGCGGCTCGATCACGTCGACCTCTATCTGGTGCACTGGCCGTCGCGGAGCATGAAGCTGCCTGCCGTCTTCGAGACGCTGATGAAGCTGAGGGAGGAAGGCCGCACCCGCGCGATCGGCGTCGCCAATTTCACCACCGCGCTGCTCAAGACCGTGGTCGAGGACATCAAGGCGCCGATCGCCTGCAACCAGATCGAATATCACGCGATGCTGGACCAGACGCCGGTGCGCAAATATCTCGCCGCGAAATCGATCCCGCTGGTGGCCTATTGTCCGCTCGCCCAGGGCCGCTTCGCCACCGACGAGACGCTGGCGAAAATCGGCAGCAAGCATGATGCGACCGCGGCGCAGGTGGCGCTGAAATGGCTGCTCGATCAGGATGGCGTGGCGGCTATTCCGAAAGCCTCGCGCGCCGAAAGCCAAAAGGCCAATCTCGACGCACTGAAGGTCAAGCTCGACGACGCGGACCGCAAGGCGATTGCGGCGCTGCCCAAGGACATGCGCTGCGTCAATCCGGCGTTTGCGCCGGCGTGGGATTGAGGCCGCTGGCCCCGAGGAAGCAGAAAAGAAAATGGCTCCGTGAGGAGCCATTTTCCGTTGTGTCGGTCCTTAGTAGTGATGACGCTTGATGATCACCGTCCGGTCATGGCCGTGATGCCAGCCATGATGCCAACCGCGATGCCAGCCACGGTCATGGCGCATTTCGGCGCGTGCGCCCCAGCCGCGGTCCCAGTGATGATGACCGCCATGTCTGATCACGACCGTCTCGGCGCTCGCGATCGACGGAACGGCCACCGCAAGCGCACCAACCGCCGCGAGAACAAAGCCAATCTTTTTCATCTCATCCTCCTCAAATAAGCGAAGAGAAAACCGTACGGAGATTGAAACGTTCCGCAGGAATCAGAGGAGTTTTCTGAACGCTTGTTCAGCAACTGCCTCGAACGCTGCTGCCGTCGCGTGTTGGTGCGCACAACCGATGAGCGAGCGCACGGGCGGCTTTCCCGGCCTTGCCTAACCGCTGCGTCCGACGCATCATCGCGCCATAAAAATCAATGTTCGGGGGGACGTTGCCATGAGCGAATTTTCACGCCGGGATTTTTTGAAAGTGACGGGATCGGCCGCTGCCGCAGCCATCGCGAGGCCGGCCGCTGCGGCGATGGGGCCGGACGACAAGTTCGACCTCGTGATCAAGAACGGCGATGTCATCGATCCCAGCCAGTCGCTGCGCGGCAAGCGCGACATCGGCATCCGCTGGGGCATCATCGAGGCGATCGAAGACGAGATCCCGGCTGCTCGCGCCGCCAGGACCATCGACGCGTCGGGCAAGCTCGTGATGCCGGGTCTGGTCGATCTGCACTGCCACGTCTACCCGTACGGATCGGCGATCGGCATTCCCGCCGACGAACTGGTGCAATTCCAGGGCACCACGACGGTGGTCTCGGCGGGCGACGCCGGCGTCAACAACCTCGCGGCGCTGCGGCGCTTCATCGTGGCGCAATCGCGGGCGCGGATCTACGCCTTCGTCCACATCGCCAACAACGGCCTGTCGGCATTCCCGGTGGCCGAGCTCTACAACATCGACAACGCCCAGGTCGAAGCCTGCGCGATGGCGCTGGCCGAGAACCCCGATTTCCTGATCGGGGTCAAGGTGCGGATGTCGGAAAACGTCATCTTCAAGCATGGCCTCGAGCCGCTGAAGCGCGGCATTCAGGCCTGCGAGATGTGCGGCTGGCCCGCGCGGATGATGGTGCATATCGGCGGCGTCGAGACCAGGGAGCTGATGTCCGACATCCTCGATCTGCTTCGGCCGGGCGATATCCTGACCCATGCCTATTCCGGCGCGCCGAACATGTCCGGCGCTTTCACCAATATCGTGCAGGAGGGCAAGCTGTTGCCGGCGGCGCTCGCGGCCAAGCAGCGCGGGGTGCTGTTCGACGTCGGCCATGGCGGCGGCAGCTTCGATTTCACGGTGGCCGAAGTCGCGATCCCCGCCGGCTGCGCGCCCGATACGATCTCCTCCGACATCCACGTCTTCTCGGGCAACTCGCCCGGCATTCCGTTCCTGCCGAACGTGATGAGCAAGTTCCTGGCGATGGGCTCGTCGCTGGATCAGGTGGTGGCGATGGCGACCTCGGTACCGGCGCGGATCATCAACCGGACCCCGAAGGTCGGCACGCTGCAGCGTGGCGCGCCGGGCGACGTCGCGATCATGGATCTCGTCGAAGGCCCGGTCTCCTTCGTCGATACCCGCAACAACAAGCGCGACGGCAATCTGCTGCTGAAGCCGGTGCAGACCGTGGTCAACGGCGTGCCGTTCGGCCGGCCCTATCAGGCGCCGTTCTCGGTGAGGTAGGCGCGCGGATCGGTAGAGCATGATGAGATCAGATCGAATGGCGACCGCAAGCGCGCTGCGCTCCCTCGCCCCGTTCTTACGGGGAGAGGGTTGGGGTGAGGGGCCGTCTCCGCGTATCCGGTGATAGCTGAGGTTGCGGAGGCTCCCCCTCACCCGGAACGCATCTGACGATGCGTTCCGACCTCTCCCCGCACGCGGGGCGAGGTGAAGTGGAGTCCGTAGCTCGCTTCAGCACAAAGTCATCATGGTCTAGCCGCGCTTCTCCACATTGCTGCTGCGCGCCGGAACGCCGAACTCCTTGCGGCACACCTCGGCCAGCACGGCGACGCCCTCGCGGATCTGCTCGTGCGAGGGGCTGGCGAAGCAGAGGCGGAGCCGGCTGCCGGAATGGGCCTTGCTGGTCGACCATTCCGGTCCCGGATTGATCGAGACGCCGGCGGCAAGCGCCGCCTGATAAAGCTTCAGCGTGTCGACATTGTCGGGCAGCTTGACCCAAAGGAAGATGCCGCCCTTCGGCGCCTCGAACTCGGCCGCGGTGCCGAACTGCTCGTTCAGCGCCTCCATCAGCGTATCGAGCTTGGCGCGCAGGCCCTTGGTCAGGCGCGGCACATGGGTCGAAAAATGCGGCGCGCAATATTCCGCGAGCACCATCTGCTCCAGTGCGCCGGAACCGGCGTCGGTCTTCAGCGGCAGCATTCGCGACATGATTTCCCAGGGCGCGACGATGAAGCCGACCCGCAGCGCAGGCGCGATCGACTTCGAGAACGAGCCGATATGGATCACGCCGCCATGCTTGCTCATCGCATAGATCGCGGGCGGCCGTTCGCCGCTCCAGATCAAATCGGCATAGCAATCGTCCTCGAAGATCGGCACGCCGTATTCCCTTGACAGCTTCAGCATCTCGGCGCGGCGGCTCTCGGGAAGGATCGAGCCGGTCGGGTTCTGCACCGTCGGGATGGTGTAGATGTATTTCGGCGTGATGCCGCGCCGCTTGTGATCGGCGAGTGCTGCAGCCAGCGCATCGATCCTGATGCCTTCGCCATCGAGGGGAATGCCGACCGCATTGACGCCAAGCCGTGTCAGCCGGTTCAGTGAGCCCTGATAGGTTTCCTGCTCGATCAGCACGGTATCGCCCTTGGCGAGCAAGGTGTGATTGACCAGGTCGAGCGCCTGCAGCGAGCCGGAGACGATCATGATCTCGTCCGACGTGCAGGCAATCCCAGCGTCGCGCTTCAGCTTCTCGGTCAGAAACTGGCGCAGCGGCAGATAGCCCTGCGGCCCGTGCGCGAGATTGTAGGTCGCCAGATTCCTGCCCTCGCGCTTCAACACGGCGTTGACCGCCTCCAGCAGCCCGTCGACCGGGACCTGGTCGGGATCGTTGTTGCCGCCGACAAAGCTGTATTTGGCGAGCCCGGTCCAGCGTGCGGCCGGGGCAGGCAGGCCGGCCGGTAGTAGCGGTGCAAAGTCGAACTGGGCTGAGGTGGACATGGACGTTTCGCTCCGTGTTGTTATCGTTGAGAAGGCCGCGGCGAGCGGCCTTCCATGAGGTTAGTTCTTGCCTACCGGCCGGATCGACCGGCCCTGGCTGATGAAGGCGTAGTGCCCTGCGCCGACACTGCCGACCATCAGGGCCTCGACCGCCGGTTCCGCGATCTCGCCGGCGGCCGCCCAATCGACCACGAAATTCGCGCCGGTGCCGCCGCGGGTATCGGTCGTGGCGATCGCGACCTCGACGGTCGCAAACGGTTTTAGCGCGACCGGCGATTTGAGGTAGCTCTCCACCATCTTGCCTGATGTGTCGAAATAGGCGATCCGCTTCAGCACCAGCGGCTTCGTCTCGGAGGCGTTGTGCACGCTGAGCGTCACCGAAAAATCGGCCCTGAGCTTGCCCTGGCTCATCGACACGCTGGAATACACCGGCACGTAGAATGCACCGGAGGCGGTGAGGCCCTCCGATGGCACCGTCGTCAACGAGTTCGCGAAATTTTGTTCAATACTTGCCGAGGATTGTGCTAGCGCCTCTGACATGCGCACGGTGAGCAGGCAGAGCAAAACTGCGAGAAAAATGCCGCCTGCGCGGATGTGACACATTGCTCGGTTGATCCTCACGCCCGGCCCTCTAGGTTGCGGCAACAGGAAGTCTTTGACGCATGCATGAACTGATTCCCGATATCACGCTCTGTATCCTGTTTGCCTGGGGGATTGGGCTGCTGGCCCATTTCTCCCGGCAACCGCTGATACTGGCCTACCTTATCGCCGGCTTTTTCATTGGTCCATTCGGCATGGGCTGGGTCAAGTCCCAGGAATCGATCAGCGTCATCTCCGAGCTCGGCCTGATCTTCATGCTGTTCATGATCGGGCTGGAAATCGACCTCAAGAAGATCATCCGTGCCGGCAAGGTCATCCTGTTCGCGGGAGCCGGCGAGCTGATCGGCGGCTGCCTGATCGGCGTGGCGTTCTTTGCCGCTATCGGGCTTGCGGTCGGCGGCGGCAATTTCGACGCGATCTATCTCTGCGTCGCCTGCGCGCTGTCGTCGACCGTGATCATCGTCAAGGTGCTCTACGAGAAGCGCGAGCTGGATACGCTGCCGGGCCGCATCACGCTCGGCGTGTTGGTGCTGCAGGACATCTTCGCGATCCTGTTCCTGGCGGTGCAGCCGAGCCTCGACAATCTGCAGATCAGCGTCGTGCTGTTGTCGATTGCTCGCGTCGCGGTGCTGGTCGCGACCGCGCTGGTGCTGAGCCGCTACGTGCTGCCGCGGCTGTTCCACCAGATCGCGCGGCGGCCCGAGCTCGTGCTGCTCGGCGCGCTCGCCTGGTGCTTCCTGATCGGCGAGATCGCCGAGCGGCTGCATCTGTCGCGCGAGATGGGCTCGCTGGTCGCCGGCGTCTCGATCTCGACCTTTCCCTATGCGCTCGACGTCACCGCCAAGGTCACGACGCTGCGGGATTTCTTCATCACGCTGTTCTTTGTCGCGCTCGGCATGACGATCCCGATTCCGGGCCTCTCGGTGATCTGGCTTGCGCTCGTCATCGCGGCCTTCACGGTGGCGAGCCGCCTGATCACGACGTTCACGCCGCTCTATCTGATGAAGCAGGGCCTGCGCGCCAGCCTGCTGCCGGCGATCAACCTGGCGCAGATCTCCGAGTTCTCGCTGGTGGTGATCCAGACCGGCGTCGCCGCCAACCACATCGGAACCGAAACCGCGAGTGCGGCCTCGTTCGCCTTCGTGGTGCTGGCGGTGCTCTCGACCTTCGCGATGGGGCGCAGCGACCAGATCGTGCGCGGCCTGATCGGTCCGTTGAAGCGGATCGGGGTGCGCGACCTCGATCAGGAAGGCCAGGGCCGCGGCGAGGCCGGGCACGAGGGCGGACATGGCGAGATCCGGCGCATCGTTATCCTCGGCTTTTTCCGCGCGGCGAGCGCGCTGATCAGCCAGATCGAGCGGCAGAACCAGTCGTTGCTCGAGCAGATCAGCGTCATCGATTTCAACCCGCTGGTGTTCCGCACGCTGTCCGACCGCGGCATGCATGTGATCTATGGCGACATCAGCAATGTCGACACCCTGGTTCATGCCGGCATCGGCAAGGCCGAGATCATCATCCTGAGCGTGCCGGATTTCCTCTTGGTCGGCGCCGACAATGAGAAGCTGGTGCGCCACGTCCGCGCCCTCAATCCGACCGCGCGGATCGTTGCCACCGCGGACCTGTTGACCGGCGTCGACGACCTCTACAGCGCCGGCGCCGACTACGTGACGGTCACCCGGCTCAGCGACGCCGGCGAGCTCTATTCCGTGATCGAGGCGGCCGACGCCGGCCTGCTCGACGACAAGCGCACCGAGCTGGACGCCCAGCTCAGCGACCGGCGCGAGGTGCTGCCGTAGGCGAGCCGGTCTTGTAGCCCGGATGGAGCCAACGGGTCGCGCGAACGCGCGCCCGATGACAGGCTCCGCGAAATCCGGGGATCGTGCACGCGGAAATGTCCCGGATTGCGCTTCGCTCCATCCGGGCTACGGAAACCGCCGTCACCGCCCTGGTATCCTTGCCGGATGCATGGCGGGTTGCATAATGATACTGGCGCTGACATCGGAACCCGGCTAATCCACTGCCTGCATATAGCGAGATGTCAGGACAATGGCCGATACGATCCAGGAAGTGCTGCAAGCCTTTGCGAAGGGTGAACTCGTTGTCGTCACCGACGATGACGACCGGGAAGGCGAGGGCGATCTGATCGTCGCGGCGTCGTTCTGCACGGCGGAAAAGATGGCCTTCATCATCCGCCACACCTCCGGCATCGTCTGCGCGCCGATCACCACCGAGGACGCCCGCCGGCTGCGGCTCGACCCGATGGTGGCGCACAACGAGTCCAACCACACCACTGCCTTCACGGTCTCGATCGACTACAAGCCCGATGGCGGCACCGGCATCTCGGCCGAGGAGCGCGCCTCCTGCTGCCGCGCACTCGCCAATCCCAATGCCGGCGCCAATGATTTCGCGCGTCCCGGCCACATCTTCCCGCTGATCGCGCGCGACGGCGGCGTGCTGCTGCGCTCCGGCCATACCGAGGCGGCGGTCGATCTGTGCCGGCTCTCCGGGCTGCCGCCGGTCGGCGTCATCAGCGAGCTGATGAACGACGATGGAACCGTGATGAAGGGCGAGCAGGTCGCGAAATTCGCCGCCGCCCACAAGCTCAAGCATGTCACGATCGCGGACATGATCGCCTATCGCCAGGCGCGCGAGAAGCTGATCGAGCGGGTCGCGACCTTCACCACCGAAAGCCCGATCGGTCCGCTGCAAGGCTATGCCTATCGCTCGCCGTTCGACGAGATCATGCATGCCGCCTTCGTCTATAACGGCATCGGCGACGGCCGGGACGTGCTGACGCGGCTGCACAAGCCCAACATCGTGAAAGACCTGTTCACCGGGCCGGCGCGCATGGAAGCCGTGCTGCGGCACTTCAAGGACGCCGGCCGCGGCGTGCTGGTATATCTGCGCGATGGTGCCGCCGGTGTTCCGGTCGAGCCGGTTGGCGAGCAGAAGACGGCGGAAGCCGATCGCCACAGGCAGTGGCGCGAGGTCGGCGTCGGCGCACAGATCCTGCGTGATCTCGGCGTCACCTCGATCCGGCACCTGACCTCGTCGGTGCATGACTACAAGGGATTGTCAGGTTTCGGCATCGAGATCGTGTCGAACGAGAAGCTGGAGACCTAGCACTGTCATTCCGGGGCGCGCGATAGCGCGAACCCGGAATCTCGAGATTCCGGGTTCGATGCTGACGCATCGCCCCGGAATGACGAAGGTCCCAATTCAATTGCGCTTCGCAGCATAGCGCTTTAATTTATCCGCCAATTTCCGATAGACGATGCGAAAGGATGTTTCATGAGCGTGCGCCCCCAGGCCAAGGACAAGCCGGCTGCCGCCAGCTTCCAGTGGGATGATCCGTTCCTGCTCGACGACCAGCTCACCGAAGACGAGCGCCTGATCCGCGACACTGCGCGGGCCTATGCGCAGGACAAGCTGCTGCCGCGGGTCACCAAGGCCTATCTGGAAGAGAAAACCGATCGCGAGATCTTCAATGAAATGGGCGAGCTCGGCCTGATCGGCGTGACGCTGCCCGAGGAGTATGGCTGCGCCAATGCGAGCTATGTGGCCTATGGCCTCGTGGCGCGCGAGATCGAGCGCGTCGATAGCGGCTATCGCTCGATGAACTCGGTGCAGTCGTCGCTGGTGATGTATCCGATCTACGCCTATGGCGACGAAAACCAGCGCAAGAAATATCTGCCCAAGCTCGCGACCGGGGAATGGGTCGGCTGCTTCGGCCTGACCGAGCCGGACGCCGGTTCCGATCCCGGCGGCATGAAGACCCGCGCGGAGAAGGTCGCTGACGGCTACAAGCTCAACGGCGCCAAGATGTGGATATCGAACGCGCCGATCGCCGACGTGTTCGTGGTGTGGGCCAAGTCGGCGGCGCACGACAACCAGATCCGCGGCTTCATTCTCGAGAAGGGCATGAAGGGCCTGTCGGCGCCGAAGGTTGGCGGCAAGCTCTCGCTGCGCGCCTCGATCACCGGCGAGATCGTGCTCGACAATGTGGTGGTGCCGGAAAGCGCGCTGCTGCCCAACGTCTCCGGCCTCAAGGGCCCGTTCGGCTGCCTCAACCGCGCCCGCTACGGCATCTCCTGGGGCGCACTGGGCGCTGCCGAGGACTGCATGCACCGCGCGCGGCAATACACACTCGACCGCAAGCAGTTTGGCCGGCCGCTCGCCGCCACCCAACTGGTGCAGAAGAAACTCGCCGACATGGAGACCGAGATCGCACTCGGCCTGCAGGCATCGTTGCGCGTCGGCCGCCTGATGGACGAGGGCAAGATGGCCCCCGAGATGATCTCGATCGTCAAGCGCAACAATTGCGGCAAATCGCTCGACATCGCCCGCATGGCGCGCGACATGCACGGCGGCAACGGCATCCAGATCGAGTATCACGTGATGCGCCACGCCGCGAACCTCGAGACGGTGAACACCTATGAGGGCACGCACGACGTCCATGCGCTGATCCTCGGCCGCGCGATCACCGGCATCCAGGCGTTCTCGTAAGGGCGCTTGCTCGTCATTCCGGGGCGCGCCAACCGAACTCAGGTTTACCCGAGTTCGGCAGATCTTAAATGTCTAAGTCGGCAACAGCCGACTTGGACGGCGCGAACCCGGAATCTCGCGCCGCGTTCCTTTCCCTTCTTTCGAGATTCCGGGTCTGGCCCTGCGGGCCATCCCGGAATGACGATGCAGAGAAAATCCCCATGGCCGACAACGACGACATCCCGTTCAACCGCGACTTTCCGCTGAAGCCCGGCGTGGTCGAACAGGTCCGCCCCGGCGTCCGCCGTGTCCTCTGCAACAATCCGAGCCCGTTCACCTTCACCGGCACGGTCAGCTACATCGTCGGCGAGGGCAAGGTCGCGATCATCGATCCCGGTCCCGACGACGAGGCGCATGCCAAGGCGCTGCTCGATGCGGTCAAGGGCGAGACCGTGACGCATATCCTGGTCACCCATACCCATCGCGACCATTCGCCGAACACGCCGCGGATCAAGGCCGCGACCGGCGCGCCGGTCTATGCCGAGGGACCGCACCGCGCCTCGCGCCCGCGCTTCGAGAGCGAGAAGCACAATCCGGAATCCGGCGCCGACCGCGATTTCCGGCCCGATGTGCAGGTCAGGCACGGCGACGTCATCGAGGGGGCGGGCTTTGCGCTGGAGGCGGTCGCCACCCCCGGCCACACCGCCAACCATCTGGCGTTCGCCTGGGCCGAGCGCAGCATCAATTTCGTCGGCGACCATGTGATGGGCTGGTCGACCTCGATCGTGGCGCCGCCGGACGGCTCGATGATCGATTACATCGCCTCGCTGGAGCGGCTGGAGCAGCGGCCCGAGCAGCTGTATTTCTCCGGCCACGGCCCGGAGATTCCGGAGGGCCCGCGCTACGTCCGCTTCCTGGCGCGGCATCGCCGGGCGCGCGAGGCGTCGATCCTGCATCGTCTCGGCAAGGGCGAGGCCGACATTCCGACCATGGTGCGGGCGATCTATATCGGGCTCGATCCGCGGCTCGCCAATGCCGCCGGCTATTCGGTGCTGGCGCATCTGGAGGATCTGGTCGCACGCGGCGTCGTGGCGACGGACGGCGATCCGGTGATCGGCGGGACGTATCGGATGGCGTAGGGTGCTATTTCTTCACGGTCTTCGCCGGCGGCGCCTTTGGCGCGACAGGAGCCGCCTTCTTCGCCGGCTTGGCATTGTCGTTCTCGGCCGCGCTGTTGAGGTCTTCGATCAGCTTCTTGACGCGGGCGGCGTTGCTGCCGAGGTCGGTGTCGAAATAGCGCGATGCCGAGCGGATATCGACGCGGGAGTCCTCGTCGTCAGGCGTGACCCGGATCGAGACGTCCTCGCGGAAACCCATGATCGGCGTCCGCGCCACCGCCTCGATGCGGCCGATGCGGCGCGGCGGCTGCGGCGCGCGCGCGTCGATGACGAGCCATTTGCGGCGGTTCACCAGCCGCAGCGTCAGCTCATAGGCGCGGTCGACCGGGGTTTCGAGCTCGACGGTTTCGATATCGGGGTAGGCCGCGCGCTGCCGCTCGGCCGAATAGAGGCCGGCATAGGCGGCAGGATTGGTGCCTTCCCCGGTGCGCAGCCGCGCCAGCGCCTCGAATTTCGGCGGGTCGATCGCGTCGGTGGTGACGTCGTAGATCCGCGGCAGCTTGCGGTACTGATAGATGAGATAGGCCGGGTAGGCGAGGATCGCCGCGTCGATCAGCAGCGCGAGCAGGATCCGGCCCATGCCGCGGGTGCCGTTCTGCCAGATCGCGGCAAAGGCGGCCAGCCCAAGCAGGATCGACAGGCCGGCCAGGCCCAGCGCGCCGAAGAAGGTCGCCAGCGCCGGTTTGACCTCCAGGAACCCGAAGCGGACGATCAGGATCGAGACCACCACCGCGACGACGGAGAAGATCGCGAGGTTGCGCGACCAGGTGGCGAGACCGGACACGGGCTCCTGCTGGTAGGGAGCGGAAAACCTGCGCGCCATCGTCGAAAAATCTGCCGGTTGAGATGTCCTCAGGCGACCTCGGCCGCCGCGATCAGTCGTGTGAGACCACGGACCTGCGGCGAATTCAAGGGATTTGGGCTTTACCCCGAATCGTCATGGCCGGGCATAGCCGTCCGAAGGACGGCGTCGCTTGCGCTCGCCTATGACCCGGCCATCCATGTCTCGCCGCACGATGAAGTCGTGGATGCCCGGGTCAAGCCCGGGCATGACGAGCGTTTGTTTTCACGCCGCGGCGGTCGGGAACGTGTAGTCCTTGAACTGGTCGCGCAGCGCCGTCTTCAGGATCTTGCCGGTCGCGGTGTGGGGAATGCCGTCGACGAAGGCGACGTCGTCGGGCATCCACCATTTGGCGATCTTGCCGTCCATGAACTTCAGGATGTCCTCGCGCGTGGCACTCTGGCCCTGCTTGAGTTGCACGATTAGCAGCGGCCGCTCATCCCATTTGGGGTGTTGGACGCCGATCACGGCGGCTTCCGCGACCGCCGGATGGCCGACTGCGAGGTTCTCGAGATCGATCGAGGAGATCCATTCGCCGCCGGACTTGATCACGTCCTTGGAGCGGTCGGTGATCCGCATGTAGCCGTGCTCGTCCATCGTCGAGACGTCGCCGGTGTCGAAATAGCCGGCATCGTCGAGGATGTTGCTGTCGATCCGGAAATAGGCCTTGGCGATCGCCGGGCCCGAAACCTTGAGACGGCCGAAGGTCTTGCCGTCCCACGGCAGCTCCTTGCCGGCATCGTCGGTGATCTTCATCTCGACGCCGAACGGCGGATAGCCCTGGGTCTGCAGGATGTCGAGCCGCTCCTCGCCGGTGCGCTCGGTAAACGGTGGCTTCAGCGTCGCCAGCGTGCCGAGCGGGCTCATCTCGGTCATGCCCCAGGCGTGGCGCACCTGGCTGCCCATGTCGAGGAACGCCTTGATCATCGAGCGCGGCATCGCCGACCCGCCGCAGATCACCATCTGCAGATCCGGCAGCTTGACGTTGTTGGCGGCCATGTATTGCAGCAGCATCAGCCACACCGTCGGCACGCCGGCGGTGTGGGTGACCTTCTCGGTCGACAGCAACTCGTACACCGAGGCGCCGTCGAGCTTCGGGCCCGGCATCACGAGCTTGGTGCCCATCGACGGCGCGGAGAAGGCGATGCCCCAGCTGTTGGCATGGAACAAGGGGACCACCGGAAGCATTGTGTCCGACGCGGAGGTGCCGAGCGCGTCCTTCGAGTTGGCCATCAGCGCGTGCAACACGTTCGAGCGGTGCGAATAAAGTACACCCTTGGGATCGCCGGTCGTGCCGGAGGTGTAGCACATCGCCGCCGCGGTGTTCTCGTCGAAGGTCTTCCACTCGAACTTGCCGTCGGATGCTGCGATCCAGTCCTCATAGGCGACCGCGTTCTTCAGCGTGGTCTGCGGCATGTGCGCCTTGTCGGTCAGCACCACGTAGCGCTCGACGCTCGGCAGCTGGCCTGCGATCTTCTCCAGCACCGGAACGAAGGTGAGGTCGGTGATGACGATGCGGTCCTGGGCGTGGTTGACGATCCAGGCGATCTGCTCCGGAAACAGGCGCGGATTGACCGTATGGCAGATCGCGCCGATCCCCATGATGCCGTACCAGACCTCGAGGTGGCGCCAGGTGTTCCAGGCGATGGTGGCGACGCGATCGCCGAGCTTGATGCCGTCGCGTTCCAGGCTCTGCGAGACCTTCAGTGCGCGGGCGTGGATTTGGGCGTAGGTGGTGCGATGAATCGGGCCTTCGACCGACCGCGTCACGACTTCCTGCGTGCCGTGATATTTGGCGGCGTGCTCAATAATCTTGTGACACAGCAAGGGCCAATCTTGCATCAAACCAAGCATACGCGAATCCCTCCTCGATCCTCACACATGATCCGCCGGCATCTTGGACGGCCGGCAGTAAAATCATGGAACTGACATGAACTTTAGCGCGGAGAAAGCAAGCCGAAAATGGCCTGTTGGCGCGTTTCGTCGCGGGGGCGCGGCAATGGTTACCGCCGCCGTCGTGCTGCTTTGCCTTGGCATGCAAGCAGGCCCCGCCGAGGCCGCCCGCCGCGCGCCCAGCTTTCCGTGGGACGATCTGTTCGGCACCCGACCGCAGAGGCCGCATAAGGCGGTCCGCCGCTCAGCGGTGCCGCTGCCGAAGCCGCGCCCGGCGCAGGCGCCTGCGGCAGCTCACGCGCCGGCGGCAACCGAGCCCGAACCTCCCGCAGCCGGGACGCAGTCTCCGGCCGCGCCTGCCGAGGCGGCCAGGCCCAGCGAGACGGCCAAGCCCGCTGATGTCGCCAAGCCGGCCGAGCCCGCCGCGCCGCAGCTCTCGGCCTGCCGACAGGCGCTGACCGAGGAGATCGCGATCGCCCCGAGCATTCCGGATATCCACGGCGCCGGGGGCTGCGGCGGCGAGGATCTGGTGCGGCTCGAGGCGATCGTGCTGGCGGACAAGCGCAAGGTCGCGGTCAAGCCCGCCGCGATCCTCCGCTGCAAGATGGCTGCTGCGGTCGCCGACTGGGTCCGCACCGATATCGCGCCGCTCGCGCAGAACCTCGGGGGCGGGATCAGCAATCTCGACAATTTCGACTCGTTCGAGTGCCGCGGCCGCAATCGGGTCGCCGGAGCGCAGCTCTCCGAGCACGGCCGCGCCAATGCGCTCGACGTCCGCGCGCTCGGTCTCGCCAACGGCAAGTCGATCTCGCTGACCGACCGCAGCGTGCCGCGGACCTTGCGCGAGACCGTGCTGCATTCGGTCTGTGCCCGCTTCTCCACGGTGCTCGGTCCGGGCTCGGACTGGTACCACGAGGACCACATCCATCTCGACCTGATCGAGCGTCGCAACAATTACCGGATCTGCCAGTGGAACGTGGACGACCCGCTGCCGCAGGTCGCGCCGCTGTTGCCGGCCGAGCGCCCCGAAGAGGCGCCGCCGCGCGAGGTCGCCGCCAAATCCGACGCGCCGAAAGCGGACACATCCAAAGCTGACCACGGCAAGTCTGACACCGGCAAGTCTGGCACCGGCAAGCCGGACGCCACAAAATCAGATGATGCGACCGCGCCCGACCGCAGCGCCGAGACCAAACCGCAGCCAACAAAAAAGCGCCGGCAAAGCCGGCGCTTTTGATCGCGATTGCGATTGGATCAGTAGGTCGTGCCGCCGCCGCCCTGCAGCGCCATCTGCGGCTTGTAGGGCGAGTCGCCGTGCTTCGGCTCCAGCACCACGACGATGGTGCCGAGCTTGACGCGGTTGTAGAGGTCGATGACGTCCTCGTTGGTCATGCGGATGCAGCCCGAGGAGATCGACGCGCCGATATATTCCGGCTGGTTAGTGCCGTGGATGCGGAACAGTGTGTCCTTGCCGCCCGAATAGAGATACATCGCGCGCGAGCCCATCGGATTGTCCGGGCCCGGGGCCACGAAGGTCGGGACGCCAAGGCGCGAGATTTCGCCGGGAGTCGGGTGCCAGGCCGGCCATTCGGTCATGCTGCCGACCTTGGCGATGCCGGACCAGGCCATGGCTTCCTCGCCGACAGTGATGCCGTAGCGGATCGCCTTGCCGTCGTTCAGCACGTAATAGAGGTAGTGGTTGTCGGAATCGACCACGATCGAGCCGGGGGCTTCCTTGCGGTGATACTCGACGATGGCGCGGCGGAACGGTTCAGCGACCGGCGTCTTGACGTAGGTGGTCTTGGCCAGGAGTTCCTTGTCACGCGGCTTGAAGTTCGCGGTGTTGGTTGCCTCATAGGTTGTGGCCTGCATGCAGCCCGACAACATCAGGCCCGCGGCCAGGATCCCGAGGGTAACTTTGAGCGACGACATGATTACATTCCAATCGAAAATCCGCGCTCGAAAGCGCCACTATTACGCCCCAAACGCCACGATTCCATTAGCGGCATTATTGCCGAAACGTGCCATTATTCCCAGAGTCTAGATGCCTTTCCCGCATCGCGGGACGCTGTCTGTGGCTTTTTTGCCGCAACTGTTCTGGTGCCGGGTTGGTTTTTGTGCAAACAGGCAACGGTCGACGAGTCGGCGTCACGTCGCTGCCGCCTGGCCGCCACAAGTATGGATGCCCGGTTAATACCCCGGTCATGAAGCGCCCCCCAGAATCGCGCTAAGTCGGCGGGGCCTGCCAGCCCTGTTTCGTGGAGTTCGTGATGCTGTCGGTGTTCGTTCCGTCCGAGTTTTCGCTCAAGAAGGCCACGGCGACCGACCTCGGCGCGCTGCCCGAGGGAGCGGTCTGGGTCGATCTGGTGAATCCGACCGTTGAGGAGGACCGGGCGGTCGAGAAGCTCGCGGGGATCGCGGTGCCGACCCGGGAAGACATGCAGGAGATCGAGATCTCCAGCCGCCTCTATATCGAGAACAGCGCGCGCTACATGACCGCGACGCTGATGTGCCAGTCCGACACCGACATGCCGCGCACCACGGCGGTGACCTTCATCCTCACCGGTCATCGGCTGGTGACGGTGCGCTACGACCTGCCGAAGCCGTTCGCGCTGGTCGAGAACAAGCTGGCGCGCGCCTGTTCCCCCAGCATCACCGGCGAGCAGGTGCTGATGGAACTGTTGGACGCGGTGATCGACCGTTGCGCCGACATTCTGGAGCGCTGCGGGGCCGATATCGACCAGGTGTCCCACGACATCTTCGAGCCGGAGAGCGAGCGCCACGGCCACGCCAAGCAATATTCGCAGATTCTGATCGCGATCGGCCGCAAGGGCGACCTGACCTCGAAGGTTCGCGAAAGCCTGGTCTCGATCGGCCGCCTCGTCACCTTCCTCTCCGCGGTGGTCGAGGGCGTGAAATGGTCCAAGGACATGCGCGAGCAGCTCAAGACCATGCAGCGTGACGTGGCCTCACTGACCGACCACGCCTCCTATCTCTCCAACAAGATCACCTTCGTGCTCGACGCCATGCTCGGCGTGGTCAATCTGGAACAGAACAACATCATCAAACTGTTCTCGGTGATGGCGGTAGTGCTGATGCCGCCGACGCTGATTGCCTCGATCTACGGCATGAATTTCAAGATCATGCCGGAACTCGAGTGGGCGCACGGCTATCCGTATGCACTGGTGCTGATGCTGATCGCGGCTGTCGTGCCGTACTGGATCTTCAAGTGGAAGAAGTGGCTGTAAACCGGTTCCACGCGTCGCGTTTTGGGACGCGCTTCCTGCCTTATTTCCTCTGCTAAAATTTGAGCGTTGCGCTGAACGTTTGGGCGAAACTTGTCTGCGATAACGCCCGCCTCGAAGCCGGAGGACAGCAATGGTTGAGAAGATCATAACGCCACGGCGTAACGTCATCGACTTTGCGCGCTATCAACAGGACCGCGCAGCAGGCAAGGTGCAGGCGATCTCGCCGAGACTTTGCCGTTACTGTGGCGCTGCGTTGCTGGATGGCGAGGACGAAGACGAATGCTCCAGCGCGCTGAACGATGTCGCGCTGCGGCAGCCCGAGAAGAAGAAGTCGCGTCGGTTTTACGCAGACTAGAGGCCGAAGCCTCGGAGGCAGAAGCCTCGTTTGCGTTTGTTACGCCTGCAAGTGAAGCAATCCCAATGACGGCCGCGGCGGCGGCCGGGATCGCCTCAAAACTTCCTTCCCCGAAATACGGCTCTTCCCAAGCTCAGACGTGCTGACCACCGTTGATGTGGATCTCCGCACCGTTCACGTAAGAGCTGGTCTCCGTACAGAGAACGTAGATGATCTTGGCGACCTCGTCCGGCGTGCCGAGGCGGTGCATCGGAATCTGCTGGTCGACGATCTTCTCGGTGCCCGGCGACAGGATCGAGGTATCGATCTCGCCCGGCGCGATCGCGTTGACGCGGACGCCGACGCGGCCGAAGTCCGATGCCATCTCGCGCGTTAGCGCCGCGAGCGCGGCCTTCGACGTCGCATAGGCCGCGCCGGCAAACGGATGCACGCGCGAGCCGGCGATCGAGGTGACGTTCACCACCGCGCCCTTGGCGTGTTTCAACTCCTCGATCAGCCCGCGCGCGATCATGATCGGTGCGAAGAAGTTGACGTGGAAAACGTGGGTCCAAGTCTCGATGTCGGTGTCCATGGTGCCGAGCCGGCCGCCGCCCGCAGCCTTCGGCGAGATCGCGGCGTTGTTGACCAGCGCGTGCAGTTCATCGTTCTCGAGCCGCCTGCGGATCTCAGAGATCGCGCGAACGGTGTCGTCATGGCTGCCGAGGTCGACCTCGATATGGTCTTCCGGCCCGGCGCCCCAGGGGCAGACCTCGGGAAACGCATGCCGCGACAGGGTGATGACGCGCCAGCCGGCGGACGAGAACCGGATCGCGGTGGCATGGCCGATGCCGCGGCTTGCGCCGGTCAGAAGCAGCGTGCGCCGCGGCGCATTGGATGGGTGGGGCATCGACGGTTTCTTTCGTTTTCGTCATGCGCGGCGGCGTGCCGGGCATCCACGCCTTCGAACGACTTGGGATGACTTGGGATCAAGACGTCGCTGGCCGGGTCATCTTACACGAAGATGCGCTTCGCGCTTTCGCCCGGCCATGACGGTCGCAGCTTTCAGGGATAGAGCCGCACCTTCGACCAGGCGCTGCCGGCGCCGTCGCGGCGGAATTCGATGCGATCGTGCAGGCGGTACGGGCGGTCGTGCCAGAACTCGAAGCGCTGCGGCGTGATCCGCCAGCCGCTCCAGCCCGGCGGCCGCGGCACCTCGCCGATGACGTATTTCGCACCGGTCTTGGCGATCGCCTGCTCGAATGCGAAGCGGCTCTCCAGCGGCTGCGACTGCTTGCTGGCCCAAGCGCCGATCTGCGCCTGCTTCGGCCTGGTGGCGAAATAGGCGTCGGCCTCGGCATCGGTCACCGGCGTGACCGGCCCGCGGATGCGCACCTGGCGGCGCAGCGATTTCCAGTGGAAGAGTAAAGCAGCCTTAGGATTTGCGGCCAATTCGCGGCCCTTGGCGCTCGCAATGTGGCTGTAGAACACGAAGCCGTCGGCATCGAAGCCCTTCATCAGCACCATCCGCACGTCGGGCAGGCCGTCGGGATCGACGGTCGCAAGCGCCATCGCGTTCGGATCGTTCGGCTCGGACTTGATCGCCTCCGCAAACCATTCGGCGAACAGGGCGAACGGCTCCTCCGCCGCGGTGAAATCACCCGATGTTAACGGTGTCGGGTGTTTGATGGAGGTCGTGTCGGTCATGTCAGGAGTCCCGATTTGCATCCGCCCGCGTCTGAAAGCGCGTTACTAGCCCTATATAGGGCATGGGGGCGCGTTGGCCTATCGGCGATCCACCCCGCAGGCGCGATGGTGACATTGATCCTGATCGGCGTCGGCGCAAGCGGCTGCAGCCTGTCGCGCAGCGACGCCTTCGCCAAGCTGGACGACAAGGATGTGACGGGCTCGATCAGGCCGACCCAGATCAATGCGGTGATGCCGACCGACAGCGATCTCGCCTTCGCCCGCAATGCCGCCTCCGACGTGCTGACCAAGGGCGACAAGGATTCCAGCCAGCCCTGGGAAAATCCTGAAACCGGCGCGCGCGGCTCGGTGACGCCGCTGGCCCAAGCCTATTCGGGCGAGGACGGCAAGACGTGCCGGGATTTCCTTGCCAGCTACGTCAATGGAGCCACCGAGAGCTGGCTGCAGGGTGCCGCATGCAAGGCTGGACAAGGGCGGTGGGAAATCCATAGCCTGAAGCCCTGGAGAAAATCCTGAGAATTCCGGCGAAGCCGGGCTAAGTTGCAAAAATGCCACTGAGCCCCCACATGAAGGCAAAGTGGGCCCGGACGGGTTCCCGGCCAGGACTGATTTTTCCCGTGAAGGAGACGTGACGGATGCGCGACCCCTATGAGGTCTTGGGGGTGCAGCGGAGCGCCAGCGCTGCGACGATCAAGAGCGCCTATCGCAAGCTCGCCAAGAAGCATCACCCTGATAACAACAAGAACGACCCGAAGGCGGCGGCCCGCTTTGCGGAGATCAACACGGCCAACGAGATCGTCGGCGACGAGGACAAGCGCAAGCAGTTCGACCGCGGCGAGATCGATGCCGAAGGCAAGCCGCGCTTCCAGGGCTTCCCTGGCGGAGGCGGTGCCGGCGGCCGTGCCGGTCCGGGTGGCTTTGAGTACAGTTTCCGCTCCGGGCCCGGCGGCGGCATGGGCGGCGGCAGCTTCGAGGACATCCTCAACAGCATGTTCGGCAATGCCGCTCGCGGCGGTGGCGGCCGCGCGGGCCGGGCCAGTCCGTTCGAGTTTGACGGCGGCGGGGTCGGCGTCGACCTTGATCTGTCGGTCGCCATGACGGTGTCGCTGGAGGAATCGGTCAGGGGCGGCGACAAGCGCGTCCGCCTGCCGACCGGCCGCGAGCTCAACGTCAAGATTCCGCCCGGGGTTGCTGCGGGTCAGCAGATCCGGCTGAAGGGGCAGGGCGAGACCGCGCAAGGCCATCCGCCCGGCGATCTCCTGATCACGATCTCGATCGCGCCGCACCCGTTCTTCAAGGTCGACGGCAACGACCTCAGGATCGACCTGCCCATCACCCTCTACGAGGCGGTGCTGGGCGGCAAGGTCCGCGTGCCGACGCTCGGCAGCGCGGTCGAACTGTCGATCCCGAAGAACACCTCGAGCGGCCGTACCTTCCGCCTCAAGGCCAAGGGGCTGTCGAAGGCGGGCGCGACCGGCGACCTCTATGTCACGACCCGCATCATCCTTCCCGACGGGAACGATGCCGAGCTTGAGGCATTGATGCAGACGTGGCGGGATCAAAAACCCTACAATCCGCGCAGCGATCTCGGCTGACCGCCGAGAGCGCGCCCCAAAGACGCGAAGACGCGAAACTGCAACTACCCCGGACTCTATCGGGGTAGACGCGGGCATTGCGGGCGCGTCACAAAGGATGACGGGCCGTCCGAGGTCTGCGGCGTGCAGACCGGATGACGGAAAAGGAGTGCGGCCTCGAGAGGGGGACCAGCGCGGTACACAAAACCCCAATCGAGGCCGCGTGCGCCGATCGGCGGATCGGGCGCGGATCATCTTCGCGTGAGCATCCGGTGCGATAATGAGACGCGTCGATGACGCGAATCGAAGTTTTCGATGTCGGAATTGGGACGCTGAGTGAGGCTGGATTCACTTGCTCGAAATGACGCAATTTCGACGACCTGATCTTCCGTAGAATTACGGAAGATCACCCGCCGCTCTTCTCCATCTGATCGTAGACGGCCTGCGCGACCTGGGTCAGGCGCGTGCGATCGGTGCCGCCGCTGACGACATAGGCGACGCCCCGATCGGCCCAGAACAGCGCGCCGTCGCTGCCCTGCACGGCGTAGCGCATCTGGGTCGCCTCGGTCTTCGTCTTGGCGGTGTAGACCGTGAAGCGCTCACCTGACGTGCTCTCATACATCAGGAACGACGCCGGGCCGCTCGGTCCGGGCAGCAGGCGGCCGCCGACCAGCTTCAGCCCGGTCAGCTCCGGCGCGCGGACGTCCCAGCCGCAGCGCTTGGTCAGCCATTGCTGCAGGTGGTCGCGCTCGCTGCCGGGCACCTCGACGGGATGCCGGACCTCGACCACGTAGAGCCGATGCGCATCGAGTGCATCGACCGTGAAGCTCTGGAAGGCCGACGGCGTCGCCGCCGCTCCGCGCGCGATCCAGCCGGCGCCGCCACCGGCGACAAAGGCCATGACCGTCGCCGCCACCGCGCCATAGACCCAGCGGCGCGGCTGGCGCACCAGCCGCTCGAGCTCGAGCCGTTTCGGCACCGCCTCGTCCAGCACGGTGTCGTAGCGTGCATGCAGTGTCTCGGCCATCGCACGCCATGACTGCACCCGCGCAGCGTCGTCGGGATGCGCGGCAAGCCACGCCTCGACATCGCCGCGGCGTTCGGCCGGCAGCTCGTTGTCGACGTAAGCGTGCAACTCGTCTTCGGTGACGGGAATGTTCGGGTCGGTCATATCAGTCGTCTCTGCCAAATCTTGTTCGAAAATCGTTCATGCATAACGCCGGCCATCGCGCACATTATCATTTCACCCGCCGGAGCGCCGGGCGCTGGCCCTCGATCGAGGCCCGGACATGGGCGCGGGCGCGGGCGAGGCGGGACATCACCGTGCCGATCGGCACGCCCTGGATGTCGGCGACCTCGCGGTAGCTCATGCCCTCCAGCATCACCAGCAGCAGCACCGAGCGTTGCTCCTCGACCAGCGTCGACAGCGCGCGCTCGATGTCGCGTCCCTCGGCCTCGGTGCCGCTGGCGTCGGCATTGTTATCGAGCAGCGGCACGAACGCCGGCCGCCGCGCCAGCGAGCGCCGGCGGTTCTTGTTCAGATTGGTCAGGATCGTGTAGAGCCAGCTCCTGACGTCGCCGCCGAGAAACAGCCGCTCCGAGCGCAGCGCCCGCACCAGCGTGTCCTGCACCAGATCGTCGGCGATATCCGTGTCACGCGCCAGCGCGCGCGCATAGCGACGCAGCGCCGGTATCATGGCTTCGACACTTTGACGAAACGCGGTCATGCATCCCAGTCTTCGATGGTCTCGGCGATAGCCGCCTTGTTCAACATAACACCCTGGCGGCGTGGCTATTCCGTCTGCGCCGATCTGCGCGCATACCGCCCAAGCTGCGGCCGATTTGGACTTGTCGCCGGCCGAAGTGCTGGTGTACCTCCGAGCCGAAAAAATTCGAAGCGTGGAAGCCTTGAGGCGGCCGACCTCTCGCGCAGCAGGGACCAGCCGTTACGGGAATGCCGGTACCGACGATCTATTACATCCGCCACGGCGAGACCGCGTGGAACGCCGAAGGCCGGCTCCAGGGCGTGCAGGACATCGCCCTCAATGAGCGCGGCCGCGCCCAGGCGGCGCATGCCGGGCGCATCCTCGGCGATCTCCTCGCGCGCGACGGCCGTGACAAGGCTACGCTGCCGTTCGTCGCAAGCCCACTGATCCGGGCGCGCGCCACCATGGAGCTGGTGCGCGCCGAACTCGGCCTGCCGCCGGGCGACTACGCCCTCGACGCGCGGCTGCGCGAGATCGGCTACGGGACGTGGGAGGGCTCGACGCTGGCGCAGGCGCAGGCCGCCGACCCCGCCGTCTATGCCCGCCGCCTGGCCGAGAAGTGGACGGTGTCGCCGGAGGGCGGCGAGAGCTATGTCGACGTGCAGGCGCGGATGACCGACTGGTACCGCTCGGTGACGTCGGACACGGTCGCGGTCGCCCATGGCGGTACGGCGCGGGCGCTGATGGTGGCGCTCGGCTTCGAGACGCCGGCCTCGGCCGCCGAGCTCACTATCGAGCAGGGGGCGGTCTATGTGTTCGGCGCGGCGGGCCTGCGGAAGCATAGTTAACTCGCACTGTCATTCCGGGGGCGCGAAGCGAACCTCAGGGGCGCAATTGAGCCCCGGGGAATCTCGAGATTCCGGGTTCGATGCTCCGCATCGCCCCGGAATGACAGCCTGGCTGTTTGACCCCGCTGCCTCTGCGCGATACGACACGCCATGTCCTTCAATACTTTCGGCCATATGTTCCGCGTCACGACCTTCGGCGAGAGCCATGGGGTCGCGATCGGCTGCGTCGTCGACGGCTGCCCGCCGCTGATCCCCCTGACCGTGGAGGAGATCCAGCACGACCTCGACCGCCGCCGCCCCGGCCAGTCGCGCTTCACCACCCAGCGCCAGGAGCCGGATGCGGTAAAGATCCTGTCCGGCGTGATGGCGCATCCGGAAACCGGCGCGCAGGTGACGACCGGTACGCCGATCGCGCTGCTGATCGAGAACACCGATCAGCGTTCGAAGGATTATTCCGAGATCAAGGACAAGTTCCGGCCCGGCCATGCTGACTTCACCTATGAAGCGAAATACGGCCTGCGCGACTATCGCGGCGGCGGACGCTCCTCCGCGCGCGAGACCGCGACCCGCGTCGCGGCCGGTGCGATCGCGCGCAAGGTGTTGCCTGGGGTGAAGGTGCGCGGCGCGCTGGTGCAGATGGGACCGCACAAGATCGATCGCGAGAAGTGGGACTGGGACGAGATTGCGAACAACCCGTTCTTCTGTCCCGACAAGGACAAGGCGGCGTTCTTCGAAAGCTATCTCGACGGCATCAGGAAGAGCGGCTCCTCGATCGGCGCCGTCATCGAGGTCGTCGCCGAGGGCGTGCCGGCCGGCCTCGGCGCGCCGATCTACGCCAAACTCGACAGCGACCTGGCGGCAGCGATGATGAGCATCAACGCGGTCAAGGGCGTCGAGATCGGCGCCGGCTTCGGCGCCGCCGAATTGTCGGGTGAGGAGAACGCCGACGAGATGCGGACCGGCAACAACGGAACGCGTTTCCTGTCCAACCATGCCGGCGGCGTGCTGGGCGGCATCTCGACCGGGCAGCCGGTGGTGGTGCGCTTTGCGGTCAAGCCGACGTCCTCGATCCTGACCACGCGCCGGACCGTGGACCGCAAGGGCGCCGATACCGACATCCTGACCAAGGGCCGCCACGACCCCTGCGTCGGCATCCGGGCGGTGCCGGTCGGCGAGGCCATGATGGCCTGCGTGCTGGCCGATCATTTTCTGCGCGACCGCGGGCAGACCGGGCGCTGATCCCTTATATAGTGGCGGTCACCAGACCGCCCTGGGGGAATGCCATGAACGCGTCGGAGCTTCGGGACATCATCGAGTGGATGATCGGCGGCGCGCGGTCGGCGCCGACCCCGCCGCAGATGATGGCGGAATGTTGCGAGCGGCTGGTGCGGGCCGGCCTGCCGCTGTGGCGCATCGGCGTCTTCGTGCGCACGCTGCATCCGGAGATCTACGGCCGCCATTTCTTCTGGAAGCCCGGCGCCGAGGTCGAAACCGGCACCGTCGATCACAACATACTGGACTCCCCGGAATTTGCCGTCAGCCCGCTGTCGACCGTGTTCAGGCAGGGCGTTGAAGTCCGCGCGCGGCTCGACGATCCCGCAAGCGCCCGGTTTCCGATCGTCGTGGACCTGCAGGCCGAAGGCGTCACCGACTACATCGCCGTGCCGCTGGTCTATACGGACGGCTTCGTCAATGCCTCGAGCTGGACCACCAGGCAGCCGGGCGGCTTCACCGACGAGCAGCTCGATGCGATCCGGTCGATCGCCGTGCCATTGGCGCGCTATATCGAGATCATCACCCTGCGCCGCACCGCCTCGCTCTTGCTTGACACCTATGTCGGCAACCGTGCCGGCGAGCGCATCATGGGCGGCCAGATCCGGCGCGGCCATGCCGATACGATGGATGCCGCGATCTGGCTGTCGGACCTGCGCGGCTTCACCGCGCTGTCGGACCGCTTGCCGGCCGAGACGGTGGTAGAGATCCTCAACCTCTACTTCGATTGCCAGGTCACCGCGATCCGCGACCATGGCGGCGAAGTGCTCAAATTCATGGGCGACGGCCTGCTCGCGGTGTTCCCGGTCGACGAATATCTCGGCGACGAGGTGCAGGTCTGCTCACGTGTGCTGGAAGCCGCGCGCGCGTCCCGCGCCGGCGTCGAGGCGCTGCAATTCGCCAATGGCGATGCCGTCGAACGCTTCCGCTTCGGCCTCGCGCTGCATCTCGGGCGCGTGCTCTATGGCAATATCGGCGGCGGCAACCGGCTCGACTTCACCTGCATCGGTCCGGCGGTCAATCTCGCCGCGCGGCTGGAGAAGATCGCCGGCCGTCTCGGCCGCACCGTGGTGGCCTCGGAGCGCTTCGCCGGCATCAGCGACGGCGGCTGGAGCGATCTCGGCGAGTTTCCGATCGCGGGATTTGCCAAGGCCGAACGAGTCTACGGCCTGTACGACGAGGCGCCGGTCGCTGCTGCGAGCTAAAGCATGATCCGGAAAAGTGCGAAGCGGTTTTCCGAAAAGATCATGCTCAAACAAAGAGCTAAGGCGCGATGACGATTCAACCTAATCTCATCGCGCCTTAGCCGCCGCGGGCGTAAGACTGCTTCAGGCCGAAGGTCAGGATCGACAGCGTGATCCACAGCCGCAGCATGGCGAAGCTGAAGATGAAGACGACGTAGATAAGGTTCTTGAGCGGCTGGTCCACCATCGAGATTTGCCAGAAGTGCCAGATCGCGGTGCGCACAAGCGCCTGCCCGTAGCCCAGCGCAACGTTGATCGTGCCCAGCACGAGCACCGCCGCGCCAAGCCAGAGCGCGTGCCGGCCAAGGTCCTTGACGGCGGCAAACAGCGCGACGCGACCGCCATTGCTTTCCGCATTGACGATGATCAGCAGCACCAGCGCCGCGATCGCCGCACTCCAGAACCGGCCGAGATGGGTAACCTGATCGAAGGCCATGCCGTCGAGGCCCGACAACAGATACGGCGCAAACGACGAGAAGCCGATCGCGGCGGTGCCGAGTGCCGCCACGATCATCACGAGCACGATCCGCCACAGGATCGACAGCGACAGTCTGATCTGCTCGGCCAGCGTCAATTCGCCGAGCGATGATCGGCCTCCGGCAGCCTGGATCGAGTCCCGCGCCGTCGCGAAGAAGGCGAGCAGCACGCAAGCGTTGGCAAGCGCCAGCGCGGGCACGATCAGGCCGAGATTGCCGTAGCCGACGATCCGCAGCGCCGCCGCCATGATGAGCCAGGGCAGGGCGGGCAACGGGCGAAATGGCCCGAACGAGGTCTCCGGGCGGGTCTTCCGCAGGGACAGTTGTTGGCGCAGCGCGACGGACATGCCGCGTTCATGCCATGCGATCCCTAAAGCACCGGTCGCCGCGATCGCTAAAATTGGCGGCAAGGCCTGTGGCAATCTGGCGCTGGCGCGCTATTCCTCGGGCTCGGTGGTGAACAGCAGCGGATAGCCCTTGGCGCGGCCGGCGTCAGTGGCCCGCGTCGCCTTGGTCTCGGCGACGTCTCTGGTGAAGACAGCGACGACGCAGACGCCGCGCTGGTGCGCAGTCAGCATCACCTTGTAGGCCTGGTCGTCGGTCATGCGGAATTCACCCTTCAGCACGGTGACGACGAATTCGCGCGGCGTGTAGTCGTCGTTGACCAGGATCACCTTGTGCAGGCGCGGCTGCTCGACCTTGGTCTTGGTCCTGGTTTTCGGCTTGACGACGGTATCTGGCATCGCACTCCCTCGCGATTGCCCCGTAAGAATACCGACTTCAGGCGCGCCTTGGAACCGTTCGATTTGCACGGCGTCATTGCGGCAACGGCACGGCGCGCGTTGCCGCATTCGAGGCAAGCCAAGTCTGACTCGAATGTGGACGTCTAACCTGAATGTGAAGGACAGCTGATATCTGCGCTTTTCGCCGCCTGAATTGCGTGTCACGATGACACTCATACGACGGGAGGGCCGCAATGCGCTGGTATGTCTCGATCGGAGCGGTGCTTGTCGCGGGCATGTTGGCCAGCGGCGATGTGGCCGGTGTTGCCGCGCCCGGCCCGGGAACCCAGCCCGGCCATCGCCTGGCTGAAAAGGAATCCACACCGAGCGTCGACATCGAGTTGATCATCGCGGTCGACGTTTCCTATTCGATGGACATGGACGAGCTCGCGATCCAGCGCGAGGGCTATGCGCAGGCGATCGTCTCCAAGGACTTCCTGCAGGCGCTGAAGGCCGGTCCGAACGGCAAGATCTCGATCACCTATTTCGAATGGGCCGCCTCCAACGATCAGAAGATCATCATCCCCTGGCGGGTGATCGACGGCCCTGAATCCGCCGATGCGGTCGCCGCCGAGATCATGAAGACACCGGTGCGCCGCGCCTCGCGGACCTCGATCTCCGGCGCGATCTATTTCGCGATCCCGATGTTCGACGAGAATCCGCATCGCGGCCTGCGCCGCGTGATCGATATTTCCGGCGACGGGCCCAACAACAACGGAACGCCGATCACGCCCGCGCGCGACGCGGCGCTCGACAAGGGCATCGTCATCAACGGTCTGCCGATCATGGTGAAGGAACCGTCCTACTCGACGATGGATATCGAGAATCTCGACTATTACTACGAAGACTGCGTGATCGGCGGACCGGGCTCCTTCGTGGTGACGATCAAGGATCGTGAGAAGTTCAAGGAGGCGATCCGCACCAAGCTGCTGCTCGAAGTCGCCGGCCGCACCCCCGAGCGCCCGATCATGCGGACCGCCGAGAAGGAGCCGCGGGTCAATTGCCTGATCGGCGAGAAGATCTGGCAGGACCGCTGGGGGCGGTAGCGGCGGTTACAACGAGGCCGCGATATCTGCGATCGATCGGAACAGGATCAGCGGATCATCTTTGGACGGTATGAATCCACGTCGTTGCCAAAAAGTCGCCGCCTCAGCATCCACGGCATTCACGATCAATGCTCGGCCGCCAATCAATCCAGCGGCGGTAACGCAGCGTTGCAGCGCGTGTTTGAGCAGGCCGGTGCCGACTCCCCTGCCAATCCAGTTCAGGTCCGTCGCAAGTTGCCCCAACAGCAGGCAGGGTACGGGATCGGGCGGTTGACCGGTTCGGATCGAACGCGGCAGGCTCGTCGGTACAATCGCGGTCGGCGCGAGACCGTAGTAGCCAACCACGCGATTACCTTCGTGGACGACCAGAACCGCGGTGAAGCCTTTCTCCTGATTTGAGAGCGCCCGCGTCTTCAGCCAGCGGTCGAGCGACGACTTGCCACAAGAGAATGACGCTACATCATGCGCCGACGTCAGTGGCTCGGGCCCCGAAATGGCCAAGCCTCAGCTCCTCTTCTTCGAACCGGACTTCTCCCACGGTGCGGCACGCCGAAGCAGCTCCTGCATCTCCGGTACGGGTTTGGCAGGTCCGGCCATTGCCGTCATGAAGGCCTTGAAACCTGCGGAGCTCATGCGGATCGGGACCGTTTCCATCAAGACATCCTCGGCGGCGCGCACGGCCGCCTCGCGGACGAAATCCGTTCGCGAGCGGCCGCGCAGCGTTGCCGCCCTGTCGATGATGGCGATGTCGGCGTCGGGCAGCCGCATCGAAAGCGGGTGATCTTTGTGTCGGATCGTCCGGGGCATCGGAGATTACTCCATCGCGAATATCTATAGTGATGTAGCGCATTTTGCAATACGGCTAGGTATTGAGCAACAGCTTCTCAAGCTCGTTTTCCAGTAAACGCAACGTTTGCAACGCGGCGGCATGCTCGGTCGCGCCGATCTGCCGCCAGATCTCCGCGGCGCGGCCAGCGAGGCCGCGAACCGTCACCGGAAAATTCGCGGCCTGCGCCAGCGCGCCCTTTTCGTTGATCAGATACGCCCCGTTCAGCGCAAACAGCACCTGCGCGATGCAGGCCAGCGCGCGATAGGCGCAGCCGGCGATATGCGTGCTGTCGCCGCGCGGCACGGCGAGCTCGGCATTCTCGATGCTGAACAGGATTTCCCATTGAAAGCGCCGGATCAGCGCATCGCGCAGGGCCGGCGGGTAGGGCGCGGTCCTTGCCTTCAGCGCCGCGACGAGGCCGTCGGGATCGTGCAGCGCACGGCACAGCGCGACCTCGCCCATCCAGATCGCCGAGCAGAAGCCGTGCGGATGGCCCGGCTGGTAGTGCATGCCGATCTCGCCGTTCCGGCAAGCATCGATGACAGCGGAGACCTGATCGATGCTGCGGTAGAGCAGGTCGACCTTGCGGCCGCCGATCGTGAGCCAGGCGCCGCCGACGATCCACGATCCCCATTCGCCGACCGGCGTGACATGCGCAGCAGCAGGATCGTCGACCAGACCCGTTACAGCTTCGCGCAGCCGATCGATATCCGGCGCGGCGCCATCCCGATAGTAGAGGCCGATATCGGTGTCGGAGGTGTCATGCGCCGTGCCGCGCGCCCGCGAGCCGCCGAGCACGATGGCGGCGACGCCCGGTACGGCGGCAAGAACGGGAATGGTGCGTGCGAGCAGCGGATCGTCGGACATGAAGCGCAGACTATAGCGAGACTGCCCGCGCTCAGCGATAGCCGCTCCGTCCTGTCAGCGCGCGAACTGCGCCACCAGCTCGACATGCGGGGTGTGGCGGAACTGATCGACCGGCGTGACGGCTGCGATCTTGTAGCCGCCGTCGATCAGGATTTTCGCGTCGCGCGCAAACGTCGCGGCGTTGCAGGACACCGCGACGATCACCGGCACCTTGCTCGCCGCCAGCTGGGTGATCTGCGCCTGCGCGCCCTGCCGCGGCGGATCGAACACGACGGCGTCGTAGTCGCGCAACTCCTGCGGCATCAAGGGGCGGCGGAACAGGTCGCGCGCCTCGGCCTTGAGTGGCTTCAGCCCCGGCGTCGATTGCGCGGCCTTCTGCAGCGCGGTGATCGCACCCGTGTCGCTGTCGAAGGCGGCGATCCGCGCCTTCTCCGCGAGGCGCAGCGCAAACGGACCGACGCCGCAAAACAGGTCGGCGATATGCTTGGCGCGTCCGCAATGCTCGCGAACCAGCGCGGCCAGCGTCTCCTCGCCCTTGACGGTCGCCTGCAGGAACGAGCCGGGCGGCAGCACGACCTTCGCCTTTCCGATCGCGATCTCGGGAGAGGCACGCTGCAGCACCAGCTCGCCGTGGCGTGTCAGCCGCGCCAGCCGGTGCTTCTCCGCGACGCGCGACAAAGTGGTGATCAGGCTGGTCGGCAGCGCGCCGGAGCCGCACACGTCGATGTCGAGGCCGTTGACGGTCGCGGTCACCTGGATGTCGAGCGGCTTGCCGATCGCGATCAGCGGCTCGGCGGTGGCCCAGGCCGCCTCGAGCGCGCCGTCGAGCACAGGATCGAGGATCGGGCAGCGATCGACCGGGACAATGTCGTGCGAACCTGCCGCGGCGTAGCCGACCTTGAGGACCTCATGGCTGCCCATGCGCCCGTGCAGCGTGATGCGCCGACGGCCGGCGCCATGGGCATCGATCAGCGGTGTGACGTCCGCCGCAATCTTCGCCTGCGCCAGCGTCTCGACCACGATGTTGCGCTTCCAGGCATGGTAGGGCGCTTCGTTCCAGTGCTGGATCGCGCAGCCGCCGCAGACTCCGAAATGCGGACAGAACGGCGCGATGCGCTCGGGGCTTTCCTGCGCGATCCGCAGCAGCCGCCGCCGGTCGGGATGATTGCCCGGGACGTCGTCGACCTCGACCGTTTCGCCGGCTAGCGCATAAGGCACAAAGATCGATTGCGATCCCTCGATCGCGACGCCGTCGCCGCGGTGGCCGACATGGTCGATGGTGAGAAGCTCAGCCACGGCGCGCGCCGAGGAAGAATTCGATATTGCCGTCTCCGCCCGGGATCGAGGACGGGAACACCTGGATGTCGGTGCAGCCCTGCGAGGCGGCAAAGGCGGCGATGTCGTCGCAGATCTCCTGGTGCACCATCGCGTTGCGGATGATGCCGCGCTTGGAGTGTTTGCGCGCCGCCTCGAACTGCGGCTTGATCAGTGCCAAAAGATGCATCGGAGCTGCCGCCAGCGACAGCGCCACCGGCAGCACCAGCTTCAGCGAAATGAAGCTGACGTCGATCACCACGATGTCGGGCCGCGCCGGCAGGCGCTTGCCCTCGAAACTCCTGATGTCGGTCGCCTCCATGGAGACGATCTTCGGATGCCCCTGCAGCGAGGGATGCAGCTGGCCGTGGCCGACATCGATGGCGAACACGAGGCTTGCGCCGTTGGCAAGCAGCACTTCGGTGAAGCCGCCGGTCGAGGCGCCGACATCGAGGCAGACATGGCCCTCGACGTCGATCGGATAGTGCTCGAGCGCGCCGGCGAGCTTGACGCCGCCGCGCGAGACATAGGGATGCGCCGGCTCGGCCGAGAGTGCCGCGCCCGGTGCGACGATCTCGGACGCCTTCGCGATCTGCTTGCCGTCGGCGGTGACAAGGCCGGCGTCGATGGCGGCGCGCGCCCGGGCCCGGCTTTCGAACAGGCCGCGTTCCACCAGCAGCACGTCGATGCGCTTGCCTGCGGATGCGTCGTTGTCGTTGTCGCCCGCTCTGGTCACTTCGCCGCCTGCCGGCGCTGCGCGGCAGCGAGCCGCACGCAGGCCTCGAAGGAGGTGAGGTCGTGCCAGAGGTCGGCCGACGGCTCGCGCGGGGTCACCAGCGGGCTGCCGTGCAGGTCGAGCGCGTGCATCATCATCAGATTGTCCGGCAATCCAAACTCTTCCACCGTCAGCCCCTCCGCATCGATCAAGCGTCCGTCGGATGCCGGCACGACCTGACTGAGCCGCGCCACGCGATTGGCGTAGGACGTGGGATCGTTGGAATAGGCGAGGCACAGTTTGCCGCGTCCCGCCATGTAGCCGAGTTCGTAAACCGTGCCTGCGTCGGCACTGGGGCCGCGAAACGGCGTCAAGTTGGCGATGATGGCGTCGGCAGACTCCATCATCGCCTCGTTGCCCTTGAAGATGGTGAGCGAGGCGCGGGCGGCGGTGGGATCGATGCTGTTGTCGAGCGGATATAGCCCGGTCAGCCCGTGATAGGCGCAAACCTCCGCCTTGCGGCGGCCGATCTCCACGGCATCCGGCAGGAACACGTCAGGACCTGCCAGATAGATCTTCATGGACGTGCCGGGGCTGGTGCGTTTTCGAGTGAGAACCTGGAGCTTCGGTTCTGATTGATTCAATCAGAACCGAAAATGCTCCAGTGAGCGCCGCCCGTCGCGATCAGGCGAGCTTGACGGTCTCGGCCTTGTAGTCCTTGCCGAGGGTTTCGAACACCTTGGCAACGATGCTCTTGGCGTCGAGACCGGCGCGGGCATACATCGCCGCCGGCGTGTCGTGGTCGAGGAACACGTCGGGCAGGATCATCGAGCGGAACTTGAGCATGCCGCTGTCGAGCATGGCGTTGTCCGACAGGAACTGCATGACATGCGAGCCGAAACCGCCGATCGAGCCTTCCTCGATCGTGATCAGGATCTCATGGTCGCGCGCGAGCTTCATGATCATTTCTTCGTCGAGCGGCTTCATGAAGCGCGCGTCGGCGATCGTGGCGGAGAGACCGTGGGCGGCGAGCTCGTCGGCCGCCTTCTCGCACTCGGCGAGACGGGTGCCGAACGACAGCAGCGCGACCTTCTTGCCCTCACGGATGATGCGGCCCTTGCCGACCTCGAGGGCAACGCCGACTTCCGGCATCTCGATCCCGCGGCCTTCGCCGCGCGGATAGCGCAGCGCGCTCGGACGATCGTTGATCGCAACCTGCGTCGCCACCATGTGGACCAGTTCCGCCTCGTCGGCGGCGGCCATGATCACCATGTTCGGCAGACAGCCGAGATACGCATTGTCGAACGAACCCGCGTGCGTCGCGCCGTCGGCGCCGACCAGGCCGGCGCGGTCGATCGCGAAGCGGACCGGTAGGCTCTGGATCGCGACGTCATGGACCACTTGGTCATAGCCGCGCTGCAGGAAGGTCGAATAGATCGCGCAGAACGGCTTGTAGCCTTCGGTGGCGAGGCCGGCGGCGAAGGTCACCGCGTGCTGCTCGGCAATGCCGACGTCGAAGGTGCGGTCCGGGAACGCCTTGTTGAAGATGTCGACGCCGGTGCCCGACGGCATCGCCGCGGTGATGGCGACGATCTTGTCGTCCTTCTCGGCTTCCTTGACGAGGCTCTGGCCGAACACGTTCTGGTAGGCCGGCGCATTCGGCTTGGCCTTGGCCTGGGTGCCGGTCGCGACGTCGAACTTGACCACGGCGTGGTACTTGTCGGCGGAGGCTTCGGCCGGGCCGTAGCCCTTGCCCTTCTGGGTCACGACGTGAACCAGGATCGGGCCGGTCTCCATGTCGCGGACGTTCTTCAGCACCGGCAGCAGATGGTCGAGATTGTGACCGTCGATCGGGCCGACATAGTAGAAGCCGAGTTCCTCGAACAGCGTGCCGCCGTCCATCATGAAGCCGCGGGAATATTCCTCGACGCGGTTGGCGCGGTTGGCGAGGATCTTCGGCAGGCGCTTGTTGATCTGCTTGGCGGCCTCGCGCAGCGAGCGGTACGTCTTGCCGGAGTAGAGGCGCGACAGATAGGCGCTCATCGCGCCGACGGGCGGCGCGATCGACATGTCGTTGTCGTTAAGGATCACGATCAGGCGCGAGTTCATCGCGCCGGCGTTGTTCATCGCCTCATAGGCCATGCCCGCCGACATCGCGCCGTCACCGATCACGGCGATAACGTTGTTCTTGCCGCCGGAGAGATCGCGCGCCACGGCCATGCCGAGGCCGGCCGAGATCGAGGTCGAGGAGTGCGCGGCGCCGAACGGATCGTAGTCGCTCTCGGTGCGCTTGGTGAAGCCGGAGAGGCCGCCGCCGGTGCGTAGCGTGCGGATGCGGTCGCGGCGTCCGGTCAGGATCTTGTGCGGGTAGGCCTGGTGGCCGACGTCCCAGATCAGGCGGTCGCGCGGGGTGTCGAAGATGTAGTGGATGGCGGTGGTCAGTTCGACCACGCCGAGGCCGGCGCCGAAATGGCCGCCTGTCACCGACACCGCGTCGATGGTTTCCTGGCGCAGCTCGTCGGCAACCTGCTGCACCTGCTCGACCTTCAGCTTGCGCAGGTCATCCGGCGTGTGAATAGTGTCAAGAAGCGGCGTCTTACTAAATGTGGTCACAGCGAATTTCCAATTTTTGCCTGTCGGAACGAACCGCCCGACGCGAGATGGGATGGCGCGCACACCGCGCAGCGAATGCCAGACACTGGGTGCCGCCCCGGCAGGCCGGTGCCTGGTTGTAAGCCTAGATTCACTCCGGATTGGACCACGTGATATGCATCACCTTGGTCGCTCTTCACCCGTCCCGGTTCAGTTTTGTCGAACCATTTGAGATGCATGCCGCCCGAAAAGTCGGGCTGCCCGCCACTCTCAAATGCCCATAGAACTGGAAGCATTACACCAAAGCCGCAGCCAAAGCCAACCCGATAGGGGGCGCAGGGTTCCTACGCGGCGCGCTGGAAAAACCTAGTCTTTTCAATGCTTGGGTGGGGGCTGGGTTCCAGTTCGCCTAATTTGGCGGCAGCCGGCCGGGCCGGCTCGGCCTGATTCGCAGCCGTACCCGACCCCGCGGGTAGCCCCGGAGGTTTACGGGTGGCTGGAAATGCGCAGCAACAATTGCCCGCCATGGCGGCCATCGCGCCGCACGATCGAGGTCGTCGGTAGCGCTACTGCACGTCGAGCGGCTCGGTGCCGGTCGGCTGGCCCGAGGCGTCGGTGGTGATCTTGTCGACGCGGGCTTCGGCCTGACGCAGCAGTTCCTCGCAGCGCCGTTTCAGTGCCTCGCCGCGCTCATAGATCGCGACCGATTCCTCAAGCGGGACCTTGCCGTCCTCGAGCCGCTTGACGATCGATTCGAGTTCCTCGATCGCGCGTTCAAAGGAGAGCTTCTTCACGTCGGCTTGGGTGTTCTCGGCCATTCTTGCGTTCCCGATTGCGTGGATCAGATCGCAACCTGATCTTGTCGTCCAAACATGACCTGTCGCAGGCCATGCTCGCCCCGGCGCAGAATCAATCGAATTTTTGCGGGCGTATTGTGGCGGGGATTTACCCGTCCATCAATGCGGTGACGTGAGATGCCACCGACTCTTTCAGGCCCTGCAGGTCGTAGCCGCCTTCCAGGACGGAGACGACGCGGCCGCCGGCGCTCTTGTCGGCGAGATCCATCAGCTTGCGCGTGACCCAGCCGAAATCCTCGCCCGTCAGGTTGATCGAGGCCAAGGGATCGCGGTGATGCGCGTCGAAGCCCGCCGAAATGACGATAAGTTCGGGGGAGAACTTCTCCAGCTGCGGCAGGATCAGGTTCTCGAAAGCGGAGCGGAACTTGGCGCCGCCGTCGCCGGGCGCCAGCGGCGCGTTGACGACAGTGTCGTGCTCGCCACGCTCGCCGGCGGCCCCAGTGCCGGGGAACAGCGGCATCTGGTGCGTCGAGCAATACATCACGGTCGGGTCGGCCCAGAAGATATCCTGCGTGCCGTTGCCGTGATGGACGTCGAAATCGATGATTGCGGCGCGCTTGATGCCGTATTTGCGCTGCGCGTGGCGGGCGGCGATCGCGGCATTGTCGAAGAAGCAGAAGCCCATCGGCGTCGATTTCTCGGCGTGGTGCCCGGGCGGGCGCACCGCGACGAACGCGTTTTGATGCTTGCCCTCCATCACCGCATCGGTGCCGGCCACCGCGCCGCCGACGCCGCGCATCACCGCTTCCCAGGTGCCCGGCGACATCGAAGTGTCGCCGTCAATATAGATCATGCCCGAGGTCGGCGCGATGTGGCGGAGTTCGCCGACATAGTGCTCGCCGTGACAGAGCAGCACGGTGTCGAGGTCGCCTTCCGGCGCGGAATCGCGCACCAGCGCCTTGAAGCGATCCTCGCCGAGCACCTCGGCGACCGCCCGCAGCCGGTCGGGGCGTTCGGGATGTCCGGGAGGCGTCAGGTGGTCGAGACAGGCGGAATGCGTCAGAAGCAGTGTCATGCAAATTCCCGGCGCAATCGATGCGCGTGCGAGGGCGCATGATCCGGAAAAGTGCGCAGCGGTTTTCCGACCAAGATCATGCAAGAGCAGGCCCTAATCTAGGCCGTTAGCGGCGTTCCGGAAAGGGCCGCGTTTGATCTCGCTGTTCCGGTGCTCGTTCTTCGACACCTTGCCAAGGTCTCTGAGAGTCCGCCCGCCTGATCCCCGAACTCGTCATGCCCGGCCTTGTGCCGGGCATCCACGTCTTTGGTCCGAAGGCGCTAACGCTAAAGAGACGTGGATGGCCGGGACAAGTGTTTAGCCCGGCCATGACGAAGACGAGTTTGCGGCTCAATTGATCCGCTCGATCCGCTTGCCTGCCGTTGGGGCAACTGGGCTGTTAGCCTTGAAGTAGGCATAGAGCGCATCGACATCGTAGATGCCGAACTGCTGCGCGGTTCCTCGCTTGAACACCGTGAAGCCGTCGCCGCCCTCGGCGAGATAATTGTTCACTGTGATGCGGTAGCTCGCGGCCGGGTCGATCGGCTTGCCGTCCAGCGACATCCGTGCGGCGATGATGCGCGCGCCATCGGGCTTGCTCGCATCCCACGCATAGGAGAACCCCTTCGAGACCTGGAGGGCGCGCGGCCGCTTCGGATCGGCCCATTGCTGCTCCAGTGCGTCCTTGAGCTGCTTGCCGGTCAGCGTCATCGTCACCAGCTGGTTGCGGAACGGCTGGCTTGCGAAGATATCGGCATAGGTCACCGCGCCGTCCTCGCGCTTGACGATGTCGGTCCGCACGCCGCCGGGATTGGTGAAGGCGATCACCGCGCCGCCATTCGGCTCAGCGCTGGTTGCAAGCAGCTGTGCATCGGCGACGATGTCGCCGAGCGGGCTCTCGCCAGTTTCGGCAGGCGTACGCGACAGTGTTTCGGTGACCGAGCCTGCCGCGCGGCTCGCGATCGGCGCGGCCAGCCGGTCGTAGGATTCCAGCAGCGCGCTCTGCTCGGAATCCTTGGCGGTGCCGGCGATCCGCACGATGGTGTTGGCGGCCCTGGCGCTGATCACGTCATGACTGTTCGGATCGAGCTGAAGATCGATCGCGGTGACCAGGGTGCCGTACTTGTCGCCGGAGGTGACGAGCCGTCCGTCGATCTCGCAGACATAGGCCTGGTGGGTGTGGCCGGAGACCACGACGTCGACCGCGCGATCGAACTTCTTGACGATGTCGACGATCGGCCCGGAGATCCCTGGACATTCATTATAGTCGCCGGTCGGAAAGCCGCCTTCGTGGATCAGCACCACGATCGCCTCGACGCCCTTCGCCTTCAGCTCGGGGACCAGCGCATTGACGGTCTCGGCCTCGTCGCGAAAGTCGAGGCTCGCGACGCCGGCCGGCGACACCAGGTTCGGGGTGTTCTTCAGCGTCAGCCCGATGAAGGCCACTGCAATGCCGTCGAATTGCTTGATCTCGTAGGGCGGAAATACCGGCTTGCCGGTCGCCTTCTCGATCGTGGAGGCGGCGAGATAGCGGAATTTGGCTCCTGTGAACGGGTGCGGCCCCTGGCATTTGTCGATCGGATGGCAGCCGCCATTCTGCATCCGCAGCAGCTCGTCCTTGCCCTCGTCGAATTCGTGATTGCCGACCGAGGAGATCGCAAGCCCCATCAGCGAGAGCGACTCGATGGTCGGCTCGTCGTGAAACATCGCCGATAGGAACGGGCTTGCGCCGATCAGGTCGCCGGCCGCAACGAAGATGTTGTTCTTGTGGCCCTCGCGCAGCTGCTTGACGACGGTGCCCATCCGCTCGGCGCCGCCGGCGGGCTCCATGATCTTCCTGGTCGCGTCAGCGGGGTCAGTGATGCGGATGCCGCCCGGCGGCGGCCGCAGATAGCCGTGGAAATCGTTGATCGCGAGAATGCGCAGGCTCACCGGCTCCGCGGCCTGCGACGGGCAGGGGCTTGCTGCGGCCAGTCCGAACGCGCAGAGCGCGGCGAGAGGGAAAAGGCGGGGCTGTCTCATGACCTGTCCATGGAGCACGGGATCATGGCGCCGCGCCACTACAATATTGCGACGCTTCGTTTCAATCCTTCGGGCGAGCCATGAATGCCTTGAACGCCTCGACTGCTTCCTCGGAGCGCATCCGTTCGCTGAACAGATGGTTCTCCTGCTCGATGCGGCGGGTGACGTCCTCCGGCGGCAGCCGGATCAGGCGCCGCGAGATCGCCACCGCCTCGGCCGGCAGCGCGCAGATCTCGCGCGCCACCTTGTGCGCCTCCACCTCGGCATGCCCCGGCGCTACCACGGTATTGACGAAGCCGGCGACGCGGGCGTCGTCGGCCGACATGGTGCGGCCCATCACCAGCATCGCGAAGGCACGCTGGTGGCCCATCATGCGCGGCATCAACAGGCTCGAGGCGCCTTCCGGCACCAGGCCGAAATTGGAGAACGGCGTCGAGAACAGCGCGGTCTTGCTGGCGAGCACATAGTCGCAGTGAAACAGCATGGTGGTGCCGATGCCCATCGCGACGCCGTCGACGGCGGCGATGATCGGCTTCACATTGTGGGCCAGCGAATACAGGAACTTGACGAGGTCGGAGGCCGGCGGCGTCTCACTGGTCGAGGTGCCCTGCGCGAGCAGGTCCTCGATGTCGTTGCCCGCAGTGAACACGCCGGAGCCGCCGGTGATGATCAGGCAGCGGATCTTCGGATTGTTCTGCGCCTTGTCGATCGCGTCGCTGATCGCGCGAAACATCTCCTGGGTGATCGCGTTCTTCTTTTCGGGCCTGCGCAGCCGGATCACGCGCGTGGCGGCTTCGTCGGTCACTATGACATGCGCGGTCATCGAGCGGTCCCAGGGTCGCCGGCATCGTCGCCGGTGGAGTTCTGCCGCCATCCTACATGATACGGTGCAAGCCCCAAGAGCTCCAGCGTGTTCCGGGCCGCTTTTCCCCGTGGGCGAGCATGAGAGCGGCGCAATGCAGATAACCGGAATCTTGCGATTCCGGGCAGGGGACGTTGGTCGTAGGCCGGACGCGCACGGCGATATTGCCCTCCGCCCGCGCCACGATGGCGCCGGTGCTGCCCGCCTGCCGCGCCCGTGGCAATCGCGACGAGTTTAACTTCCCCGCGAGAAACATTCCGCTGTTCGCGGCATTCCCCCCTTTGCTGACAGGCCGAGCAGACCTCGACACGTCGTTGTCGTGGTTCCGGGTCCGGCTGACTTGAGGAGAGCGGCGGCATGCAGATCTCCGGACGTTTGGAACTATCGCGGCGCCATCTGTTGATTGTTGGAGCCGCCTCGCTTGCGGCGTCGTCGATCGCGACGCCTCCGCCTGCGGCCGCCCAATCTGCCCCGACCGGAGCGCCCGTGATGACGAGAGTATCCTTTGACGTGAACGGCGAAACCCACCAGCTCGAGCTCGACACCAGGACCACGCTGCTCGATGCCCTGCGCGAGCACCTGCATCTGACCGGCACCAAGAAGGGCTGCGACCACGGCCAATGCGGCGCCTGCACGGTGATCGTCGACGGCCGGCGGATCAATTCCTGCCTGACGCTCGCCGTGATGCATCAGGGCGACGAGATCACGACGATCGAGGGGCTCGGCACGCCGGACGGGCTGCATCCGCTGCAGGCGGCATTCGTCGAGCATGATGGCTATCAATGCGGCTATTGCACGCCGGGCCAGATCTGCTCGGCGGTCGCAGTGCTTGCCGAGGTCAAGGCCGGCATCCCGAGCCATGTCACGGCGGATCTGAATGCGCCGCTGCGACTGACCAATGCCGAGCTCCGCGAGCGCATGAGCGGCAACATCTGCCGCTGCGGCGCCTATTCCAACATCGCCGAGGCGATCAGCGAGGTCGCCGGGAGGAGCGCATGAGATCATTCAGCTATGAGCGCGCCGCCTCGCCGGGCGCGGCGGCCGCAGCCGCCGCCGGCACCGCGAACGCCAAGTTCATCGCCGGCGGCACCAATCTGCTCGACCTGATGAAGCTCGAGATCGAGACGCCGGCGCATCTGATCGACGTCAACGATCTGGCGCTCGACCGCATCGAGGAGACCGCGGACGGCGGCTTGCGGATCGGCGCGCTGGTGCGCAACACCGATCTCGCCGCCGATATACGCGTGCGGCGGGACTATGGCGTGCTGTCGCGCGCGCTTCTCGCCGGCGCCTCCGGCCAGTTGCGCAACAAGGCGACGACCGCGGGCAATCTGCTGCAGCGGACGCGCTGTCCTTATTTCTACGACACCAATCTGCCCTGCAACAAGCGCCAGCCCGGCAGCGGCTGCGCCGCGATCGGCGGCTTCAGCCGCCAGCATGCGGTGGTCGGTGTGAGCGACGCCTGCATCGCGACCCATCCGAGCGACATGGCGGTGGCGATGCGCGCGCTCGACGCCGTCGTCGAGACGGTGCGGCCCGATGGCACCACGCGCAGCATCCCGATCGCCGAGCTGCATCGTCTGCCCGGCGACAGCCCCGAGATCGAAACCAGCCTGGTGCCGGGCGAGTTGATCACCGCGGTGGTGCTGCCGAAACCGGTCGGCGGCGCGCAGGCCTATCGCAAGGTGCGCGACCGCGCCTCTTATGCCTTTGCGCTGGTCTCGGTTGCCGCGATCGTGCAGCGCGACGGCACCGGCCGCGTCGCGCTCGGCGGCGTGGCGCACAAGCCTTGGCGCGTCGAGGCGGCGGAGGCGGAATTGCCTGCTGGCGCCAAGGCCGTCACCGCGCGCCTGTTCGCCGATGCGAAGCCGACCAAGGACAATGCGTACAAGCTGCCGCTCGCCGAGCGAACGCTGGCGGCGGTGCTGCGCGAGGCCAGGGCTTAAGATCCAGGGCTTAAGAAGAGGGCCTGACATCATGCGTTTTGAACATCCCGCCACCTTCAATCCGATCGACCAGCTCAAGGTGATCGGCCACCCGACCAGCCGGATCGAGGGGCCGCTGAAGACCACCGGCACCGCGCCCTACGCCTATGAGCGGCACGACGTCGCGGCTAACCAGGCCTATGGCTATGTGGTTGGATCGGCGATCGGCAAGGGGCGGATCGGTTCGGTCGATCTCGAGGCGGCGAAGTCGCCATCGTCACAGCGGACAATGCCGGCAAGCTCGGCAAGGGCGAGCGCAATGCGGCGCCGCTGCTCGGCGGGCCCGAGATCGCGCATTATCACCAGGCCGTCGCCGTCGTCGTCGCCGGGACCTTCGAGCAGGCGCGGGCCGCGGCGCAGCTGGTCCGTATCGACTACGTGAAAGGCGACGGCAAGTTCGATCTCGCCGCGGAGCGGGACAAGGGCGTCACGCCGCACCCGTCATTCGGCGGCCCGGCCGATACCGCCGTCGGCGATTTCGCCGCCGCCTTCGCTGGTGCGCCCGTACAACTCGATGCCACCTACACCACGCCCGATCAGGGCCACGCGATGATGGAGCCGCATGCTTCGATCGCGGCCTGGGACGGCGACAAGCTCACGGTCTGGACCTCCAACCAGATGATCGCCTGGGGCGCCGAGGACATGGCGAAGACGCTTGGCATCGCCAAGGAGAATGTCCGTCTGGTGTCGCCCTATATCGGCGGCGGCTTCGGCGGCAAGCTGTTCCTGCGCGCCGAGGTGCTGCTCGCCGCGCTCGGCGCCCGCGCGGCCGGCCGGCCGGTCAAGGTCGCGCTGCAACGTCCGCTGATGTTCAACAACACGACGCACCGTCCGGCGACGATCCAGCGCATCCGCATCGGCGCCGAGCGCGACGGCAAGATCACCGCGATCGGCCACGAAAGCTGGTCCGGCAACGTCAAGGACGGCGAGCCCGAGATGGCGGTGAGCCAGACGCGGCTGCTTTATGCCGGCGCCAGCCGGATGACGGCGACGCGGCTTGCAGCGCTCGATCTGCCGGAGGGCAATGCGATGCGCGCGCCCGGAGAAGCCTCCGGCATGATGGCGCTCGAGATCGCGATCGACGAGCTCGCCGACAAGCTCGGCATCGACCCGGTCGTGCTGCGCATCAGCAACGACACCCAGGTCGACCCCGAGCATCCGGAGCGGCACTTTTCGCAGCGGCAATTGGTGCAGTGCCTGAGCGATGGCGCGGCGCGGTTCGGCTGGGACAAGCGCAACCCGAAGCCGGGCGAGGTCCGCGACGGACGCTGGCTGGTCGGAATGGGCGTCGCCGCGGCGTTCCGCAACAATCTCGTGACCAAGTCGGCGGCACGCGTTCGTCTCGACCAGAATGGCATCGTGACCGTTGAGACCGACATGACCGACATCGGCACCGGCTCCTACACCATCATCGCGCAGACCGCGGCCGAGATGATGGGCGTGCCGCTCGACAAGGTCGCGGTGCGGCTCGGCGATTCCGACTTTCCGGTGTCCTGCGGCTCGGGCGGGCAGTGGGGCGGCAACAATTCGACCGCCGGCGTCTATGCCGCCTGTACCAAGCTGCGCGAGGCCATTGCGCAGAAGCTCGGCTTCAATTCCGCGGAGGCGGTGTTTGCCGACGGCGTGGTCCGCTCCGGCAATCGCAGCGTGCCGCTGGCGCAGGCCGCCGGCGGCGGCGACCTCGTGGCGGAGGATGCCATCGAATACGGCGATCTCGCGAAAACCTACCAGCAGTCGACCTTCGGCGCGCATTTCGTCGAGGTCGGCGTCGATGCCGACACGGCGGAGATCCGGGTGCGGCGGATGCTTGCGGTCTGCGCGGCGGGCCGCATCCTCAACCCGAAGGCGGCGCGCAGCCAGGTGATCGGCGCGATGACCATGGGTGTCGGGGCGGCGCTGATGGAGGATCTCGTGGTCGACAGGCGTCATGGCCTGTTCATCAATCACGACCTTGCTGCCTATGAGGTGCCGGTCCATGCCGACATCCCGCATCAGGAGATGATCTTCCTCGACGAGACCGACCCGATCTCATCGCCGATGAAGGCCAAGGGCGTCGCCGAACTCGGCATCTGCGGCGTCGCCGCCGCGGTTGCCAATGCGGTCCACAACGCGACCGGCGTGCGGGTGCGCGACTATCCGATCACGCTAGACAAGCTGCTCGCAGGAATGCCGGAGCCGGTGTAGCGCGCGACGCTTCACCTCGCCCCGCGTGCGGGGAGAGGGAGCACAGCCGAGTCGGGGGCGCTGTTCGACCTAAATGCTTTAGCCGCGCCCGACGAACGAGCCGATGCCCCGGCCGATCGCGGCGCCGTGCTGAAACAGCGCGCCGAGGTGATCGCCGGGCACCGACATCGCATCGAGGCCGTTCTCCGCGGCGAAGCGCTGCATCGGCGCATGGGGTCCGTCGTCCTGTCCGTTCCACAACAGCACCGGCACGCGCGAGAGCAGCACCGCGTCCTTGGCGCCATCGACCTGGCCGAGCGCATTGAAGCAGGCACGCACTCCGCCTTCGAGATCCGGCGTCACCCATTCGGCGAGCTCCGGCACGGTGCGGCGGGCAAAGGTGATGAAGGCGCCATAGGTCAGCGGGCCGGCATTGCCGCGCGGCAGTCCGGTGAGAAAGTCCCAGCCGCCGATCGCCAGCGACGCCAGCCGTGCCGGGAAAAATCGGGCGACGCCGACCGCGACCCAGCCGCCCATCGAGTGTCCCACCACATGGGCGCGCTCGTCGCCGAGATCGTCGATCACGGCGACGATGTCGCCGGCGCGCTGCGCCTGGTTATAAAGCGCCGGATCGGCGGGCTTGTCGCTCAGGCCATGTCCGAGCGAATCGACGCAGACGACACGAAAGCGATCGGCAAGCGCGTCGACCACGCCGCATTGCTTCCAGCTCGCGGCGTCGAGCAAGAGACCGTGCTGAAGCACGATCATCGGCCCGGATCCCTCGACGGTGTAATGGATACGCTGGCCCCGGTGATTGGCGAATGGCATTGATAGAGTTCCCCACGTTTTACCAGAGGTGAGCGTGGAGGCGCCGGGTTTCAAGACCTCGTTCCGGATCAGGAACCGCATCGCCGATGGCGGGCGGAACCTCGCCTTCAGCCGCCCCACACGGTGGCTTCGCTCCAGCCGAGATCCCTGAAATCGGCTGCCCGGAGCGGGGCTTCGCCGGCGGCGAAGAATTCGTCGAGCTGCGGCGGCTTCACCGTGGTCTCCGAGAGCATCGCATGGGCCTGGCCGCGATGATGGATCTGGTGCTGGAACAGATGCATCAAGAGGCGGTCGCGCCGCTCGGTCTGCACGCTCGTGTCGCGATTGATCTTGACCACATCATCGAGCCGCTCAGCCGTCAGCGCATCGCAGTGCATGATCAGCTGCTGATCGATCGCGCGCTGGGCGTCTTTCAGTGCGGCGACTGACCGGTAGGGCACCTCGTTGGCCCACGCCTTCGGCCCGAGCCAGCCGCCCTCGAGCGCGTCAATGTAGAAGAGATCGATGACATGAATGTGGTTCAGCGTCGCCTGCAGGCTCGGGAAGAACCCGGTCCGCGCGGCGGCGAACTCCGCCTGGCTGAGACCGGCGCAGGCCGTGAGCAGGCGGTGATTGGCCCAGGCATTATTGTACGCAAAAGCGCGAAAGGTCTGAACGAGGCCTGCTTGCATATCGGTCCTCACTGGATTGACTGTTTCAGGCAGGTGCACCGGCAGGCCGGCCGACCTGCGACAGTGATCGTGGTGCTTGCGTTGGTGACTTGTTCCTCGCAAAGCTAATCCATCGTGGTGCACTTCATCCGAAGGCGGGAGCAGATGCAACTGGCAAAGAACGTGATCGACGTCGGCCTTTCCTTCAACGATCTCGAACCGATGCTACGGTTCTGGCAGCAGGAGGCTGGACTTCGCTTCGATCATGTGCAGCCGATCCGCCGCGGGCAGAAGCAGTATAGGCACGACGCGCACGGTTCGGTCATCAAGCTCAACCATCATGTCGAGCCTCTGCCGGACGTGGCGCCGAGCGGCTATCGCGAAGTGATCATTGCGCGCGCCGGCGTCGACGCACCGCAGCGCATGGCCGACCCCGACGGCAACAGCGTTTGCCTCGTCCCGCCCGGACATGACGGCATCGCCCAGATCGGCGTCGTGATGGCGGTGCGCGACCTTGCCGCGCATCGCAGGTTCTACGGCGACATCCTCGGCTTCACCGAGCAGTCATGGTCTGATGGTCCGGCGTTTCGCCTCGGCGACAGTCTGATCCTGCTCAGGGAAGATCGCGCCGCAACCGTCGATCCGGTTCGGGGCGCGCGCGGCTGGCGCTACATCACGCTGCAGGTCGCCGACATCGACGCCGTGCATGACGAGTTGCGCGCCAAGGGCGTGCGGGAAGGCCTTGCGCCGGTGACGCTCGGCGAGGCCGCACGGATCTCCATGATCCTCGATCCCGATGGCAACTGGATCGAACTGTCCCGCCGCGCATCGATCGTTGGAAGCCTGTCCAACCGCTAGGCAGCAAATTTTCTGGCCGCCCGGGCGGCGCCGATGATATGATTCCGCAAGTGCATCCAATTTGATGATCGCTTTATGCAGTCGATTTTCGGGCCGCGGCGGGTTCATCGATCGATTTTGCCAGCGGCTATCGGCTCGGCTTGCCTGCTGCTGTTCGTCCCCGTCGCAAGCGCCCAACCTCTCGGCGATCCAGCGGTCACGCCCGGCGCGCAACGCGCAGAGCCGGCGCAGACAGAAACATCGCAAACGGAAACGTCTCGTCCGGATAGCAACGCCGGAGTGCGCAACGCCGAGGCCGATCGGTCGGCGTCCGATCAGCAATCGTCATCTGTTCCGTCGCCGGCGCCGACACCTTTGCGTCCAAAGCTCGATGGGCCGCAGCAGTACTGCAAGGCGTTAGAGGAGGCTGCGTTAGAGAACGGCCTGCCGCCGGATTTCTTCGTCCGGCTGATCTGGCAGGAAAGCAATTTCGATCCCAACTCGGTCAGTTCGGCCGGTGCCCAGGGGATCGCCCAGTTCATGCCCGGTACTGCGCGGTGGCGCGGTCTGGCCGACCCGTTCGAGCCATTGCCTGCCTTACAGGAATCCGCGCGTTGGCTCCGCGAGCTGCGCGCGCAGTTCGGCAATCTCGGTCTTGCGGCGGCCGCCTATAATGGTGGTCCACGGCGCGTTCAGGATTGGTTGGCGGGACGTGGAAGCCTGCCGGGCGAAACGCGCGCTTATGTCAGGATCATCACCGGCAAGTCCGCCGAGGAATGGGCGCAGGGTTCGCTTGAGGATCGGGTCCACACCGACGCGGCCATGGCCTGCGGTGACATCGTGCGCGGCATGCTCGTTCGGGCGCTTCCCGCGGGCCCAAGAGAGTCCGTGACAATCGCGCAGCAAGCTGCGTGGGGGCCCTGGGGACTTCAATTGGCCGGCGGCCCGTCGCAATCGAGGGTCCTCGCCGACTACCAGCAACTTCAGAAACGATTTGCATCCGTGCTCGGCGATCGCGCACCGCTCGTTCTGAGATCGCGCATGGCCGGGCCAGGCTCGGCCACCTGGTATCTGCTCCGGGTCGCCGAGACGACCCGTGAGCGAGCTAATCAGCTGTGCGCCCGGTTGGAGGCAGTCGGCGGGCGCTGCCTGGTGTTTCGGAATTAGGTGGCGCACGTTGCAGGTCGCAGCGACCGACGGCGTGATGAGGGCTAATTGGCGACGGAGCCCTCGACCGCAAATGTGTGGTACCTCGCGTATTTCTCGCCGACCGCCCGAACCTGCACGTAGGCCGGATCGTGTCGCCAGGCCCAAAGCGCCTCCATGCTCGGATACATGTAGATGACGACGCGCTTGGGTGGATCTCCATCGACGGCAACGACCTGTGAACCGGTTGCCGCCGCGCCGGCAGCCGCGATCAGCTTGCCGCCATGTGCCTTGATGATCTCCTTCGCCTGCGGGAGATATTCCCTGGCATAACCATCTGGATCGGTGACCTCGATTTGGCCGATCAGATAGGCGGGCGGCCTGGCTTCGCCATGCAGTGCGTCGGTGCCAAGAGCGCCGATCGCGGTACAACTCAACATGGCCAGAGCCATCTTGCCTCCAGAGTTCATGGGAGCTCCTCCGATGCCAGTGCCGATGCCGCATGCCGCAAGCCTGACAGGACTCTCCACGAGGCTTCGAAATACGTCCAATACATATATTTTCTCGAACCTTATGCTCGAATGGTATAAGCGGGCATGAACCTTCAACAGGCGCTCACGTTCTTGACGGTGGCGGAGCTCGGCACGGTCTCAAAAGCCGCGTTGCGGTTGCGTGTCGCCCAACCCGCTCTGTCCAGGCAAATCATCGGTCTCGAACGGGAGCTCGGCTTGCAGCTCTTCGATCGCGTCGGGCGCCGGCTTCTATTGACCGGCGAAGGCGAGCAGTTGATTGCGGGCTGCCGTCTGCTGCTCAACAGCGTCAATTCCTTGAAGGAGCAGGCTCAGCTGCTTCGTCAAGGAGATACCGGGGTCCTAAGGATCGCCGGCTCGCCGCAACACATCGAAAGCGTGCTGTCGAAATTTCTGCACCGGTACGCGGAGCGATATCCCAGGGTCGAGATTAGGATCAGGGAGGGGACGGGCAGCGAGATATTGGCGATGCTTGAACGCGGCGAAGTTCATCTCGGCCAAAATTTGCTGCACGCCGTCAGACTGAACGAACAGCACTTCGGCAGCCTTCCGCTTGGATCCGTGCAGTTACTGGCTGCTGGTCATCCGTCGATGCCACTTGGTCCCCGTTGCACAATCGAGATCGCTGACCTCGCCGAACTTCCGTTGCTGCTGCTGGACAGCGGGTTCGGGTTTCGCCGTGCTTTCGATGCGGCAAGCCGTATGGCGGGGCTGAAACCGAAGATCATGTTCGAGAGTCGCAGTCCGCACACCTTGCTGGCGCTCGCCGAGGCGGGGCACGGCGTCGCGATCGTTCCCTCCCAGCTTCAGTGCTGGCGCTACGAATTAAGGATTGTCGGTCTCACGCACGGACGCCGCGTGTTGCAGGAGCCGCTCACCATCTCATGGGACAAGCGGCGTCCGTTGCCTCGTTTCGCGACTGACTACTGTGCAATGCTGGCAGCGCATATGCGGGAGACGTTTCCGATCACGCGCCCGACGGAGCCGGCAGCGGCAAAAGTAAGTGTTCGGACGCGCGCTAGGCGAGTTCCACGCAAGGCGAAAAGTTCGGGCGGTTGAATATCGCGATTTGCGTCCGCGTCACCGATCACCGAGTTGCGCGGCGGCTCAAGCCCTTACGCGAAACATGGTTCGGTTTATCGGAACGGCAGCTCGGTGAAGCTCCGCTCACCCCGATCGACGGCGCTTCCGAGCTTGCCCTAGCGGATTAAGTGTGTATGCTTGCAGCGTTCGATTTGCCGTTGTGCCTTGTTGAATGGTCAAAGCGGCCCTTTTCCAAAGAACATCGTCGGTTGAAGGATGATGCGGAACCAAGCGCGAATTCACGTGCGTCCGCTTTGGAGAAGACAAATGCCTACAGGTACTGTGAAGTGGTTCAACGGCCAGAAGGGCTTCGGTTTCATTCAGCCCGATGATGGCACGAATGACGTGTTCGTTCACATCAGCGCTGTCGAGCGGGCCGGACTTGGCGGTCTCGCCGAGGGCCAGAAGCTGTCGTTCGAACTCAAGGTCGACAAGATGCGTGGCAAGACCAGCGCCGAAGATCTTCGGCTGGCTTGAATCGATCTGTCATTCCACGGATGTACTGGGATGACAGCCGCGGCCCGCTCGATCCTCTGATGGGTTGAGCGGGTCTCGCTGCTTTTCAAAGGGCTCATTCGCTCATGGCCAAGAAGCCGGAAGAACTTTCCGCCGAGCGCCTGGCCAAGGCCCAGCGCCAGCGGCTTGCCGCCGAGGCGGGCGCGCAGGCAATCGCTGAGGTCGAGCGCGATGCGATCGCCGTGCGCAAGAACATGGTGCGTCTGCGGGCTCTCCGTGAAGCGCGTGACGCCGAGGCGGCCGCGCAGGCTGGCTCTGCACCCGCTGGCGCGGCATCTGTGGCTGCCAAGAGAACCAAACGGGTCAAGCGCATCGTGCGCTAAGCCGCGCAATCACGCACGTCTCCGAGTCCGTTGCTGATACGAAGCGGACCTGTTGTTTCGCGGCGTCGGCCGCTACGTTCAGGTCGCGAAGCCTGGCCGTTGCCCGAACTATTTGGGACGATCGGCTTCCTTCCTGTTCGCCGCCTTCAGTCTGATCCTGATGTAGTCAGTGACATCGCCGGCCGCATCACGCAGATCCTGTTCCGTCAGGCCTTGCTGTCCCGCCATCTCGATGCACCGGCGCGCCAACTCGGCAACATCCTGCGAGGCACCCGGCGTTCCATACTGCTCGGCAGCGTGGACGCTGTTTTCAATCCAGAAATCAAGGAACTCTCTCGCTTTTGCGGTCATGACTCACCCGGACGGCTCGCGCGCCACTGTCCTCACCGGCCACATTCCCCGGTCTTCGCAGGAACAATCGAGAGCTGGGGTAAATTACCATGCCGATGACGCGCTATTATTTCGATCTTCGTGACGGCGGCGGCCTGGCGATCGACGAAGAGGGCATGGAGATGTCCAGCTTCGGTGCGGTTCAGGAGGAGGCTGCGCGCGCCTTGGCCGACGTCATTCGGGATTCCTTTCGCGGTCACAATTTCCATCAGATTGCCATCGAGGTCCGGGACGGCGACGGGCCCGTGCTTGAGGTGGCTATCGCTTGGCGCAGTTGCCGGCTGGATTCTTGAGCTGGGCTACGCAGCGCGGCAGCTAGCACCTTGTGATGCCCAGACTGAGACTGACCTGAAACAGCGGGCCTTCGTCCGTCCGGACCTCAAACGCCAGCAGCCTGTGTTTGTCCAAAGGCGGGTTCTCCTTGGCTATGCTGAGCAATGACTGCATCGCTTCGTGCGCGGCAGTTTCCTCGTCGCGTAGCTCGATGCCCTGTTTGTCGGCATAGAGTTGCTCGCCGTTGCGGATATCGAAATAGAAGCGGGTTGCCATCTTCGGCTCCCTTTGGTGGCGGGAGCTGCCCAGGCTCTCAGGTGCCGGCGCTCAATAGTCATCCGGCAGCGCCGTACTCTGCGCCTGTTGGAGCGAATTTGCTACTCGGCAACGATGGAGATTTTTGGGGAACCGCTTTTCGCGTTCGCGGTCAAGCCGCCATCGCCGTTCAGCCATGATCTCGCCGTGGCTGAACCGTCGGATATAATTCTCGCGATCTGCGATTGCGTCTTGCATAGCTGAGATAAGTGCATAACTGTACTAGATCGACTGGCCTTGAGCCTTGTAGATCGGTCCCAGGACCTTTTTCCAAAGACATCGTCGGATGAAAGCGAGGACGCGTGCTTGTAGCACCGCGGCTGAAGCTTCCGCGACGTTGTCGGTCGGCTGCCGTTCCACGGATGTACTGGAATGGCAGTGCGGCCCGCTCTGTCATTGATAGAGCGGGCTCTGGTCTTGTTCATTCAAAGTGCGTTGTACCGCGAGAGAGGTGATCCGTTGCAAGTTCTTGTCAGGGACAACAACATCGACCAGGCGCTTCGAGTTCTAAAGAAGAGGTTGCAGCGCGAAGGCGTCTTTAGAGAGATGAAGCGCCGCAGATCGTTCGAAAAGCCATCGGAAAAAAGGGCTCGAGAGAAATCCGAGGCCGTGCGGCGAGCCCGCAAGCTTGCCCGCAAGCAAGCGATACGGGATGGATTGATCGCGGCGCCTCCGCGGAAACCCAAATTCCCGGCGTCCAAACCTTCGGCGCCAAGGCAATCACCACAATCGCCACAGCAAGCAGGCGGCACACGGGAGACTTAGCCCGTACCGATCCTGCTGGAAGGATCGTGCAGGATGACGCGGCGATCTTATCGAGGCAACGGATGCCTCCAGGAACGCATCTCCGATGAGATATGTCGTCGGCGAGCCGTGGATCGGGATGTTCGGTCGAGGCACGACGATCAACGGCGACGTGCGCAGAACCTGGCCGGCACGGCCATTAACGCAACGGCAGATCATTCCGCCAGCCAGTTCGATCGGGCCGCGCGCAAGCGTGACTTGCTCGACGGCCCGGAGGAATTTCGCGCGTTTCGCGCGGATCGCTGATGAAACGTATGATTCGGCGGTAGGCGAAAAACTCGATGTCGTCCCGGGCAAGCGAAGCGCGACCCGGGACCCATAACCGCAAGCGCCGAATGGTTTGCAAAGCTGTGGCCCCAGCGCGGCATCACAACTGCATGCGGTGGTTATGGGTCCCTGCTTTCGCACTAGCGTATATACATATCCTCCGCAGTCTTTCCGGAGTCTTCTCAAAGAGTTGGCCGAAAACCGCAGAGAACTTACTCATCTGCACTAGGGTTGCGCCCGCCGATTTCGGCTCTCGCCTAGTAGCTAACCCCTTGATGATGAGTCGGTTTTCTAGCCTCGAAGAGATGTGTAAATGCCCTAGTGCTTTCGCAGGGACGACAGTTGTGATGCCGCACGCCGTGTGCATCAAACGAGCGAGAAGGGCCTTTGAGCACAGCGCTTTGGGCCCTTCCACCTCGCAATGACGGTGGAAAGTATCTTACCCCGCCAGCACCGCATCAGCGCCAGTCACCGCCTCGGCGCTTTCGGTCACGGTCTTTTCCAGCGACGGCGCCTGCACGGCGATGTTCTCGGCGAAGAAGCGCGCCAGCGCGACATAGCGCTGCGGCTCGGCTTCGCCGTTCGCCTTGGCGGCCAGCGCCTCGCCGGCGAGCATGCAGCCGCCGAGCGTTGCGGCGAACAGCCGCAGATAAGGCGTTGCGCCGGCCAGTGCCTCGTTCGGCGCCGAGGCGAGGCGCTCGAGCAGCCATTTGCTGGTGCGCTCCAGCGCGGCGTGCGCGTCGCGCAGCTTGGCGCCCGTGGTGCCGAACGCCGGGTCGTTGGAGGTCTCGACCTGCTTGATGAGGGCAGCGAGCTCGTCCAGCAGCGCCCAGACCGAGGCGCCGCCATTGGCGCCGAGCTTGCGGGTGACGAGGTCGATCGACTGGATGCCGTTGGTGCCCTCGTAGATCGAGGTGATGCGGGCGTCGCGATAATGCTGCGCGGCGCCGGTCTCCTCGATGAAGCCCATGCCGCCGTGGATCTGCACGCCGAGATAGGCGACCTCGTTGCCGATGTCGGTGGAGAAGGCCTTGGCGATCGGGGTCAGCAGCGCGCCGCGGGCCGCGGCCTCGGCGCGCACCTTGGCGTCCTTGGCGCGCACCGAAACGTCGAGCGCGACCGCGGTGGCGTAGCAGATCGTGCGCGCCGCCGCCGTCATGCTGCGCATCAGCATCAGCATGCGCTTGACGTCGGGATGCACGATGATCGGATCCATCCCGTCGCCCTTGTGACCGATAGCCTTGCCGATAGCTTTCCCTTGCCTGCGCTCCTGCGCATAGGCCAGCGCCTGCTGATAGGCGCGGTCGGCAATGCCGACGCCTTCGAGGCCGACGCCGAGGCGGGCCTGATTCATCATCGTGAACATGCAGCGCATGCCCTGGTTTTCCTCGCCGATCAGATAACCGATCGCGCCACCCTTATCGCCCATCGTCATGGTGCAGGTCGGCGATGCGTGCATGCCGAGCTTGTGCTCGACGCCGCTGGCATGGATGTCGTTGCGCTCGCCAAGCGAGCCGTCGGCATTGACCAGGAATTTCGGAACCAGGAATAGCGAGATTCCCTTGGTACCCGAGGGGGCATCGGGCAATCGCGCAAGCACGAAATGCACGATGTTGTCGGTCATGTCGTGCTCGCCATAGGTGATGAAGATCTTGGTGCCCTTGATGCGGTAGGTGCCGTCGGGGGCGCGTTCGGCGCGGGTGCGCAGCGCGCCGACGTCGGAGCCGGCATTGGGCTCGGTGAGCTGCATCGTGCCGGTCCACTCGCCGGTGACCAACTTCTCGAGATAGGTCTTCTTCAGTTCGGCGCTGCCATGGGCATCGAGCGCCTCAATTGCCGACAGCGTCAGCAGCGGGCAGAGGCCGAAGGCGACGTTCGACGCGCTCCAGATCTCGGTGCAGGCGGCGTTGACCGCGAGCGGCAGGCCCTGGCCGCCGAACGCCTCCGGCCCCGACACCGCGTTCCAGCCCGCGGCGGTCCAGCGCTGGTAGGCGTCGGGCCAGCCCGGCGCGGTCGTCACCTTGCCGTTGTCGAGCTTGATGCCGTGCTCGTCGCCGACACGATTCAGCGGCGCCAGCACGTCGGAGGCGAACTTGCCGGCTTCTTCCAGCACCGCAGCGGTGATGTCGCCATCGAAATCGCCGTAGTGGCCGGCCTCCACGGCGGCAGCGAGCCCCGCACCGTGATTGAGGGACAGCAGGATATCGTTGATCGGCGCACGGTAGGTCATGGCGTTACTCCCGACGAAGCGTTTGCAAATTGTCATCCCATGAAACCGGCGGCCTCTCAACAGTCCGAACGGACATCGCACGGTCTGTTTCGGCCACCGCGGCGTCGCCTTATAATAAGAGTACCGTCATCATCCTGCGGCTTTCGTGCCTTTTCGATCGCCGCCCTGTTGAAATGGCGGGACTCACCCTATAGACCGACGTGGCCTTCGATCGGCGCGTTGGGGCGTAGCCAAGCGGTAAGGCAGCGGATTTTGATTCCGCCATTCGGAGGTTCGATCCCTCCCGCCCCAGCCACAGCCAACTCACTGATTTTGTTGCAAAAACGGCCTTATCCAAGGCAGAATTTCCCGCGCATTTGGAAATTCCGTTTGCCTCCCATTTGGAAATTCTGTGCTGGTTTCGTTTTTGCCTGAAGGCAGATGAAGGTCGGCGCGCGTTGAACGTCGCTCAACTTATAATAATACGAATTGAGCGGATGAACGCTGTCTGCGCGTTGCAGCTTCCGAGCTCTGCCGTTGACGTCGCATGCGGGATCGACAATTGCAGAACCCCGCCGCCTTTTGCGGCGTTCAACGAGGCGCCAAGTCTATCCTTGAGATCGGACGTTAGTCTTCGAAATTGGGGAGGTCGGCGTTCCGTCTCGAGGTGATGCTGCTACATCAGGATTCTGCTGATCGAGCTCCTTCTGCGCCAAGAGATGTGCATGCCGCTTACGAGTCGCAGCCAACGCTCGCATCATTGTTTCCTTGGCATAGCCGCGATAGGCCTGTGCGGTCTTGTGGCCCGAGAGTGCACGACCCTGGCCGTCCGTCAGCTCGGCTTCCTCGAGTTCGGTCATGCCGCCGTGTCGACAGGCATCAAGCGTGAAAAGCTTTGATACGCCGTCGATCTTCTTGCGCATCTGCTGCACCACTTTTTCCATGCCAGGGTAGGACCACACTTTGGCATCGCCCTTGCGTTCACCCTTTTTTATCCGACGCATGATCATCGGGACGCCGAGCTTGGGCAGATGGCTCAAAATGTCCTCCGCTTCGGCGTAAAACTTGACGGTCTCTCCATCGAGAGTCTCTTCGAGCGGATGCCAGACCAACGCCTTGTTCTTGTGGTGCTCGATGCGCACAGCGTGTGGCCAGTTTTTGCTGCGATAGTCGGGCCAAGTCAAAAACCCGGCCACCACGTTCTCCGGCCGTTGCAGCCATTCAAAGCAGATCACGGCGACGGCCGCTGGTTCAGGCCGCCCTTCTTTGATGCAGCCCCATGCAAATTTATAGACCTCTTCTCGAGTGACCGCGTGCTTCTTGGTCTTGGTACGGCTCTTGAGAGTGAAATCGTCCCAGGGGTTCGGGTGCTTCTTATCGAACAACTCCGGGTGCAGCCGACGCATGATCCGCCATGCCTTTCGGCAGAGGCCGACGACCTTTTCTCCCTGCCGCAGCCTGATCCCGTTCGGGCCGTTGATGATTTTGTCGTAAATCTTGTCAGCAGCTCGTGGTGTAACTTCCATGATCTGCCGTTCGCCAATCCGCCGTCCATTCTTATCGACGGTGTCGCAGATCATTTGCATGATCCGTTCGTAATCGGGGCGGGACCGAGGTGAGACCTTCTCGGTATACGCCTTCTCTGTCTTGTATTGCCGGAACAGCCAATCGACCGTGCCGTAGCGCGCGATTTTGCCCTGTTCAACCGGCTGCCCTCTACGCCGGTGGTTCCATTCATCGAAGAGGGCGTTGAGTGTGGCAGCGCGTCCGCCTTTTCCCTCCTCACCGCATGCGACTTCGTAGCTCGTCCCAAGTGGCTCATTCGCCATCTCGCAGCCGAGTTTCCTGTAGTGAGTGGGGATGCGGAAGTAGAAAGCCGCAGCCCCACGGGCAAGCCGCCGTACCTCGACGAAGCGTGGAAGTGGGCGCTCCAGCGTCACAAATCCTCGGCGAGGTCGCCCGGCACCATGTCCGGCGCGATGGCTCGGTCCAGATCGTCTCTCAACCACAGCTGACGCCTCCCTTCTTTCACACGTGGTCGAGGATACTCCTTACCGACTCGCTTGAGAAAGGCTTCGACAGTCAATTCTCCGCAGTACCCTGCTGCGATTCCAGCAGACATACGGCGTGGCCAAGAACCCGCTGGAATGATGGCAGGACGTGTCATCGGATAATGGCGTGAGCTGCTGAAATTGGTTCTTTGCTCCTACTGCCCATCATGATGATCACCAGCAGGATTTGAAACTGCGACGGCAACCGGATCGAACAGGAGCGTAGTGCAGCGCCTGAAAAGGACACCTCGGACCTACTTACCTCCGACGCTAGAGCGCGCCGTGAGTAGGCCCCGGGGCAGGAAGTGACCCGTCGGCGTAGCAGAGAGTGAGGCGGGAGGCGGCCGACACGGAGCTCGGAGAAATTGGTAGAGAGGGCAGTGGACCGAAGTCTGACGCGCGGAGGCAGTCCGCCCAGTAAGCTCGGCGCGTCGAGCTGGGGCCGTATGACGGCGGCCACGTCAAACCGGCTTTCGCGGAGCCCAGGGTCGTCGCCCAGATTGTTCTTCGGAGCTTTGTAGTCCTTCAGCATCCTAAACATAGATTTTCAAATGCGAAAACGGCTGGGTTACGAAGCGCGGGGGAAAGCATCCGAGCTTTTGAGAAAGCGTGACAAAGAAATCATCGGCGTCCCAATCACCCCAAAAGTGCGCGCCGCGTCCGGGGATGAGGAGCTGTTTGGAGACATTGGGCGGCGGCGTCTTTCCATAGCCTATCCAATAAAGCCCGTACTCGAACGTTTCGATGTTGGCCAGAAGATCAAAAACCGGATCGTTCTCGCCAACTATAACCGACCACAATCCAAATCCGGCCTTTGTGCGCATCCTCGAAAACAGGCTTCATCGCCGCGCATCCTCTGCCAGCAGGGTTACCAAACATCGCCGGCCCCACAGTGAAGTAGGATTTGGCCCTACATCGGTCAGTTTGCTTCAAGTTGTAATTCTGGCCTACCAGGAATTGCCGCAACAATTTGATAGGTCGGGCAAATCGGCTGCAATACCGACAACTCGAGCGAGTTGACGGATCGTGCCAGCATAGAGCCAAGCGATGGAGAGTTGCGCCTCAATGCGGCTGTGCTACTACGCCCTCGCTCGAATCGAGGAGTTAAAAGTGGCGAAGAAGGCAAAGAAGACGGCTACGAAGAAGAAAACTTTGCGTCGCGAATACACAAAGGCTGACGTGAAAGAGCTGCGCGCTCATTCGAAAGCGAAGACGCCGGTTGCAAAAATCGCGCAGCTCACAAAGCGCTCCGAAGGCTCACTCCGCCAAAAGGCGCTCAAGCTTGGTATCCGACTGGGTCATCAGCGCTAGAGACAGAATCGTGACGCTCTTTAATAGGGTGTTCTCGACCAGAACGTTGTTGCAAATCATCTGCGTTCTCGTCGCTGTTTTCGCAATGAGGTTGTTGAGCGCTCATTTTGACTTCAGCTGGGCAACCGCAGTGGCGGTTGAGTAGGGGGACAACCTCGAAGGCTGAGCAGAAAAGAAGCCAATCTAGTGGCGAGCTATCGCGTGGCGTTCAAGCGTGCGTAATGAAACCGGAGGGTAATGGAGGTGAGTCAAAACTCAAGCGCAGGTGATTTCCCGATATGTCCGGGAGGCCTCGAACCGGCAACCAGGCCGTTATGAGCGATGGACTATCGACCAGCTTTGTTGATTTCGTTACACTTTCGTTCGAGTTCGATTGCGTTCGTTGCGCCTCGAAACTGGTGCAGTGACGCCTGCTCATGCAGACGAGCCGGGCGACCTCCGCGAGGTATCCATCGCAGGACCTCAAGCGGATCGATCTTACCCTCTCAAGGCTGAAACAGGGGTTCGATTCCCCTAGGGAGCGCCAGCAATCTCAGGCACTTAGGTAGCCTTCAGCCGAATTCGTTGAATAATGGTTGAATAAGACGCTGGTGAACAGCGGCGAACGCTTGGGGAATTTGCTGCCGACATTAGCAGACTAGCCTCGTCGCGATGCTCTCACTGTGGATGGAGCATTCGCGAAAAATTTCCTCATCGCACTTGGCTATCCAGAAATACTCAAACCGTCGCTGACGTGCGCTGTCGTACGCCAGCGCCCTCGGACGTGCGCATTGACGTTGCTCCTCGCGCAACCAACTCTCGTATCAAGCTTTGTGCGAATAGGAGGGCCATGTGAGATACAATCGACGTGAGAAAACCAGCGGACAACAGTCACAAGTCAGTCTAGCCGCTCCGAAAAGCCGCAGAACCGAGCACGATGCCATTCGCCCAGCGGCTTACCTGCACGATTGACGATGCATGCGAAGTGATCGGCTTGGGACGCACAAAGCTTTACGAGTTGATAGGAGCTGGGCGTGTCGTCACGACAACGATCGGACGTCGGCGACTAGTAGTGGTGCGCTCACTTCTCGCACTCCTTGACACCAACGTGTCGAACTAATGCACGTGCGATACCCCCGAACTTCTCCCGAACTGGGAGCGGGGTCGTTCCGCGTTCCGCCGACACAACCTGTGATCGAGGGGACGCCCGGCCGGCCGGCGCCGGCGCGGCTGCTGCTTGGAAGCGCCGGAAACAACCGGGGTGGACTTGACGAATGTAATGATGTGCATTACATCATGTCTTATGATCGCAAATGCCAACATCAAGATCGATTGGGCTCCAAATCACGCCGGCATGTGCGTGGTGCTGGACACGGGCGTGCTCGTTGCCCAGGAACCGGACCTGTACCACTCGGTCGGCCTTGCCATCCTGGGCAGCAGGCAGGCGCAGGCCGCGCGCGCCCTTCGGCTCGAGCTCGAGGCGCTCGATCACGGCATCAAGGCGGTCTTTTCCCGCGCCCATGAGCAGGCCCACATCTTCGCCGAGGCGCTGTTCTCGCAAAAGCGGTTCTGGCGTCTCTACCGCGACATCGACAACACCGCCCACGGCTTCACCGGGTACGGCGCGTTTGGCCGGAACAGCGGCCCATGGCCAAGCCCGCTGCAGGGTCTAGTGCAGGGACCTACGGGTCCGCTTGCCGAGCTCGAGCTGTCGTCCCGCCAGATCGCCCACATCCTGCGCCACATGCTCGACGGCCTCAGCCAGTCCGAGCAGGACGACCTGGCGCTGGCCACCGCCCTTCGCGCTCTCCTGCTCAAGGAGATCGCTCGCCTCGCCGCGTTCAAAGTCGTTCAGTTGCGCCGCGCGCCGACCGCCGCCAGGTCGCTGCGCGACCGCGTCCTCTGTCTTGAGATTCACACCGGAAGTTCACCCCCGGCAACGGCTGCCGTCAGCCTTGCCGCGTGCAAGGCAACATCCCCGATTGCAGCCTTGCAGGTGAACCATGCAACGATATGCCACCAAGATCACCGAACTCATCGCAACGACCCGCTTCGGCGGCGGCATCCGCCAGCACATCACGGTGGCGGCGCACGAGATCATGCAGCTTCTCGTCGTCTGCCACTCCCTTCAGGACATCGGCGTCATCGGCCCTATCACCCGCTTTGCCAAGACCGAGGGGCTCTACGGCCTCAAGGTCGAGGGCAAGTGGTGCGTCACCTTCCGATGGTCGGAGGATTTCGGCGCCTACCTGATCCGGCTCGAACGACGATAGGCTTGCCATGACTACGGCGAAGTACGTTCCGGCACCCCCGGTCCCCCCCGGGGACGTGCTCCGCAAGCGCATCCTCGGCGCCGACATCACCCAGGACACGCTGGCCAAGGCGATGGACGTGTCGCGCTTCTCCGTCAGCCAGATCATCAACGGCAAGCGCGCCGTCACGCCCGAGATGGCGTTGCGCCTGTCCCATGTCACCAGCACCACGCCGGAGTTCTGGCTCGACCTGCAGCGTCAAGTCGATCTCTACGCGGCCCGTCGCAAGCTCGGCGCTGAGCTCAAGCGCTTGCAGGTCATCCGCGCGCCGAAAGCCGAGCGCGAGCTCTTTTCCGACGCGTAGGCGACAGCCCCGCCACCCTCAAGGCGCTCGCTCCCCGTCCGCCGCCGCAACTTAGCAGCCGTCCTCGAGAGCGAAGTCGTTTCCATCAACGGCGCAAATTCATAACGGTGCGCATTCGACCGCACCCGGCAACCCTAGTTGTTGCCCGAAACGGTGTACAACCAAATGAAGGTAGCGTAATTGAAGGATTGCAGCCGGCTGCTCAATCGCGGCGCTTGCATATGGTGGGGGAAGGGTAAGGGGTGTGGGCAGACACTGAAACCAGCGTCGATTATCTGAACTACTCGGAAGTGGCCGAGCTCGTATCGGAGCTGATCGCCAATCCCGATCTGCTGCCGCTGTCGCTCGGGGTGTTCGGAGGGTGGGGTGTCGGCAAATCCAGCACTCTTCGTCTGGTCGAAGCCGAGCTGAGCAAAACTGCCGATCGGTTCCTTCTAGTCCACTTCGATGCCTGGCTGTATCAGGACTTCGACGATGCGCGCGCTGCGCTCATGTCGGTGATCGCGTCCTCTCTCGTTGCGGCCGCGCCGGAAGGTCTTGTGCAAAAGGCCAAAAGTCTCGTCGGGCGGGTGAACAAGCTGCGTGCGCTGGGGCTTCTCGTCGAAGGCGGCGCTGCACTGGCGGGCTTTCCGACGTTTGGGTTTGCCAACAAGGCGATTGCCGCTGCCTCGGACCTGCTCACAGGCAATGTCACGAAGGAGGACGTCGACGCTCTGAAAGGGGCGGGCAAGGAAATCCAGGACCAGAGCAAGGGCCTGTTCAATCCCGCCGAAAAGCATGAGCCGCCGGAAGAGATCACCGCGTTCAGGAAAGAATTCGGCGAGGTGCTTGCGGGTCTCAATCGCACCTTGGTGGTCTTCATCGACAATCTCGATCGTTGCTTGCCGCGCAACGCGATCCATACGCTGGAAGCCATCCGGTTGTTTCTGTTCATGCCGAATACGGCCTTCGTGATCGCGGCCGACGAGGACATGATCAGGCACGCTGTGACGCAGCATTTCCACAACCCCAGCGAGCGCCACGTTGTCGACTATCTGGATAAGCTCATCCAGCTACCCGTTCGCGTTCCGCGAGCCGGCGTGCAGGAAGTGCGCGCTTATTTGTTCATGCTGCTGGCCTCGCCAAGCATAGATGCCGGCGGCCGCGAAAAGCTTCGCCTCTATCTCATCGACAAGCTTCAGCAGTCCTGGAAGGACGATAACGATTTCAAGATCGATGAAGTGTTGTCGCTCATCGGCAAGTCGGAGGATATTGAGCTGCGTCGTGCGCTGACCATGGCTGACCGCATGTCGCCAATGCTCGCCTATTCCGCTCGTGTCCAGGGCAATCCACGCATCGTGAAGCGGCTGCTCAACGTTGTCCGCATGCGCGCCGCCATCGCGCGCAAGCGCAAGATGCCGCTTGATGAGGCCGTCATCGCCAAGCTCGCCCTGTTTGAGCGGTGTACTGAGACGGCCGCCGTTGAATTCCTGCATGATCAGATCAATGCGGCCCCAAACGGCAGGCCCGATCTGTTGGCGCGGCTTGAAGCGGCAGAAACACCGACCGAGCTCGGTGAGCTGACGCCTGAGCCCTGGCAGAAATATGCGGATGTGGTGAAGGATTGGATCGGGCTGGAGCCGAAGTTGACGGGTATCGACCTGCGTTCGGCTGTCTATCTGGCCCGCGAGACCGTTCCGTTGCGACTGACTGCTGCGGCGCTGCCTGCCAAAGTGCGCATCGCCGTGGAGACGTTGCTTCAAACGGCAACTGTGAGCTCGCGCGGCGCTGCCGAAGCGATCGGGACGCTTGACGGCGGCGAGCGCGTTCTCGCCATGGAGCAGATCATTCGCGAGATGCAGAAAGATCCTGCCTGGGAAAGGGCCCGGTCCGATTTTCGCGGCGCCATCTTGCTTGCACGCAGCTCGCCGGAAGCTGCCAAGCAGCTTCGTCGCTTTGTCGAAGCATTGACCGAGCGTCCGGCGTGGCTCAACGCGCAAGTCCGAAACGAAGCATGGATGGTTTAAATGGGGACGTCAGCGTCTGGAAAAGGACCAAATTCCCGCTCGCCGCTGGTTCCTCCGCATGCCGATGCCAACCCGAACGCGCCGATCCCCGAGCCCGCGCCGCAGCGGTTCAGGAGCTTTCGGACCGAATTTGGCCGCGTTGCGGCTGGTGCGGCGGGCGCCTCGCTTCGTTCGGCTGTCCGCGAGTATGCGCGTGAGGCGACCGGTGGCTCTACGGTTGGGCCGCGACGTTTCGGGACAGCCTATGTCGCCGGGGCCAATCTTGCCCAAGCCCTCAACCAGCTCCGTTCCGGCGGACCAGTCCAAGGTCCAACGGGCGTCGACCTGGCACAACTTCGCGGTCAACCCATTGACTATGCCGCGCAAGAGCTGGCTCGCGCACTCGCGCCCGAAAATGCCGACGCCGAAATGGTTGCAAACGCCATCCAGGAGGCGGTTGCTGAAGCCCTGCCTGACGTGGAGGTGTTCGATCCCGCGACGATCATCGATGATCAGCTCATTCACCTCCTGGTGGAGTTCTTCAGTCGAATCCTGTTTCAGGAAATCACCACCGCGGCCGGCGATGCCTGGAATAAATCAACCTCATCTCGCCAAACAACCCGCGTTGAGGCTGACCTCCTCGAGCTCATTCGGGTGACGATGGACAAGCATCTTTCGCCCCGCCTCGCCAACGGTCTTGCGGGCTTCACCCGCGAGCAATTCCAGGCGATCGAGCGGGCCGCCGTGGATGATGTGTGGCGGGAGTGGGAGTCCTGATGCCACGCCTCGTCTTTCACGTCGAGCGAAAGACGTTGCCGCCAGCGCCCGTTGACGGGGAGATCCACGTTTGGCTGTACGGCGGCAGCGCGCCGGCTGCCCACATCGGCGTGGTGGGATCGCAAGCGTTTGATGCGGCATCGCGTCTCTGTGTCCAGCCAAGCCGCGCTGCGATGGACTTTCTGTCAATCGCTATGGCCGTGACCGCCGCAGACACATTCGTATTGCGCGACGCGGCCTTCAACCGTTGGAACAGAGGGTTCGAAATCGTGCTGCCGTTGGCCGACCCGGCGCGCTGGGAATCGGTACAGAGAGAACTCGAAGCCGCACTCATGTTCCTGAGCGGCGACACGTGGCGCTTCAGGTTCGAGGCCGGTGGCGTTTGGCCGCCGCCGATGGAGGCCATCCGGCGGCGGGTTGACGTCGTCGACCTGTCGAAGGTCGACTGTGTGGCGCTTTTCTCCGGCGGTCTGGACAGCGCCATCGGCGTCAAAGATCTCATTGGCCGGGGCGATCGTCCGCTGCTCGTCAGTCATGCGCCCCGAGGGGATGCCGACCACCAAAACCGTGTTGCAGCCCTTCTGCCGCCCTCCTGCCAACGCATGTCGGTCAACACATATCCGACGCTCAAGAACGTCGATGATGACAGCATGCGGACGCGCAGCTTCCAGTTTCTGGCGTTGGCTGCCTTGGCTTGCCAAACTCTTGCAAGCTTCAGAGGCTTGACTGCGGCCAAGCTCTACATTTGCGAAAACGGTCTGATCGCGCTCAATCCCCCTCTTACACCAAGGCGCATTGGGTCGTTGAGTACGCGGACAGCCCATCCACGCTTCCTCTCCGCCATCCAGAACGTCTGGACGACGGCCGGAATACCGGCGTTTATCGAGAATCCGTACGCGTTCGAGACCAAGGGCGAAATGGTGCATGCGCGGAGCGAAGACGAGGGCTTTGCGCATTTTGTGGCAGAAACAGTTTCGTGCGGTAAATGGAAGCGTCGCAACCAGCAATGTGGTCGGTGTATACCTTGCTTGATTCGACGATCCTCGCTTCATGCCGCGGGGGTTGCCGATGCGACCCCTTACGAGTTCGACAATTTGCACGAGGTGATGGCGGATACGAACGGACGGGACGACCTCATCGCCGTGCAAACTGCAATATTGCGCCTCCGCAATCAACCGATGGGGCGGTGGGTCTTGCAGGCGGGGCCATTACCTTCGGAACCGGAAATCCGGCAGAGATACTTTGCCGTCGCCCGACGTGGTATGAATGAGCTGGAGGGGTATCTGCGTTCGGTAGGGTTTGATCTTGATTGACTTCCATTGTCATTTGGATCTGTTCGACAATCCGGTGGATGTGGCGTCGCGGGCGGAGGCTGCGCATATCTATGTCCTCTCAGTCACAACGACGCCGAAAGCCTGGCGAAAGACGGCAGCGCTCGGTCATGGTAAGACATACATCCGGACAGCGCTGGGATTGCATCCGCAACTGGCGCACGAGCGCTCAAACGAATTGCCGTTGTTCGAGGCGCTTCTGGACGAAACCCGCTATGTCGGTGAGATCGGTCTCGACGGATCGCCCGAGTACGGCGCTTTCGCGGACGTGCAAAAACGTGTCTTCGAAACCGCCCTTAAGTGGTCGCAAGAGCGTGGCGGAAAAATACTGACAATTCATAGTCGTCGAGCGGCCGAGGAGGTCCTTCGCGCGTTAAAGCGGCACCAGTGCGCCGATACGGCGGTCTTGCACTGGTTCTCGGGAACTTCCCGTGAACTTACCGAGGCCATCTCGCTTGGGTGCTGGTTCTCCGTCGGTCCGGCAATGTTGCGATCGGAGCGTGGTCGTCAAATTACAGCGATGATACCTCGAGATCGACTTTTGACGGAAACTGATGGACCCTTTGGTCTGAGAGGAAACAAGCCGCTCGAACCAACGGACGTGAGATTTGCAGAAGCTGCTTTGGCGAAGATCTGGCAAGTCGAGCCAAAGGAGGTTTCACAAACACTTCTGACAAACCTCAAGACTTTGGTGGAGCGTGTTCCCGCCGATCCCAATAGAGCTACAGCGAATTGACAGCGTCAGTCTCGATAGGTCTCCTGGAGGATTCGAGAAGGCGATAGCTAACCAAAGCTAAAAGGACGGTAGCACAGGCGCGTGCGCAAAGGGGGCAATATTCGGAGCCGCGACACAGTCGTTTTCAGAATCTCGACGTGAGCGCCTTTACGAGTTCATGTGCCAGCGGGCGGGCACCACCGTGCACTCCTGCGCCCAGCGAAGGGAGCGAGCTAAACCTGGGCTAGATCTCGATCATTTGAGGCGCATAGCCGCGCGGAGCGAAACAATTATCGTCTACGCTGCGGGGGCTGAAGCTCAACCGCAGGCCTCTCGGCATCCGCCACCCCTACCTTGCTCCCTCGGACCGCAGAATGCGGCGCTCCAGATTGCGGCGCCGGCGCTTTTGTTCAGCGGACACGGCCGCGGCCTGCTTCAGATAAACCGCCTTTTCCTTTCCCTTCAATTTCTTGGTGAATTCCAGGATCGTATAATACCAGCTGTGATGCGCGGCTGTATCTGCCGGCTCAATCTCTGCAGCCCGGCGGTATTTCTCAAATGCCGCCTTATAGCTCTTGGCGGCGCCGGTCCTACGGGCGAGATCGGCAAGTGCGTGGCCCCAGCTCAGATAGACGCTGTAATAGTTTGGATTAGCCGCTCCTGCAGCTTGGAAATGCACCATCGACTTCTTAAACAGCACGAGGTCGTCCGTGATGCGCGCCAAATCATGTAATGCCTTGGCAAAATTATTGTGAACGACATCGGGCGTCCGGGTGTGTCGGAGCGCCGCTTCGTAGTGACCAAATGCTTCTCTCAGTATCCCATTGTCGCTGCGCGGATATTCTGCGCGCGCCAGATCTGTCAACGCATTTGCCAAATTGTTGTGGGCGTCTGAAAATTGAGGATCTATTGCCAGTGCAGCCCGATATTTCACAACGGCGCGCTTGAGCAGCGCTTCCGCCGCCCTGGTCATCACTTCCGTTGCGCCATACCGGGCTGCCCGAGACAGGTCGAACAGGACATTGCCCCAATTGTAGAGCGCATCAGCTTCTGTGACCCGAATTTTCGCGGCGATGGCGAAATGCTCAGCGGCTTTCCGATAAACGTCACGATCATCGTCGATTTTCGCCGCTGAATGCGCACGATCGCCCAGAATCATTTGGGACCAGCCGTAAGTGTCCCGTTCCCGTTCGGTCAGCTTCTTCAGCTGCCGGCCCTTGAACAACGCGGCAACGCGCTCATGCTCGCCTGCGAGGAAATAGTATTCGGCAGATAGGGCTTGCTCCTGGCCGGCGATCAGGGCGTCGAGCTGGGGCCGTATGACGGCGGCGACGTCAAACCGGCTTTCGCGGTGCCCAGGCTCGTCGTCCAGATTGCTTCTCGGAGCTTTGTAGTCCTTCAGCATCTGAAACGTAGATTTCAAATGCGAAAACGGCTGCGTTACGAAACGCGGGGGAAAGCATCCGAGCCTTTGAGCCAGCGTGACGAAGAAATCATCGGCATCCCAATCACCCAAGAAGTGGGTGCCGCGTCCGGGGGTAAGGAGCCGTTTGGAGACATGGGTCGGCGGCGTCTTTCCATAGCCTACCCAATAGAGCCCATACTCGAACGTCCTGACATCGGCCAGAAGATCAAAAACCGGATCGTTATCGCCACTATAACCGACCACAATCCAAATCCGGCCCTTGTGCGCATCCTCGAAAACAGGTTTCACATAGCGCCGATGTTTGTTCACCTCTTCGCGCGTGTTGAGAAGTACAAAGCCATCACGCTGCCCATGGAGATGGAATATCGATTTTTCACTCACCTGGTCGGGATTGAAAAGATGCGATGCGGCGAAGTCATAAACCGCCGGGAACGAATTTATAAGTGAGCAGGCCCTGGAAACGAGAGGATCAAAATTGGTGGTAAGTACCCGATCGATAAAGTCGTGATCAATAAGTTGAGCGAGCGCGAGGTGGGCCCAATTAATTTTCGCATTGTCGATGTATCCGCCAATAAGGTCGCGCCGGACCCCCCGGTCGAGACTGGCCATGCATCCAGGATAGTCTTTCGGGGTCGCGCGCGCGTAGGCGGCAGGATATGTGGTCCTAATATGCTCGACCACGGCACCTGCCGACGGAATCCCCGCGCTGATCGAACAGCCGGCACCGAGTAGCACGGTGCATTTTCGCGTTGTGCCTGGTTTCGGCCGCAGCGCCTCTACAATGTCTTCTAACGTACGCGGGGGCGTTGGCATCAAGCTAACTCATGTTGGGATTGACGATTCTCAGCGTTTCAAAAGGTCTACCGACAACCCTTGCGCGGATAGAATGCGAGGAGTCTTGGAAGGCTGCCATAGGTCCGCTCGGCAATCTAATAGTTGGCATGGGTCCCCGCGCATCTCTTCTACTAGTAGCGTTATCAAGCATCGCCGGCCCCACGGAAAAATTAGGATTTGGCCCTACATCGGTCAGATTACGTCAAGTTGCAATGTTGGCACAGTTGCGCCTCAATGCGGCTGTGCTAGTACGCCCACTTTGGAATCGAGGAGCTAAAAGTGGCGAAGGAGGCAAAGAAGACGGCTGCGAAGAAGAAAACTGTGCGTCGCGAATATCCGATCTACGCGTGGCAGGTTCTTGATTACAAGGTCTGCAATTTTCCGGATTTCAGAGTAGGTGCCAGCGTAGACGAGTGATTTCTGGTCGCCAGGAGAAATCAGCTCAATCAGCTTCGCGCCTTTCTTCGCGGGGTCTCCTCCAAATTCCTTGTAAGGTTCTTGGATATTCAAGTACACCGTATTGAAATTGAGGAGTTCAACAAACTCCATGTCGCGCGTGAACGCATTGTCATTGAGTTTTTTGATGTTCGGCGCAAGGTAGTACCGCTGGCTCGCCTTCTTCGAAAGTTTTAGAATTGCCTTTATGAGAGTGGAGGCCCGCTCGGGGTCGTGCTCTTGGCTCGCCTTGTAGAATTCATCGACTACGAGAAGGTCGATCGTTTCCAGGGCGGTCAGATATCCGAAGGCGCGCTCCTGCGGAAAGATGAAGATGTTCTTGGGGCCAAGCCGTGTATCTGGAGCGGTTATGATGGTGTAGTATTCAGAGAACTTCTTGAACAGCCGCCTTCGTGTTTCGTCCATCAGCGCAATTGTCGGAACGATGATCACAACGGTGTCGGGGTGCTTCGCCGCGACAAATGCGTCAATGATAAAGCTTTTTCCGAAGCTCGTTGGGGCGCTGACCGCGATGCTCTTTCCGTTCAGGAGCTTGGCAAGGACAGAGGATTGCTCTCGGTGCAGGGTTGCCAACCGGCGGCCAACGTCGACCTCAAACGCGTGATGCACGTATTTCTGATCCCACGATGCGCTCTCGAGCTGCAGGTAGGGAAACAGGCCGGTGGCTCGGATCATATGGTTCACTAACTGCGGGTAGGGCGTCTTGAGCAATATTGTCCCACAGGTAACTTTGGAATTTGAGATACCGCCACTCTGCGTCCTCGAAGTCGTTAATCAAGCTAAGGACCCGCTTGTTCACCAAAGTGGTGAGCTGAGACACGGAAGTGATTCCGGCAAGAGCGTCATCAATAAGAATTTCGAATGACAGGCCTGTCATTGATATAATTGCCCCCAAAAACATATACATAGTCCAGATTGGTGCAGGTTCCTACTGCACATTCGTAGGTAGCGAAGCGAGCCGCATGCATTTGCCCCGCTTTTTTGACTGAAGAGAGTTTCCGTGGTCCAAGGCGACGGCTAGGGGCTGGTTCAAGTGGAGGCGGAGACCACCGAAACGGCGCAGCAGGCCATGGCGCGCGTTCCCTACGGTGGTGGGCCACGAAGCGCGAAGAGAGCTTTCGCCAATGGCGCTAAGGCTCCGGCGGGAGATTGGCATGCCGCACGAAACGCAAGCATTGACTAGAGAACCAGCGAGAAAGCCTCGATTCTTAGCGTCAATCAGGGCTGGCAGATGACATAGCCGACCGCGCCGACCTCTGCGCATGCGGAGAAAAACGAGTTCAGCAACCAGTAGAGCTGGACAAAGTGTGCTGATGGACGCTTGCCATCCCCAATACTCGCGAACGCATCCTCAACGGCCTTACGGCTTAATGATGAGGTTACAATCGAGACACGTCTCACCACCTCGGGAGAGGTACGAAAACGTGCCAGATGCTGCTCTATTTTCGACCGCGGTCCGCCTCGCATCAGGCGTGCAATTTCGGTTTCCTTTTTCGCGTTCTCATAAGGCTTTGCTTCCCACCCGTCGAACTTTGCGTTCATGGCGGCCTGAGGAAGAGCAAGGCGGCCGAGATTTTTCTCCGCCTGGCTCACACTTATATGGAACGACGAAGCTCCTAGCGACAATTTGCCGTGTTTGGCATGATAAAAGGTTATCATGGGTGGCACACCCTTGGTGTTCAGTCCAATAAAGTCCGCCCATTCATCCCCCAAATCGTCGCAGATTAGCACGTCGTCTCCAACGGCTATCGTGCTCTCGATCTGAGCGAAGACGGACTTCGGAGCGAATTTCTTCTGCTTAGCTCGAAAGGCGCCTTTCTCGCTCGATGCGTCCTTTAGACACTTCTCGGGGATAAGATGGCGGAGGAAGGAAGCGCCGCCGTCACGCATTGCCTTGTCCTCAAAAAGCTCGCCGTTCAGATAGGCAACGCTCACGTCGTCGAACAGCACGAGAAACAGGTTTTCCCTGTCAAGGTACATCTTGAGAGCGGTCTGGTGATCCTTGTCGGTACTCTGATCGGCGGGTGCAACGTGGATCCTGTCGATCTCGCTCGGGGAAAAAGTTGAGAGGCCAATGCGAGCTTTGCCCCACTTTAAGATTCCAAGCACAGCTCCGCTCGGTCCGTCGAGGATACGGAGAGCGTCGCGAGGCCCCTCAATTTCAAACTCCCGGTCAAGCGCTTGCAGCACATCCTGGCATTCCTGGATTGTAAGCTCGCGGAACTTCCCGGACTTCTCCTTCTTAGTTAGCTTTATCAAAGGTGTCTCCGAGAAGAGGCGGTCGGCAAGCTCTGCTCCATCGACGGCGAAGCTGACCGGACTTGTGGCGGCCGACAACGAGGCCAAATCGATAGGACGGGCAAAGTTCGCAATAAAAGGGGCGACGTCTCCGGTCAGCCGCGTGAGCTCAGCCATGACCTCAACCGACCAATCGATAGCGGCTCCATACCCGGATCGGTCCGAGCTCTGAGCAATGCGGCCGGTCGTAGGGGTGGCCGTATAACGGGTACTTCCGCGCCGGACCCGATAGCGCTGAGACACATAACGGCTCGCACTAGCCATCGGCATTGCGTTCTCGAGATCGTCCGCTTCGAGCGTCTTCGTGCGAAGCGCCTGCTTGGACGTGGACATCGAGCGCATCCGCATCGATTCGAACTTAGCATCGGCCTTCGCGATGGCACGTTCCACGTTACTGCTGCCTACGTGTCGCAGCCACTCACTCTTGAAAGTCGCCGGAATCTCAAGGCTTGATTTATGGATTGCGACGAGTTCCTCGTGTTCAACGACGAGCATGAAGCCATGAATGCGATCCGACAGTCCTGCGTCCTCTGCGAGGAAGCTGGGCTGACGGTCGTAGGGGAAGCAGATTGCCGAGTAGGTGCGCGCGGCCTGCCTTCTGCGTACGTCTCGAAAAAGACAGACCCCAGCATTCGTAACCGAATCCCGGAGAGCCTCGAATAAGTCCTCGATGGCTTTACCGTTAAGTTTCTTGTTGCTTGAAAAGAAGTAGGCCGACCAGCCGATCCGCAAATGTTCAATCATATGAGCCTCCCGCAGCAATTCTAATACGGCGGGAAACCTATTCTAGCGCAAATCAAGCGCTGCCTATGCCAATCAACGGGCCATTTCGTGTGTCGATGTTGAGGGTTGATTGACGGCGTTGGGGAGGCCCGCCAGAGTGGGCTTCGGCCGCCCCAATGATGGCGAAGGCGGTGCTATCGCCGTTGGGATAGGAGTTTGCGCAAGCGCACATCATGAGCGGGGAAACGTTGGCACTCCTTGCGGCCGCGCCGGGCGCACCGAGTAGACCGTACTTGTATCGGGTCATAACCGGCCCCTCGAAAGAGGTTGCAGAGCGATCAGAAGCACCATCTGCTTGTTGTCTCGCGCGGAGTAGCGCGCCACCTCCCTTACGGCGCCGAAATCGCCGTAGTACGCTTCCGTAGCGCTGAGAGCTTCTCGAAGAAAAGATATAACAATATCAACTGGCTGTGCGTTTCTCGCTGCGAGACGCCGTGCGGACCGCAAGCGCCCTCGACCAATAGAACTATGGACTTTCCGCCCTCGGAAGTTGTAAGAATGCGTATTCTTTGAGCAAATTAAACGTGGGGCGATATGTCTGAGAAATCAAAAGCTGTGCTTTCGCTAGGCGCTGCACTCGCATCACTCACCGGAATGTCGGTTCAGGGCGCGGAAGCTAAGGCAGCAGTTGCCAACGAGGCAACCGCCGTAGCGACCGAAAAAACCGACATGCAGGTTCAGGCAAACGCCCACTATCAGGTGGGCGAAGAACTTCTGGGGTTCGTCATGACGAAGCAGGCCGACGGCACAATCGTCGCCCAGCATGCTTCCCACGCGTCGCATGCTTCACATGCGTCCCATGCCTCTAGCCGCTAAGATCTCTGCGGCGTCTCAGGTCGAGGTAGCTGTCGATTTCGATGCACGCATCCAAAGCCTTAGCGCTTTGGATGCGGCAGCCTATCGTCTGATCGGAACGGCGACCTGCCAGATCGACCAGGCTGGGGACCGCTATCTTTGCCGCTTGGTTTCTTCTGTCAATCCGCAAAAGGGGACCGTGCTCAGCTCGGCCGAGCTGAAGGAGCGGTTCCTGAATCTTGTTGCCGACGAAAACCTGCGGATTCGCGTCGCTGAAAAAACCGAAGGCGTTCGGAATGTCATCCTCGCGCTTGCCTTCGGAGCTCTGGCCGCTAACCAAAATGATGCCGGATAAAGTTCTGCCGGAGGAGCATGGCGCGGTTTTTACCTCGTGAGAACTTCAGCGCGGCAACCGAAGATCTTTCGTTGTTGCCGTTCAATTTTGAGCGCACCGGATCGAACGTGTATCTCGTCGCCAACATGGTCGGCGATTTCATCCGCCTGTCGGAAGATGAACTGAACAGGCTCGTCGACCTTCAGGTTCGGCCCGGCGACGGCCTCTACGAAAAGGCCTATGCCGCCCATCTGGTGACGGGTGCGAACCAAAAGGCACAGCGGCAGCTTTTGGCCGCCCGGCTGAGAAGCCGGATGTCGTTCCTGCAGCAGACGACGCCGCTGCACATCTTCGTTGTAACGCTGCGCTGCGAACATTCTTGCCCATATTGCCAGGTCTCGCGCCAAAGCGCCGACCGCTCGCGCTTCGACATGAGCGAACAAACTGCGATGCGAGCGCTGGACATTGCATTCGCCAGTCCTGCGGCTCGCATTAAAATTGAATTCCAGGGTGGGGAGCCGCTTCTCAATTTTCCGCTGATCAGGACGATCGTGGCAGCCGCGAGGGCACGGTCCGGCAAAAAACTCGACTTCGTCATCGCGTCAAACTTGGCCTTGTTGGACGACACCGTTCTCGAGTTTTGCAAGACGAACAACGTCCTCCTCTCGACGTCCCTCGACGGCCCCGCCGATCTGCACAACAAGAACCGCCCGAGACCTGGCGCAAACAGTCATGAACTAGCTGTTGCCGGAATCCGGCGGGCCAGAGAGATATTGGGCCTCGATAGGGTCGGGGCCTTGATGACCACCACGGAGGCGAGCCTCGACCGGGTCGATGAAATCATCGACGAATATCTTCAATTGGGGCTGGATGGCATCTTCCTGCGACCGCTTTCCCCGTTTGGTTTTGCAATTAAGACAAAGCAGTTCGCCAAGTACGACGCGCAGAAGTGGCTTGCCTTCTATGAGCGAGGGCTACGCCGGGTTCTGGAGATCAACCGACAGGGCACCCCGTTCCGGGAGTTCTACGCCGCGCTGCTTCTCATACGGATGTTCTCGGACCGCCCAATTGGCTACGTCGATTTGCGCAGCCCGGCCGGCGCCGGCCTTGGCGCACTGGTCTACAACTATGACGGCAGTGTTTTCGCGTCGGACGAAGGCAGGATGCTGGCCGAGACCGGTGATGACGCGTTCCGGCTCGGTCACGTAGATCACGACAGCTACGGTTCTCTCATCCTGTCCGATAAGCTGATAGGTGCGATTTCGTCGTCGCTCACCCAGTGCGCGCCCGAATGCTCGACCTGTGTGTATGAGAGTCACTGCGGCGCGGACCCCGTCTATCATCACGCGACGCAGGGTGACGCCTTGGGAATCAAGCCTTTGTCGGCATTTTGCGCTCGCCAAAAAGGCATCATGGGCCTGCTGCTGGACATTCTGGAGAACTCCCCGGAAGATGCTGCCATCTTGCGACGATGGGCCGCCGCATGACCCTTCCCCTCTATGGCACAGCCTCGCAGAGCGCTGGATTTTCCTCGGACAAGGCCCGATCGGTCCTCAGGCTCCGGTCGGTCGACAGTGCCGCCGAACGTCACGTGGCTGATTTCGCGCTCGCCCGAACGCCAGACGACATCCGGCGCGCGATAGAAGCCGATTGGCCGTCCATCCTTGTCGTCTCCGACGGCTCAATCGATCTACCCGGTACGTTTACAGGGCGGCTCGTCGCCGTTCCCCCGAAATATTGCTATCTCGCGGACGGCGATGTCATCGGCTTCGATCATGCATCGAGGAAATTCCGCACGCTGTATCGCCGGAATTCGGCGCACAACTCGTTTCTGGTCACGGAACGCTGCAACAATTACTGCCTGATGTGCTCGCAACCCCCGAAAGACGTCGATGACCGGTGGATACTCAGCGAAATCAAGGAAAGCCTGCCTCTCATTGACCCGGCAACGCGCGCGCTGACGTTCACCGGCGGAGAAACCTTGTCGGATTGGAAAGATTTCATCGCCGTCCTGAAGGAGTGCAGCGACCGGCTGCTGACGACCGCCATCCAGGTGCTGACCAACGGTCGGGCGTTCGCCGACTCGCAGATTGTCGATGCCTGGAAAGATATCGGCCATCCGAATCTGACGGCGGCCATTCCGGTCTATGCCTCGGTCGATCACATCCACGATCACGTCGTGCAGGCTAAGGGTGCGTTCGACGAAACAATTCTAGGCATCCTGAAGCTCAAGGACCGGGGACAACGCGTCGAAATCCGCGTCGTCCTGCATGCATTGACCGCCCCGATCATCGAGGACACGGGGCGGTGGATTGCCCGCAATCTACCGTTCGTCGATCACGTCGCCTTGATGGGTCTCGAGAATACGGGCTTTGCCATTGCAAACGATGCCGTGCTCTGGATGGATCCTGTGGACTATAGCGACGGGCTCGCCAGGGCCATCGATCATTTGAGTGCCGCTGGCGTCAATGTATCGATCTACAACCTTCCGAAATGTGTCCTTCCAAAGTCAGTCTGGCCACATGCACTCCAATCCATTTCGGACTGGAAAAACGGCTTTGTCGAAGAATGCGATCGATGCGACGAAAAGAACAGCTGCAGCGGCTTTTTCACGACCGGACGCCCGCGGTTCAGCCGGGGCGTACGCGCGATCACTTCCCAACGAAACGAATTGGCCGCTTGGCCGACTAGCAGACACAGAACTGGGGAACGAGCATGAGAATCGATAGTGGTCTCCTTGTTGCAGCTGCAGTTGCCTGCAGCGTCTCAATAGCTCCGGCCTTCGCAAAGACTGCGAAAGAGTGCACGGCGGAGTGGCGCGCGGACAAGGCCGGGATGCAAGCTCGCGGCGTGACCGAAAAAGCTTACGTCGAGCAATGCAAGGGTGGGGCGGCCCCAACTGTCGCGGCGCCGGCGGCCAAACCGACCGAGGCGCCGCCACCTGCACCGGCACCCAGGCAAGCGACGGCCACCGGATCAAAAACCGCGAAAGAATGCACCGCGGAGTGGCGCGCGGATAAGGCCGGGATGCAAGCCCGCGGTGTGACCGAAAAAGCGTACGTTGAACAATGCAGGGCAGGCGCGGCGCCAGAGGCTTCCGCTCCTCCGCCGCGGCCGAGCGCCGCGACGCCACCGCCCCCCGCAGCGCCGTCACCGTCAACCAGCACCTCGTCTTCCCAGAAGACCGCCAAGGAATGCACCGCCGAATGGCGGGCCGACAAGGCGGGCATGCAAGCCCGCGGCATCACCGAGAGGGCCTATGTCGAGCAGTGCAGGGCCGGCGGCACCATGCCGAGCGCGACCGCTCCCGAGCCAAAGCCAGCCCCTGCTGCACCCCCGCCGAGTCGGCCGGCGCCGACCGCGACGCAAGCTGCGCCAGCCCCAGCACCGCAAAAGCCGGCCCCCACAACGACCGCGGCACCTGCGCCGGCTCCACAGCAAACCTCCGCGCCGAAAGACCAGGCAACGCTCGAGGCCGGGCAGTTTGCAGATGAAGCTTCCGCAAAGGCACGCTGCCCGACCGACACCGTCGTTTGGGTCAACCTGCCGTCCAAGATCTATCACTTCGCGGGAACTAAGAGCTACGGCACAACGAAGCGCGGCGCCTACATGTGCGAGAAGGAAGCCATCGCCGCCGAAGATCGCGCTTCGAAAACCGAGAAACATCCCTGAGGCCAAATCCAAAGGGTGTGACCGAGGAGACATCCTCCATGCTTCGCTTTGCCGCCCTCATTGCAGCCTCTCTCGCCGGCGCCACCTGGGCGGCGGCGGAGACGATCGACGTAAAGTATTACGGCAAGCTGGATCTTGCGCCCTTCGCTTGCACCGATATCTCGCGGAGCAGCTTCATCAACCGAGCGTGCTATGACAAGTCTAAGCAGTTCATGGTCGTGCAACTGCGATCGGTGTATTATCCCTATTGCGAGATGCCCGCAGCGACCTTTGAGGCCTTTTTGGCGGCCCCGTCGATGGGGCAATACTACAACGCCAACATCAAGGGCTCTGGCTCAGACGGACCCTTTGACTGTCGTACGCATCGCGTTCCCCAATATTAGGTCCTTGATGCGCGGCCACCCGAGCGCAAGCCGGTCCGGTCCGGCGCGACGGGCTATCCTGAGAAAAGCTGCAGCTTCGTTGCCTCGATCGAGAGCTGCTGCCGCCAACCCCATCTCGGTTTGAGCGTTGAAACCCAAACCCAGGGAGTCCAATGCTCGGGGTTTCCGAACAGCACCACCATCAAGGGGCGGCGAGCGCGCGCTTCGCGTGACTTGATTACGCGCCGGATAGAGCGCCGATCGGTCCCACTGAGGTCGCCCGATCTTGCCTCGGGATGTGTGTGCCAGTCGCCGATATAGACGTGCGAACGCCCAGATCGATGATAGTGAAGGGCGATCTGGGAAAGCACGCAGCTATGCCGCGGTGAGGACAGTTTGCAGTACCGCTGTGGTTCGAGGGCTGCGAACGATCTCGATGCTTACATTGCCCGGCGCTCCGTCAACTGCATCCCTCTCAGTCTCGACCAATATGGCCGCACGGTCGCGATCTGTTCCGTCGCGGGCGGAGATCTTGGGGAATGGCTTGTGCGCAACGGTCTCGCGCTGGATTGGCCGCACTACTCGAAGGGCAGATATCACGAGTCTCAGCGCGAGGCTGAGCGCGCCGGCCTGGGACTCTGGAAGGGCAGCTACGTCGAGCCGTGGCTCTATCGTGCATGCATCCGTGCAGGCGGAAAGCCGTCCGACTGTTCGGGCGATGCAAATGCCCATCCCTGATGGGATGCAATGCGAGGCGTCAATCCACGATGTGCGATGGCCGGCCTCCGCGGTTTTGCGGGCGGCTCTAGTCTGGCGCAGCTTAGGCGACTCACGCTACTTCATCATTCTCAACCACCTCGCTACATAATGGGAATGAAATGGTTGCTGCCAACCGTGAACTGCCGGCCTCTGGTTACGCGCTTGAAGTGGACGGTCGACTCAAAGCCGAATTTGCAACCAGAGACGGCGCCAGAGCAGGTGGCAAAGAACTAAAGAAACGTTTTCCCACGCTCCAGATCAGGATCTATGACGCGCAGAAGAATGCGCTTGAGGAAATCTAGATCTTAGGTTTTGGCGGAGTCTTCCGCGTGCGCGCGTGCGGCTAGTGCCGCACCGGGCTCTCGTGAACCGAGCCGCTTTGCGTCTCGGCCGCCGTGCGGCTTCGATCCCTCGCGCAAAGACTTGCGGAACTCCTCGCCGGGGGCACTCGGGAAAGGGGCTCGCCTGCGGCGATCGCTATCACTGCCCCGTTCCCGGGTGCCGCTATTGAACCGGTCTCGTCGCTGCACTCGGTCCCGCGTGCCGCCTTCGGCGTCGCTATGCTCACGCTCCTGCGGGTGCCATTTCTCGAAGGCGATGCGCCGCTGGCGCACGCCGGATCAGGCCTGCGGCCTAAGGCAGATTGCGAAGAGGCTGAGAGTAAGAGTGCAGGCTGGGTTTTTCCGTGACGGGTTACAAGCTGCGAGAGAGGCTCGCGGTGCCCGTCGCGGAGACCCGCGATGTCAAACCCTACTGCTCGCGCGCGCGCCGGCCAGAACCACGCGAATCTCTATAACGAAATCACCGACAAGATCATCGCCGAGCTTGAGGCCGGATGCGTCCCCTGGGTTCAGCCCTGGGGTACGGCCGCGGCGAAAGCGCCGCTGGCGATGCCGAAAAACGCGTCGACCAACCGGCAATACAGTGGGGTGAACATCCTCATCCTCTGGGGAGCCGTGATCGAACGCGGATTTACAGGTCAAAGTTGGCTCACCTTTCGTCAGGCCCTCTCGCTCGGCGGCCACGTTCGCAAGGGAGAGCGCGGCACCACAGTCGTCTACGCTGATCGTTTCGTGCCGAATGACGAAAAGCGACGCGCCGCCGAGACCGGCGAAGACGCGCAGGCGATTCCATTCCTCAAACGATTTGCCGTTTTCAACGCCGATCAGTGCGAGCAACTGCCCGACGGCATTGCCGCCGCTGCGCCGCCACCGCCGGCTGGCTTCATCGAACCCACGGTCGACGCCATGATCAAGGCCAGCGGAATTCCATTTCGGATCGGTGGAGATCGCGCATTCTATGCAACAGCCGAAGACTATGTCCAGGTCCCGCCGCCGCAGGCCTATTTCGAACCCATCAACTGGCACCGTACGGCCTTGCATGAACTCGGTCATGCGACCGGGCATCCTTCGCGCCTCAATCGCGATCAGAGCGGATCCTACGGTACGAAGAAATATGCCTTCGAAGAGCTGGTCGCCGAGTTGAGTTCCGCGTTCAGCTGCGCGTCGCTCGGGATCGTCCCGACCGTGCGCCATGCCGACTATATCGGATCATGGCTTGAAGTTCTGCGCGAAGACAATCGGGCCATCGTGCGTGCCGCCTCGCAGGCGAGCAAGGCCGCGGATTATTTGCTCGGCTTCATTCCCGGGTCCATTGAGCACGCGTCGCTGTATTCGGTTGTCGCCGATCACGAGGCGGCGTGATGCTCGGCCTCGTGGCCGCGCGAGAGTGAGAGGAGGGGAAGCTGTTCGCGACGGGTTGGAAGCCGAGAGAGAGTCTCACGGCCGCCCGTCGTGGAGAGCCAAAATGACGAAAGCCGTACAAAAGATCACGCTGTCGCCTTCCCGGGACATTCCCTTCAACAAGCTCGTGCTCAGCCAGTCGAACGTTCGCCGGGTCAAGGCCGGTGTCTCGATCGAGCAGCTAGCCGAGAGCATCGCGCAGCGCACGCTTCTGCAAAGTCTGAGTGTCCGGGCCGTTGTTGATGCAGATGGCAACGAGACCGGCATGTTCGAGGTGCCCGCGGGCGGCAGGCGCTATCGCGCCCTCGAGCTCCTGGTGAAACAGAAACGTATGTCAAAGACGCAGGCGGTACCGTGCGTTGTGCGTGAAGGGGGCATTGCCGCGGACGATTCGGTGGCGGAGAACGATGAGCGGGTCGGTCTGCATCCGCTCGATCAGTTTCGGGCCTTCCAGACACTCCGCGATCTCGGCATGACCGAGGAAGACATCGCGGCCCGGCACTTCGTGAACCCTGCGATCGTGAAGCAGCGGCTGCGGCTGGCGTCGGTGTCGCCGAAGCTGCACGAGGTCTATGCCGAAGACGGCATAACGCTCGAGAAGCTCATGGCGTTTTCGGTCACAGCCGATCACGCTCGCCAGGAGCAAGTCTGGGAGAACGTCAGCCGTTCCGGTTATGACGAGCCTTACCAGATCCGCCGGCTGCTCACTGAGAACACTGTGCGCGGGTCCGATCGCCGAGCCCAATTCGTGGGACTCAATGCCTATCAGCACGCAGGTGGCGGCGTTCTGCGGGATCTGTTCGAGCACGACGACGGCGGCTGGCTTCAGGACGTCGTGTTGCTCGATCGCCTCGTAATCGAAAAGCTCAAAGCTGAAGCCGAGACGATTTCTGCCGAAGGCTGGAAGTGGATCTCGGTCGCTGTAGAGTTCTCCTACGGTCACACTCAAGGCCTACGAGAAATCGAGGGCAAACCTGTCGATCTCTCGCCTGAGGAGCAGGCCACCATCGATGCCCTGAATGCCGAGCAGGTCAAGCTTGAATCGGATTACCAGGATGCCGACGAACTGCCCGACGAGGTCGATCAGCGTCTCGGCGAAATCGAGGTGGCACTGGCGGCATTCGAAGATCGGCCGATGCTTTACGAACCGACGGAGATCGCCCGAGCGGGTGTCTTCATCAGCATCGATTCCGAAGGACGCCTCTCGGTTGACCGGGGTTACGTCCGGCCAGAGGATGAGGTGCCGGAAACTGATGCTGGGCCGGGTGTCGATGCGTCGTCGACTGAAGGTCAAGAAGAGGGCCCTTCCGTCCAGCGCACGGTGATTGCGCTTGCGGGTAGTGTACCTGATGCCGAAGAAGATGATGAGGACGACGCGGCCAGGCCTCTGCCGGATCGGCTGATTATCGAGCTGACCGCACATCGCACACTGGCGTTGCGGGATGCGCTGGCAGAAAATCCAGCGGTTGCGTTCCAGGCAGTGCTGCATAACTTCGTGCTGACGGCCTTTTACCGGTTCGCGTCGTCGGGGAGCTGTCTTGAGATCAGCCTTCGCACGCCGAACTTTCCCGCCCAAGCTCCGGGGCTGAGGGAAAGCGTCTCGGCCAATGCAGTCGAGGCGCGGCATGAGGCCTGGAAGGCGCGGTTGCCGAAGAGCGAGAACGATCTCTGGGATGCGCTGACGGCTCTCGATGGTGGTGCACAGGCATCGCTGTTCGCCCACTGTGCATCATTTGCGGCCAACGCCGTCTATGAGCCGGCCAACCGCTACAACCAAGGCCGTGTCTCCGCTCAGGGTGTCCGGACGCGTCTAGACCAAGCTGATGTGCTGGCGCGCGCGGTCGGGCTCGACATGGTGCAGGCTGGCTGGCGACCGACCGTCGACAACTATCTCGGCCGGGTCACCAAGCCGCGTATTCTAGAAGCGGTGCGGGAAGCCAAGGGCGAGCCGTCGGTCCAACTGATCGACCATCTGAAGAAGGCCGACATGGCCAAGGAGGCCGCGCGTCTTCTGGATGGCTCGGGCTGGTTGCCGGAGCCGCTGCGTCTCGTCGATCCCGATGCGGCGCCAGTGGGGCAGGAGGGCGAAGCGGGCCCGCTGCCCGAATTCCTCGCCGACAAGGAGGATCCGGAGAACGCCGGCGACGATGATCCGCAACAGCTCGACGCGGCTGAGTGAACGTCATCGAGCGGGATGGCTCGGGCCGTCCCGCAGTTGCTTGGGGACCGGTGTACAGCGCCGGTCCCCATTCTTATGGGCGAGCGCTGAGAGGGAGAGCCGGGCCGGGAAGGGTTTGAGCCGTCGGGGTCAGAGGAGGGCGCCTGATGGTTCGACCCATTCCTGCTCTCCGAAAGAAATCCTGCCATGACCGAATCTCTTGCCGGCGGCGCTGCCGCTGCGCCGCTGTCGATGCGTGCCGCTGCAAGTCTCACCTCCGCCGCCGTCAGGGCCGCGCGACAGCTCCTGACCGAGCTCGAACGCGGCCGTCGCATCGATGCCGCTGTTCTGCGTAGCGCCATGGAGGCTGCCTTCGGCGCCTCGGACACGGCCGGCGTCTGGAACTGGAAGACCGCCTATGACGTCTGCGAAGCGGCAACCGTTCTGTTCCTTCGCAAGTTCGGTCCGGCCATCCGGACCAAGGCCGGTTCGACGGCCGCCATGTTGCCGATGCTGGCGAAGATCGCGAGCTGTCTGCCAACCCATACGCGGCGCTCCGAGGACAGTCAGGCGCTTCAGCAATTCTCGACGCCGATCCCGCTTGGGCTGGCTGCAAGCACCGCAGCCGGCATTACGCCGGCCGATCGCGTTCTGGAGCCTTCCGCCGGGACCGGTTTGCTCGCCATCTTTGCCGAGCTCGCCGGCGGCGCCTTGGTGCTAAACGAGTTGGCCGAGACCCGGGCGGGGCTCCTCGATCATCTATTCGCAGGCGTTAAGGTCACGCGGTTCGACGCTGCCCAGATCGACGATCACCTCCACGCCAGTGTCGTACCGAGCGTTGCTCTGATGAACCCGCCGTTCTCGGCATTGGCGAATGTCGATCGACGGATGGCGGACACGGCTCTCCGGCACATCGGTTCAGGACTCGCGCGTCTTTGCGATGGTGGGCGCCTCGTCGCCATCACTGGCGCAAGCTTCGCACCGGATAACCCGGCATGGCGAGATGCCTTTGTGCGGCTCCAGGAGTGCGGGCGGGTGGTGTTTTCCGCCGCGGTCGATGGTGCCGTTTACGCCAAGCACGGTACTCAGACGGACACAAGGCTGCTTGTGATCGACAAGCTGCCCGCTGCCGATCCGACGGCTTTTCCTGCCTCGCCAGGCATGGCGGCCGATGTCGTCACCTTGCTTGGCTGGGTGAATCTGCATGTGCCGCCAAGGCTGCCCGTCGCCACGCCATCGGAGATCGTTGTTATTGGGCGGCCAACGATGTCGCGATCGGTCAGCGCCGTTGCACCACGCATATCGTCGACTTCGAGAGACGCCGCGCCAGTAAGCGCAGAACTGATCTATGAGACGGTTGAATGGTCCCCGCCGGAAGGCGCCCGGCTGACCGATGCGATTTATGAGGAATACGGACTACAGTCGATCTGCATTCCCGGATCGTGCGCACATCCGACCAAGCTCGTGCAATCTGCCGCGATGGCGTCCGTTGCGCCACCGAAGCCATCCTATCGTCCGCACCTGCCGGCCAATGTCATGGCCGACGGAGTTCTGTCGGATGCTCAGCTCGAGAGCATCATTTATGCCGGCGAGGCGCATTCCAAATTTCTTGCGGGCTGCTGGACGGTCGATACGACGTTTGATGTCGTGGCGGCCGCGCGCGACGACGCAGAGAATGCCGTCCGTTTTCGCCGCGGCTGGTTCTTGGGCGATGGTACCGGCGCGGGCAAGGGGCGGCAGGTCGCCGGAATTCTGCTCGACAACTGGCTCAAGGGTCGCCGCCGTGCGGTTTGGATCAGCAAATCCGACAAGCTAATCGAGGATGCGCAGCGCGACTGGTCTGCGTTGGGTATGGAGCGATTGCTTGTTACGCCACTGTCCCGGTTTCGCCAGGGCACGCCGATCCGGCTCGCGGAAGGCGTCCTTTTTACCACCTACGCCACGCTACGGACCGACGACCGCGGCGAGAAGCTTTCGCGTGTCAGGCAGATCGTTGAATGGTTGGGCTCCGACTTCGACGGAGTGATCGTCTTCGACGAGAGCCACGCCATGCAGAATGCGGTGGGGGGCAAGGGCGAACGCGGCGACCAGGCGGCCTCTCAGCAGGGACGCGCGGGCCTGAGGCTCCAGCACGCCTTGCCGAATGCTCGCGTGGTTTATGTATCGGCGACGGGCGCCACCACGGTCCATAACCTGGCTTATGCCCAACGCCTCGGCCTTTGGGGCGGCGCTGACTTCCCGTTCGCCACCCGTGCCGAGTTCGTCGAAGCGATCGAGGAAGGTGGGGTCGCGGCCATGGAGGTGCTGGCGCGCGATCTCAAGGCGCTCGGTCTCTACGCGGCACGCTCGCTCTCGTACGAGGGCGTCGAGTACGATCTCGTTGAGCACCAGCTTACGCCGGAGCAGGTTCGCATCTACGACTCCTATGCAGATGCGTTCGGTATCATCCATAACAACCTCGACGCCGCGATGCGAGCGGCCAACATCACCGGCGAAACGGGGACGCTGAACGGGCAGGCCAAATCCGCCGCCCGGTCGGCCTTCGAGAGCGCGAAGCAGCGCTTCTTCGGTCACCTCCTGACCTCGATGAAGACGCCGTCGCTCATCCGATTGATCGAGCACGATCTTGAGGCTGGAAGCGCCGCTGTTATCCAGATCGTGTCGACGGGCGAAGCGCTGATGGAGCGCCGGCTCGCCGAGATCCCGACTGAAGAGTGGGGCGACGTCCAGGTCGACATAACGCCGCGCGAGTATGTCCTCGACTATCTCGCCCATTCCTTCCCGGTCCAGCTCTATGAGCCGTTCACCGACTCGGAAGGCAACCTCTGCTCCCGGCCTGTCTATCGCGACGGCCAGCCGGTCGAGAGCCGGGAGGCCGTCGCGCGCCGCGACCGCCTCATCGAGAAGCTTGCATCACTACCGCCGGTACCTGGGGCACTGGATCAGGTCATCCAGCGCTTCGGCACCGAACTGGTCGCCGAGGTGACGGGCCGCTCGCGCCGCATCGTTCGAAAGGGCGACCGGCTGGTGGTCGAAAATCGAGCCGGTTCAGCCAACCTCGCTGAGACCTCGGCTTTCATGGACGACGTCAAGCGCATCCTCGTGTTCTCCGACGCCGGGGGCACGGGGAGGAGCTACCATGCCGAACTGTCGGCCCGGAATCGCCGTTTGCGGGTCCACTACCTGCTCGAGCCTGGCTGGAAGGCCGATGCCGCGATCCAGGGCCTGGGCCGCACAAACCGGACCAATCAAGCGCAGCCACCGTTGTTTCGTCCGATTGCGACAGACGTGAAGGCCGAAAAGCGCTTTCTCAGCACCATTGCCCGCCGGCTCGATACGTTGGGAGCCATTACGCGCGGCCAACGTCAGACCGGAGGACAGGGCCTGTTCCGGCCCGAGGACAATCTCGAAAGCCAGTACGGACGTGATGCGTTGCGTCAGCTCTACACGCTGCTCGCGCGAGGCAAGGTCGACGGCTGCTCGCTGGGGAGGTTCGAGGATGCGACCGGTCTGAAGCTCATGGATGCCAATGGGCTCAGGGATGACCTGCCGCCGATCACGACCTTTCTGAACAGGTTATTGGCGCTCACCATCGACCTCCAGAATGTGCTGTTCACCGCCTTCGAGCAGCTCTTGACCGCTCGGATCGAAGGCGCGGTTGCATCCGGCACCTACGACGTGGGGTTGGAAACCCTCCGTGCCGAGAGTTTTGTCGTCACCGACCGGCGGACGATCTATGACCATCCGGGGACCGGCGCCGAGACCCAGTTGCTTACGGTCGCCGAGCGCCAGCGCAATCATCCGGTGAGCCTGGATGACGCTCTTGCTCGTCTTTCCGATCGTCAGGCCGTCCTGCTCGTCAATGAGCGCTCGGGACGAGCCGCCGTGCAGGTCCCGGCGGCGAGCGTCATGCTCGATGACGGCGAGATCGAGCGGCGCGTCCGTCTGATCCGGCCAGTGGATCAGCACACGGTCCCCTTGAGCATGATGGCGGAGAACCACTGGATCGAAGCGGACCGTGGGCGCTTCGCTGCGGCCTGGCTGGCGGAGCTTGCCGAGGTGCCCCAGTTCACGGAAAGCACGATCCACGTCGTGGCGGGCTTGCTGCTTCCCATCTGGAAGCGACTGCCGAACGAATCGACCCGCGTCTATCGCCTTCAGACCGACGCGGGCGAACGCATCATCGGACGCAGGGTTTCTGCCGCGTGGGTCGCAAACGTCGTTACGACGGACGCGCCTTCGCTGACGCCGGACGCTGCTTTTGCTGCACTGATGCAAGGACGGACCGTCCTCGACCTCGCAGAGGGACTTCAGCTTCGCCGCGTCCGGGTGATGGGTGCACATCGCATCGAGCTGTCGGGATTCAACGACACGATACGCGATCGCCTCCGTGCTTACGGCCTCTTTGGGGAAATCATCTCCTGGAAGCTGCGCATGTTCGTACCCACGGACGCGAGCGGCATCGAGGTCCTGTCGAGGGTGCTCGACACCTATCCGGTTACGGGCGTCAGTGAGCGGGAGGCCGCGTGATGTCCGGCGATGTCTCCGAGCTGGCACGCCGCCTCGCGCGCGAGGCCGAGGCGGTGTGCCGACACTATCTCCCCAATGGTAAGCGGGCGGGGCGGTACTGGGTGGTTGGCGACGTCCACAACACTCCGGGCCGCTCGTTATTTGTGCGGCTCCAGGAATCGTCGAAGGGCCCCGCCGGCAAATGGACCGATGCCGCGACCGGGGAGCATGGCGATCTTCTCGACATCATCCGCGAAAGCCTTGCCTTGCGAGACTTCCGCGAGGCGGCCCAGGAGGCGAAGCGCTTTCTGAAGCTACCTCGTTCTGAGCAGCAACCAGCTCAGAAACCAATTCGTCCAGCAGTGCCGGCCGGATCGCAGGAAGCCGCCCGTCGGCTCTTTGCCATATCCGGTCCGATCGAAGGGACGTTGGTGGAAACGTATTTGCAACGTCGTGGAATAAGCCAAATCCACCATGGTGGTAGCCTGCGCTTCCACCCACGTTGCTACTACCGACCGGACGAGCATTTGCCGACTGAAACCTGGCCGGCGATGATAGGCTCTGTCACGGACCTCGAGGGACGGATCACCGGCGTGCATCGCACCTGGCTAGATCCACACGGCTTTGATCGCGTGCGGCTCGGCAAGGCCCCGATCGACACGCCACGACGGGCCATGGGCGACCTGCTTGGTAACGCCGTTCGCTTCGGCGTGGTGGACGACGTGCTCGCTGCGGGCGAGGGGATCGAGACCATGCTGTCGCTGCGTTATGTACTGCCGACCTTGCCCATGACCGCTGCTCTCTCGGCCAATCACCTCTCAGCCATGTTGCTGCCGTCTGGCCTACGCCGACTCTATATCGCCCGTGACGCAGATGCCGCCGGAGATGCCGTACAGGCTATTCTCACCCAGCGCGCAGAAGCCGCCGGCATTGAAGCGATCGCATTGTCGCCCCGGCTGGGCGACTTCAACGAAGATCTGCACATCTTCGGCCTCGAGGCCCTCCGAGCAGCGTTGCTACTTCAACTCGTACCGGAGGACGTCGTCCGCTTCCTGCATTCGTCGATAGCAACCGCGGAATAGCCCCGTCAATTCGATGGGCGTCGACAGGTCGGTCGCGGTGCGGCCACTGCCGGAAGAGGACGCGACCACGGCCTTCTAGAGGGCGATCGGACGGCAAGCGGCTCGGGCCGGCAATGGCTGCGTCCGGCTATTTTCCGCCGCGCGCCGGCGACGAGAAGACACATTAGCCATCTGGCGAGCGCGCTTTGCATCGCGAAGCAAAATAGCCGGCCTCCGCCATCCTCCGCGCGCTTCGGCCCTCCGCTCTGCTCCGGGTTCTGGCCCGCTCCGCCTGCCGTCTGAGAGATCGCCACGAAGGCCGCGATGGTCGCGGCCGATCCGGCAAAGGATCGCCTCCATGACCGACCACGATGACATCGAACCGCCGCACGCCTCTTCTCCGGCCGATCACGTTCTCACCGAACTGCAACTTTACGGCTACCGCCCGTTCGACGATCAGCCTGATCCACGGCCGCTCCCCGAGGGCAGGATCATCGCCGGCGCCGTCGCCGATATCTTCGATGCCCTTGTCACGAGTTTGAGCGACACTCGGCTTGAACCGGACCTCGACGATCTGCTCTGGTCGACCGTCAACCTGTTCCACCGAGCTGTCGACCGCATCGGACGTCAACTCGACGACAACGAGCGAGCGCAGCAGAAGAGCCAGCGCGAGCAGGACGGCTCCGAAGTTCGATCAGTCGAACTTGAGCGCATGACAGCGGAAGGCATCACACTGATCGAGCGCCGCAACTGCCTGGAGCTCTTCCGCGATCAGGCCATAGAGCGCTTCGAGACTTACACCGGCTCATTCTGGCGCCCCCGATCGGGATCGCTGGTGAACCACCGTACGCTGACCGCAGCGATGATCGACTCCCGCGACTTCATCGCGGCCAAGCGCCGCGCCGAGACCGAGGTCATGCTGCCCGCTGGGCCGAAGATCGCGCTCACCGGAGGGCTCGACTTCAACGACCACCACCTCATCTGGGACCGTCTCGACAAGGTTCACGCCAAGCATCCCGACATGGTTCTGCTCCATGGCGGCTCCCCGAAGGGTGCCGAACTGATCGCATCCAAATGGGCGACGATCCGCAAGGTGCCTCAGATCGCCTTCAAGCCTGATTGGACGAAACATGCCAAGGCAGCGCCGTTCAAGCGCAACGACGCCATGCTTGAACTCCTGCCGATCGGCGTCATGCACTTCCCGGGCACGGGAATTCAGGACAACCTCGCCGATAAGGCGAAGCGGCTCGGCATCCCAGTCTGGAGGTTCGGCGGCGCGTGAGCGCCGTCTGCTCGACTGAAGTCTTCGAGGCGAAATTGCTCACGCCGCAACTCTGCCTCGTTTCGGTCTCATATCCAGAGTTGCGCCGTGGGGGTGGTGGAAGGCGCAACTGGTATATCTATGCACACGGAGCCACCACCATGCTCGCTATTGGGTTTGTTCTCAACACACTCGGCATCGGCCTATTCTGCTGGGCGATTTTCGCGCTCGCAGTGTATGCCCTGCCGTTTTTCGTCGCCCTGAGTATCGGGATGATAGCGTTTCAGAGCGGCGCCGGCCTCATTGGCTCCCTGCTTATCGCAACGGCCAGCGGTGCGCTGACGCTCGTCCTCGGCCAAGTCGCCTTCGCTGTTACTCGGTCCTCGGCCTTGCGCATCGCGATCGCGACAGCATTCGCTGTTCCCGCCGCCGTCGCTGGCTATCATGTGGTGTTCGCCGTGTCCCACATCGGGGTGCCTTCGCTGGCCTGGCGTGAGGTCTTCGCTTGCCTCGGCGCAATCTGCATTGGCGTTACGTCATGGACGCGCTTGATGGTTTTGGCGAAGACCCGCCCGTTCGAGCCGGCCGGGGTGGTGGAGAACCCGTCCTAACCAGTTCTTACGGCCGCATGGCCCGAGGGTGACCATTTACCGCCTTCGTCGTCGAACAGGTGCGCGTATCGGCGGGGTGAATCGGGGATGATCGAAACCTGAGCACGGGCGAGGCAGTCCTCCTCGGAACCCCTCGATCAAGCTTGCCAGCATTCGGTCTGGCCCACGCAGCTGCGGCAGAGCGATGTTACGTCGATCGGTTCTTGGGAGACGATGTCGCCTTTTGCAGGAGATTGTTTCTCTTTCCGCGCTGAATTGTTCCGACCTCTTGTTCATCAAAACCGAGATAGCCACGCTTCTCCGTAAGATTGTGGTTCAGCACGCGGACGCACGTGGCCTCGTTGATGGCTTGATCTGGCCGAAGACCGGCTTCGCCTCGATCGTCTGAGCCGCAACGCCGTTGATGCGACTTTCTTCCCCTGGGCTTCGCCCATTCCTCGCGAGACAAGAAAGTCGCCACAACGACGTCCTCCGCTGCGCTCCGGCCCGAGCGGGTGCGTCGCCAATCGTCCTCGGCCCTAGATCGCCATCGAGGCCGCGGTGGTCGCGGGCTCGAAACACAACAGGAGAAGTGACATGGCTAACATCGGTTCTTTCAAGAAGGTCGGTAACGAATTCCAGGGCGAGATCGTGACCCTGAGCCTGAAGGCCAAGGGCGTCCGCATCGTCGCCGAGACCAACCGATCCAACGACAACGCTCCCAGCCACCGCATCTACGTGGGCCGAGCCGAGATCGGAGCAGCTTGGTCGAAACGCTCCGAAGAGGGCCGCGACTACCTCTCGCTCAAGCTCGATGACCCCTCGTTCAACGCGCCGATCTACGCGAACCTGTTCGACGACGAAGGCGGTGAAGGCTACACCCTGCTCTGGTCGCGGCCGCGCAAGACCGGCGAGTAAGAGCGCCCCACCAAGCCCCGTCCGGTCCGCCGGGCGGGGCTTCTCATCCTTCCAGGCATCAGTGCGCGCAAACGGCCGCCGGATCGAGCGGCTCGACATCAATCACTCGGCTTGCCCCCGAGTCTTTTTCTTGGCGCTTGCGGGCGGCCGAGTGAGCAGGTCGGCGGCCTCGACACCCAGGCTGCGCGCGAGCCGATCGACAACGTCGATACCCGCCGCATAAACGCTTCGCTCCAGTGCGCTGATATAGGTGCGGTCAATTTCAGCACGATGAGCCAATTCCTCCTGTGACAAACCACGGGCCTGCCGGAGCTTCCGCAAATTGATTGCAAGGATCTCGCGTATATCCATACGCGAGAGGGCATGTCCTTGAAGAGTATTTCACCACGGAGTATTCTCGACAAAACGCCCTCCGGACGGCTCCCGCGACAGCTTTAACGCTTCTGCTCCTTCCGGCTCGCGTGTTAGAAATTGTCTATTCTAAGGCGTGGAGTTTTATGAGGAAGCCGCCGCTCGACCCAGACGTCGCCGATGCTGCACCGGCAGATCAAATTCTCACTGCCTACGATGAGCAGCATGTGGTGACGTACATGCGCCTTCTGCAGGCCGAAAGGGAAGGGGCTGACTGGATGGAAGTCGCTCGAATCGTGCTGCATATCGATCCGGTACGGGAGCCGGACCGAGCGCGAAGCGCATATCAGAGTCATCTTGCCCGCGCCAAATGGGTGACCGAGCAGGGCCGCCTGTTGCGCGGTACCGGCCAAAAATAGAAGAAAATCGCCGGCTGACGACTTGCAGGCAGAACTATTTTCTTTTCCTGACGGGTGGTCATTCCGGGGCACCACGTGGTGCCAAACTAGGGGCTTCCTACAACCGCCTCGTTCATACCTATTGCGCCGCAATCGTTGTTAGCTGCGTGCAATGGGGCGGAAGCAATGCCTGAATTCGACTGGCGGTCGCCGGAATCCTACAAGAGCCTACAAGACGCCGAAATCACCGACATCGCCTGGGAATGTCTTCGCCGCAACGCCGACTATCGGCGTGAGTACGAGGTGATGATTGCCAACAGTCCGAACGGCGAAGTGACAGACGAATTCAGGAGGAGGTGGGGCCTCTGCTTTCGCCCATGACCCGCAGAGGTCCTTTGACGAGCAGACGATCTTTTGGGCGCCTGAGGTTCTAGCGGCGGTCGTTCCGGTCACGGTTGCAGTGGCCGACGCCGGCAGCGCGCCGTCTCAGCCACTGCTTGACCTTTCAGCTGGCGAGGTGCGCCGCGCTGTCGACGGCTGGCATGCCGTGCTGCGCATCGGTGCGGTGGACCACCGCATTTGGTCCAAAGACGCGCCAGTACTTGGCGTGTCATATTCAGCCGAATTGCCGTTTGACAGCGATTTCGAAGCGCGCGCGTATGCAGCCCGCCGGCTGTGGCGCGCGATGAATGGACGCGCGCCAAGTCCTGCCTTTCAACAATTATCTAAACAGCGGCGCGAACGTCTGAGCGCCGCGATCCGCGCGCTCGATGCTCGCAGCGGCGGCAGCAGCTATCGCGTTATCGCCGAAGCGCTCTTCGGCAAAAAGCGAATCCCCGATCGTGCCTGGAAGACGCATGATCTGCGCAATCGAACGATCCGCCTAGTGCAAGGCGGCGTCGCGTTGATGCGCGGGGGTTACCGCAAACTTCTGCGGCCCGGGCGCAAGGACGGGTAGTCCGTCGCTGAGGGGTATCGAAAATCGACTCCTCCATATTCGGCATCCCCCTCCGAGATATTGCTCCTCCATGATGACCGCACACACGCCGGCCTAGCCAAGCGTAGTGCGATGTCCTCCTGGAGTCCTCAAATGCCCGATCCGATGGCCGGTCTACCACCGCGATTCCTGCGTACACCGGAGGCCGCGCGTTATCTTGGCCTGTCCGGCCGCACGCTGGAGAAACATCGCACGTACGGTACTGGACCGACGTATCGGAAGATCGGCGGACGTGTTGTCTACGCCGTAGATGACCTGAAAGCGTGGGCCGACCGGGGTACCAAGACGTCGACGTCCGACCCCGGCAACGGAACGGTGCTGCCGGCGAAGAAGCATCCCGCGCTGCGCCCGTATGCGGGCCAGGAACGTCGCTGATTGCCGCGTGAGAGCAGTGACCATGCGGCGCAAACACCATTCCGAACGCGATCAGCTTGAGCTCTTTCGGGCGTTACCCGGCGATCTTGCGCCCCGCGACGCGCAGGATCTGATGGCGTATCCGTTCTTCTCGCTCGCAAAGACCAAGCGGATTGTGCCGATCGATTTCCGTGCCGGTGCGATCGCAATTCGTGTCGAAGCCGTGCCGGAACACGGCATGGCGACCATCTGGGATGCAGACGTTCTGATCTGGGCCGCGTCCCAGATCGTCGAAGCCCGTGACGCAGGTCTGAAGACGTCGCGTCTGATGGCTGCAACGCCTTATGAGATTTTGACGTTTGTCGGCCGCGGCACCAGCGCGCGCGACTATGACCGGCTGAAGGCGGGTCTCGACAGACTTCAGTCGACGACCGTGATGACATCGATCCGACAGCCGACAGAACGACGGCGGCATCGCTTCTCCTGGATCAACGAGTGGAAGGAGACGGCCGATGCAAATGGTCGTCCATTTGGGATCGAACTGATCCTGCCGGATTGGTTCTACGCTGGCGTTATCGATGACGCGCTCGTGCTGACGATCGATCGCGCCTATTTCGAGCTGACGGGCGGACTTGAGCGGTGGCTCTACCGACTCGTGCGCAAGCATGGTGGGCGCCAGGACGGCGGCTGGAGTTTTGACCTTGTGCACCTCCATGCCAAGTCCGGCATCATCTCGCCGCTCAAGCACTTTGCTTACGACGTACGCCAAATCGTCCAGCGCCAGACGTTGCCCGGCTATCAGCTCGTGCTCACGCGCGACCGGAACGGCAGCGAGCGACTGAACTTCGCCCCTCAACCTGTTGATCCCTCAACGGCACGCTTGCGCCGCCGCGGTCTCATTCCAAATTCGGAGGACAACCTGTGAATCAGCTCGTGCTATCGGGGACCGCAACCCTCGTGCTATCGGGGACCCGATCCTCGTGCTATCGGGGACCGAAATCGAGCTTAAGAGCTTGTTTCTCCGCGCTTTCCCGCCGCTCTAACTTTACTAACCGGAAATCCTTCGGATTTCTTCTAACGGAGCAGGCCGAAAGCCATGTTGGCGGCGCTCGGCAACGGCGGTCCGACAGTCCAGCCTGCCTTTGCGGGCCACACACGCTCTCCACGGAGCCCCAAGCTCACGGCTGCCAGCTCCAGCGTCAGGGAGCCACCGCATGAGCGATCTCACGGAAGTGGAAGTGTTGTGGCTCGAGAAGCGCATCGAAAACCGCATTCGGTTCGGTCGTGTCGTCAAGGAACGCAAGCTTGATGGCCATCGGCGCGTCCTGTCATTTGCGCCGGGCAGCATCTTTGCCTTCGTCCGTTGGACCTCGAACGACTTTGGGACGATTATTTCGCGCATCGACATCTTGCGCGCGGTCGCTCCGGGACAGCGCTGCTCGACCGTCCCTTATGTGACACCCGGCGGAGAGATTTTGCTGCGGCTCTCCGGTTGGCCGAAGGTCGAACGGGTGCTGCAGATGGTCGACGCCGTTGAGGCCCTCGGCATTGATCCGGCTGATGTCGCTCCTGATCACTGGCATCACGTTCACAACCGTCTGTCGGTCAATGAAAACCCGCGCTCTTACACGAAAGCGCGCCATCAGGCCTGGCTCCATCGCCAAAGGGTGATGCGATGAATGGCTCCCTGAAGATACTCATCGCGACGTTTGGAACTGCTGCTGCACTCGTCACGACAATCGTCCTGGAGCCGCTTCCGCTCTACATTTGGAATGCATCGGTGAGCGTGCCAATCGGTCTCTACGGCTTACGACCGGCGAAGCACTTCCATGTCACCGAGCTTGTCGCCGTTCAGCCCCCGGAGCCGCTTGCGACCTTTCTCGATTTGAACGGCTATCTGCCGGTCGGCGTTCCCATGCTCAAGCGGGTCTTGGCACTCCCCGGGCAGACGGTCTGCAGACGCGGCCTCACGATTTCGGTCGACGACGTCGCCGTGGGCGAGGCGAAGGATCACGACAGACGAGGCAGGCCTCTGCCGAAATGGCAGGGCTGCCGCGTCGTCGGCGACGGCGAGCTGTTTCTGATGAACTGGCAGTCGGACGATTCTCTTGATGGCCGGTATTTTGGATTTCTTCCGGCATCCAGCGTGATCGGCCGTGCGAAGCCGGTGTGGATGTGGGAGGAGTGATCGTGCGTATTCGACGTGTTCTCCTCGCCATTCCCTTGTTCGATCGATTGCGAGATAATTCCTCCGTCTCGATCGATGTCTGCAAGGCTGGCGCGAGCCCAACCGCGTGCTTGGGTCGGTTGGGCACGCGCATTTGTGCTGTCGTGCCCCTGATGCTTCTTCTGACCGCGTTCGACAGTGCTGCTTTGGCCCAGAGCGGATCAACCGCCGAGCCGGCGATCAGTCAGACCGCCCCTTCATTTGCCGGCTTCATTAATGAAGCCTCACAACGATTTGCGATTGCGCCGAACTGGATCCGATCAGTCCAACGCATCGAGAGTGCTGGTGACGTGCACGCCAGATCGGCAAACGGCGCAATGGGCCTAATGCAAATCATGCCGGCGACTTGGGCGGAACTTCGCGAGCGCTACAATCTCGGGAACGATCCCTACGACCCGCACGACAACATTCTGGCTGGCACGGCCTATCTGCGCGAACTGCTCGATCGGTATGGCTCGCCCGGCGTGTTTGCCGCGTACAACGCGGGACCATCCCGCTATGAAGAGCATCTGGCAGGCGGCCCTCTGCCGGACGAGACGCGAGCATACGTCGCAAAGCTTGCAAATCTGCTTGCCATCGAACTGCCGCCGAGATGGACGTCCAGCGGACAGTCATCAGCAGCTGCGACGCTATTCGTCACGCGATCCGATCTCATGAAAACGCGCGTTCGGTTACCGGCACTCATGCCGTCGAGCGGCGTCACGACAGCGATCTCGGCGGCCGATGTTTCGCCCATGGTCCCCCGGCCAATTGGCATGTTCGTCCCTCGATTGGATTCGGGAGCATCGCAATGACCAAGTGTACGGGTTCGCAAGCTGATGGCGTATGGGCGATGCCTTCGGCCCGCGCTCTACTCGTCGCTTCGCTCCTCACCGAGCCACCCTGCGGGTGTCTCGGCCCTTCGGGTAACGATCGCTATCGCAAGCGCTCGGAAGCAGCGGGGGCTTCGCGAGTTGGCTGCCAACTCGCGGCGGCTCTGTCGGGATCCGGCGACTGGGAGAGCACGACGGCAGAACGGCGAGATAAAAGGGGCTCGCCGGTCGAACCGCAAGCCATTGGCATGGCTTGGGTTCTGGCGTGCCGGTCGGTCGGGGCGCGTGCCGCGCCCTGCTTTTTGACGAATGCAGTCAAAGGCGTTTTCGGCACCGTGCCCGCTTTTGATCGTTGGGAGGGCCTGCCGTGAGCGTGGGCGACAGCGATCTACGTATTCGGCCCGGGCGCATTCGCGGCACCCGCGCACCTAACCAGAAGAGTTTCATCAACCAGGTGCTGCGCGCCGCGAAGAGGGCCGGGCACACCTCTAGTCAGTCTGCGGTTGGCAGGCGTTCGGCGGCCTACGGGCGCTCGACGTTTGGCCGCGGCCGGCTGTCGTTTAGCCGCACCAGATTGTTCAGTCCGACGCGGCGCGTTGTGGTGAAGGCGCGCGTGGTTCGTCACAAAGGGCGGGCGTTCCGCTCAGCGCCATTGACGGCCCATCTCTCGTATCTGAAGCGCGACGGTGTGAGCCGGAGTGGTGAGCGGGCCGAGATGTTCGATGCCGGCAGCGAACGCGCCGATAGCGCAGCTTTCGCGGAACGGTGCAACGACGACCGGCATCATTTCAGGTTCATCGTCTCGCCCGAGGATGCCGGCGACATGACCGACCTGAGGGCCTTCACCCGCGACCTCGCCAGGCAGATGGAGACCGATCTCGGCACGCGGCTCGATTGGGTGGCTGTCGATCATTGGAATACCGACAACCCTCACGTCCACCTTCTCGTGCGGGGCGTAGATGAGGAAGGGTCGGATCTCGTGATCTCCCGCGACTACATCAGCCAGGGCCTGCGCTCACGTGCTGAGGAACTGGTGGCCATTGAACTCGGTCCAAAGCCGGAGCACAACATCCGCAATTCGCTGGAGAGGGAAGTCACGGCAGAACGATGGACGCGGCTCGATCGAGAGATCCGGCTGGAGGCAGACGAGACCGGCTACATCGATCTACGTCCCGATAATCCCGGCAAGTTTGATCCCGAGATCCGGCGGCTGATGGTCGGTCGCCTTCAACACCTGGAGAAGGTGGGCCTTGCCGCGTCCGCTGCGCCAGGGGAATGGATGGTAGGGCTCGAGGCCGAGCGTAGCTTGCGCGACCTCGGTATGCGCGGCGACATCATCAAGACCATGCACAGCGCCTTTACCGAGCGTGGGGAAGCGCGCGGCGTTGCCGACTTCGTCATCGAAAGTGGACAGCCGACGTCCCAGATTGTCGGACGGCTGGTCGACCGGGGATTGCATGACGAACTGACTGGCGAGGCCTACGCCGTGATCGACGGAGCAGACGGACGCGCGCACCACGTGCGCTTTCGAGGGCTCGAAGCCTTCGAACACGCGCCGCCGATCGGCGGAATCGTCGAAGTCCGACGCTTCGGTCAAGCCGGCGATCCGCGCCCCACGTTGGTGCTCGCGACCCGTTCCGATCTCGATCTCGGCGAGCAGATTACTGCAAAAGGGGCGACTTGGCTCGACCACAGGCTGGTCGAGCGCGAAACTTTGCCGCTCGCCATGGGCGGATTCGGTCGCGAGACCCGCAACGCCATGGAAGCTCGTACCGAGCATCTGATCCAGAAGGGTCTGGCACGACGGCAGGGCCAACGCATCATCCTGCAGCGCGACCTCCTGAACACGTTGCGCCGGCGTGAACTGGATGAGGTGGCATCAAAGGTATCGGCCCACACCGGCTTGTTTCATGTGGACGCCGCCTCCGGGGAGCATGTGGCGGGCACGTATCGTCAGCGACTGACGCTCGCCTCGGGACGCTTCGCCATGATCGATAGTGGGCTTGGCTTCCAGCTCGTGCCCTGGTCGCGCGAGCTCGAACAGAAACTCGGTCAACACGTCACCGGCGTCGTGAAGGACGGCGGCGGCATCGAATGGGGTTTTGGTCGCAAGCGCGACCTCGGCCTCTAGCAATCTCTCCAATTCAGTTGCGGAAGGACGCTCGGAATGTCCGGAACCAAAATACTCTGGGGGCAGGTGATCGTTGTCGGCCTGATCGTCTTGCTGGCCATCTGGGGAGCAACCGAGTGGACGGCTTGGCGGCTCGCCTGGCAACCTGAGCTTGGGCGGCCCTGGTTCGAACTATCGGGCTTCAAGGTCTACTATCCGCCCGTCTTCTTCTGGTGGTGGTTCGTCTACGACGCCTATGCGCCACAGGTCTTCGTCGAGGGTGCCTTCATCGCAGCGTCGGGGACCTTCGTGTCGATCGCGGTGGCAATCGGCATGTCGGTCTGGCGGGCACGCGAGGCCAAGAATGTCGAGACCTATGGTTCGGCGCGCTGGGCTGGTCTGGAGGAGGTTCGAGCGGCGGGACTTCTTGGTCCGGATGGTGTGGTGCTGGGCAAGCTCGACCGCGACTACCTCCGCCATGATGGACCGGAACATGTGTTGTGTTTCGCGCCCACCCGGTCCGGCAAAGGCGTCGGGCTTGTCGTCCCCTCCCTGCTGGCTTGGCCAGGCTCGGCCATCGTTCACGACATCAAGGGCGAGAACTGGCAACTGACCGCCGGCTTCCGCGCGCTGCATGGCCGCGTCCTGTTGTTCGATCCCACCAATCCAAAATCATCAGCCTACAATCCGCTGCTGGAGGTCCGGCGCGGGGAATGGGAGGTTCGCGACGTCCAGAACGTGGCTGACGTCCTGGTCGACCCCGAAGGCTCGCTCGACAAGCGGAACCATTGGGAGAAGACCAGTCATTCGCTCCTGGTCGGCGCCATCCTCCATGTCCTCTATGCTGAGGCGGACAAGACCTTGGCTGGCGTCGCCGCCTTTCTGTCCGACCCGAAGCGGCCGATCGAGGCAACGCTGAAGGCGATGATGACCACGCCGCACCTTGGCGAGCCGGGTGCGCATCCCGTGGTCGCATCTACCGCGCGCGAACTCCTCAACAAGTCCGAGAATGAACGCTCTGGCGTCCTGTCCACCGCGATGTCGTTCCTCGGACTTTATCGCGATCCCGTGGTGGCCCAGGTGACCCGCCGTTGCCACTGGCGGATCGCCGATCTGATCGCAGATAGCCGCCCTACGACGCTGTATCTCGTGGTGCCGCCATCGGATATCTCACGGACCAAGCCGCTGATTCGTCTGGTGCTGAACCAGATTGGCCGACGTCTGACTGAGGACTTGCACGCCCGCGACCGCCGGCATCGGGTCCTGATGATGCTTGACGAGTTCCCGGCGCTCGGGCGGCTTGACTTCTTCGAGTCCGCGCTCGCCTTCATGGCCGGGTACGGCATCAAAAGTTTCTTGATCGCGCAGTCTCTCAATCAGATCGAAAAGGCATACGGGCCTAACAACGCCATTCTCGACAATTGTCACGTCCGCGTCAGCTTCGCGACCAACGATGAGCGGACCGCCAAGCGGGTGTCCGACGCGCTGGGCACGGCGACCGAGATGAGGGCGATGAAGAACTATGCCGGTCACAGGTTGAATCCCTGGCTGGGTCACCTCATGGTCTCGCGCCAGGAGACGGCAAGGCCGCTCTTGACCCCGGGCGAGGTCATGCAGCTTCCGCCGATAGACGAGATCGTTATGGTGGCAGGGACGGCGCCGATCAGGGCGAAGAAGGTCCGCTACTACGAGGATCGCCGGTTCACCGAGCGGGTTTTGTCACCGCCCGATCCGGCGAGCGCCGGCCGATCGCCGCGAACGGACGGATGGTCAGCGCTCGGACCGTTGAAACCGACGGCAGGTCCAACTGAAAGAGCCACGGAGGCCGAGGAAGACACAGCGAATAGCGGGCTCCGTCGTGAGCCCGAACTCCCCGATCACGTCGCGATCGTCAAGGAAACAACCGAGCCGACGCCAGCCGAGGAATTTGCTGCTGTTCTCGACGATGACGAGGATGCGGTCCGTCAGTCCAAGCTGATGCGTCAGCAGATGCGTGGCGTCGCCCGTCAGGTCGCCATGGATCCGAATGACGGCATGGAGCTCTAAGACATCATGCGCGACCGGATGAACGTCTATTTCCCGCCAGAGCTTCTGAAGCAGATCTCGGATCTAGCCGATCGCCAGAAGCTTTCCCGGTCTGCGATCGTAGAAGCAGCTGTCGCTTCGTTTCTGTCACCGGATGCAGCGGACAGGCGGGAGGCAGCGTTTACCCGTCGCCTGGATCGGCTGTCGCGTCAGATCCAAAGGCTGGAGCGCGACGTTGGCTTGACGGCCGAGACTTTGGCCCTCTTCATTCGTTTCTGGCTGACGATTACACCCCCGTTGCCCAACGATGCACAGGCGGCCGCGCAGATAAAGGGCAGGGAGCGCTTTGAAGGATTTGTCGAGGCGCTGGGGCGCCGCTTGCAGAAGGGGCAAAGCTTTCTGCACGAAATTCCGGAAGATATCCGCCGTCAGGAACCGGCCGACGAGTCCTGACCGAACGTCCTGGATGCGCTATCGCGCCTGACCTTCTTTTTCTACGCCAACCCACGACGGCAATGATTTAGCCGGACTGGCAAAAAGCTGGACGCGCTATCGGCTCGAAAGAGTTGACAGCGAGAGGGGCCGGCATGCAAATCTCAAAAGGATGGTGTGGAATTGCTCGCGTTTTTCTCCCTTTTGCTGCTGGATACTATCTTTCGTACCTGTTTCGAACGATCAACGCTTTGATCGCCAGTCAGCTCAGCTCGGACACCGGGCTTGGGACTGCCGACCTCGGGTTGCTTACGTCAGTCTATTTCTTTGTGTTCGCGGCGGCTCAGATCCCCGTCGGCATATTGTTGGACCGATTTGGTCCGCGGCGCGTCCAAAGTGTTCTGCTCTTACTCGCAGCAACGGGCGCTGGGCTATTCGCGGTATCGACCAGCTTCGTCACTTCTGATCGCGCGTGCAATGATCGGGCTTGGCGTGGCGGCTGCACTGACCGCTGGATTGAAGTCCATCATCCTTTGGTTCCCGAAGGAGCGAGTTGCCTTGCTGAACGGCTACATGGTCATGCTGGGCTCGCTAGGAGCGGTGACCGCTACGACTCCCGTCGAACACCTGCTCGCTTGGATGGGCTGGCGGCAGCTCTTTGAGATCCTGGCGGCCGCCACCGGTGCGACTGCCATTCTCATCTATGTCGTGGTGCCTGAACGAATCGTTGTCCCATCAACAGCGCATGCCACCCTCGGCTCCGTTTTCGGCGATCGGCGCTTCTGGCGCGTTGCCCCGTTGTCGGCGACATGCGTTGGTTCGGCCTGGTCTCTGCAGGGATTGTGGGCATCGCCGTGGCTGACCGACGTGGAGGGGCTTGATCGCGCAAGTCTCGTCAAACAGCTTTTTATGATGTCCATCGTATTGAGCGCTGGCGCCTGGTTATTCGGTACGACCGTCCATTCCATCAAGCGGAGAGGCATCGGGGCGGAGGCGGTGTTAGCGATGGTTGCGGTGCTGTTCATCGCGGCTGAGTTATCACTGATCCTGCGAGCGTCTTTGCCGTCCATCTTTCCTTGGTCTATTGTCGCAATTGTCGGAACGGCGACAGTGGTCAGCTTCGCGGTGATAGCGGATTACTTCCCGCCGGAGCTTGCCGGCCGTGCCAATGGTGCCTTGAACGTTTTGCACTTCGGTTGGGCATTTCTGGCGCAATACTCGACAGGTCTTATCCTGGAGCAATGGTCCGCAAATGATGGGCATAGGCCAGTCCAAGCCTATCAAGTCGCGTTTGGTCTCAATATAGTACTGCAAATCGCGGCGTTGGTCTGGTTCGCGCTGCCTTGGTGCCAATCCATGGCCTCGTGGATGAGTTCAATCCTCTTCTTCAAGCCGGCAAGTGACTCCAACGCTCTCGAACCCCTCGGCGTGTATGAGAACTCGGTAATACTGGTGCCCGCGGATGACAATGCGGAGTGGTGAGCGGTAGATCGCCGAGCACGATACGATTGAGCAGACCACAAGCATCAGTTCTCGGTCTTTCTTTTTCTACGCTAGTCTACGATCACTGAAGTCGCTTATTGCGCTAGGTCCATCGGTGCCTTTTCTAATCATCCCCATATGAGGACGCTCGTTGGAGTCCTCATTCGGTGGGGGCGAACGGTGGTAATCCATTCCATTCAATCGGAAGCGAGTTCGCGCGGTGCGCGAATGCTGCGCAGCGCGCTGGGCGCGGCGATCGCTGGCTACCTCGAAGACGAAGCGATCATCGAGGTAATGCTCAACCCAGATGGGCGGCTGTGGATCGACCGGTTGTCGAATGGCCTGATCGACACAGGCGAAACTCTGTCGGCCGCGGATGGCGAGCGCATCGTTCGCCTGGTTGCGCATCACGTAGGCGCCGAGGTGCATGCCGGCGCGCCACGGGTTTCGGCCGAACTGCCAGGGAGTGGTGAGCGCTTCGAAGGTCTCTTGCCGCCGGTCGTTGCAGCACCGGCCTTTGCTATCCGCAAACCGGCCGTCGCCGTGTTTACGCTCGACGACTACGTCGCCAGGGAGATCATGACCTCAGAGCAGGCCACGATCCTCAAGAGCGCAGTCGCCGCACGCAAGAATATCCTCGTCGCCGGTGGGACATCGACCGGCAAGACAACCTTGACGAATGCACTACTGGCCGAGGTGGCGAAAACTGCTGATCGGGTCGTGCTGATCGAAGATACGCGCGAACTCCAGTGCAAAGCACCCAACCTTGTCGCGCTTCGAACAAAAGATGGCGTGGCCACGCTGTCGGACCTCGTTCGGTCTTCGCTGCGCCTACGGCCTGATCGCATTCCCATTGGCGAGGTCCGAGGTGCCGAGGCGCTCGATCTCCTCAAAGCTTGGGGGACCGGGCATCCAGGCGGCATTGGGACCATTCATGCGGGTACCGCACTCGGTGCGCTGCGGCGGCTCGAGCAACTCATCCAGGAAGCCGTCATCACGGTTCCGCGCGCCCTGATTGCCGAAACCATCAACCTCGTCGCCGTCCTTGCAGGCCGCGGCGCAGACCGCCGCCTTGCTGAGCTCGCCACTGTCTTAGGGCTCGGTGTGAGCGGCGACTACAGCCTTTCATCAGCAGGAGACTGACATGAATAAGAAGTTTGGCTTTCTTCGAGGTGCATCATTCGCCGCCTTCGGCGCGGTGCTTGGGGCAGCCCAGCCGGCGTGGGCGGCTGGCTCGAACATGCCGTGGGAACAGCCACTCAATCAGATCTTGCAGTCGGTGGAAGGGCCGGTCGCCAAGATCATCGCCGTCATCATCATCGTGGTGACCGGGCTCACGCTGGCCTTCGGGGACTCCTCAGGTGGTTTCCGCAGGCTGATCCAGATCGTGTTCGGTCTGTCGATCGCGTTTGCCGCTTCGAGCTTCTTCCTGTCGTTCTTCTCCTTCGGCGGCGGCGTGGTGATCTGATGGATGATCAGGTGGCTGGCTTTGTCGTGCCCGTTCACCGGGCGCTCACTGAGCCGATCCTGATGGGCGGCGCGCCGCGGTCCGTTGCGATCATCAACGGTACACTTGCGGCAGCGCTTGGGCTGGGATTGCGGCTCTGGATTGCGGGTCTTGTCCTCTGGTTCATCGGTCACATGGCCGCCGTCTGGGCTGCGAGGCGCGATCCTGCCTTTGTCGACGTCGTGCGCCGGCATCTGCGCATTCCCGCACATCTCAACACCTGAGCCCTCAGTCATGATGAACCTTGCCGAATATCGCCATTCCAGCGTGCGTCTCGCCGACTTCCTGCCCTGGGCAACTCTCGTCGACGAGGGTATCATCCTGAACAAGGACGGCTCGTTCCAGCGGACGGCAAAGTTCAGGGGGCCTGACCTCGATAGCGCAGTGCCGGCTGAACTCGTCGCCGTCGTGGGTCGCTTGAATAACGCCTTGCGTCGCTTGGGATCAGGCTGGGCCGTCTTCGTCGAGGCGCAGCGTCATTTTGCTGGGGCCTATCCTCCGGGCACATTTCCGGATGTCGCATCCGCACTGGTTGACGCCGAGCGCAGGGCCCAGTTCGAAGAGGCCGGAGCTCACTATGAGTCCAGCTATTTCCTAACTTTCCTCTATCTGCCGCCGGAGGAGGGAGCAGCTAAGGCGGAGCGATTGCTCTATGAAGGTCGCGACCGCACCGTTGGAGCAGATGCCCGGGAAGTGCTGCGCGGGTTTGTAGATCAAACCAATCGCGTGCTTCAACTCGTTGAAGGATTCATGCCCGAATGCGCCTGGCTCGATGATCCGGATACGCTGACCTACCTGCACTCGACGATTTCGACCAAGCGTCATCGCGTTCGGATGCCAGAAATTCCGATGTACATCGATGCGCTATTGGCCGACCAGCCGCTGACTGGCGGGCTCGAGCCGATGTTGGGTTCAGCCAATCTTCGGGTCCTGACGATTGTTGGCTTTCCGAGCGCCACGACCCCGGGGATCCTGGACGACCTGAATCGCCTGCCATTCTCTTATCGTTGGTCGACCCGGGCGATCATGCTCGACAAGACCGACGCCACCAAGCTGCTGACCAAGATTCGGCGGCAGTGGTTTGCCAAGCGAAAGTCCATCGGCGCCATCCTCAAGGAGGTCATGACGAACGAGGCGTCGACGCTGCTCGATACCGACGCCCACAACAAGGCGGTTGATGCCGACGCGGCGTTGCAGGAATTGGGTTCGGATCAGATCGGACAAGCCTTTGTCACGGCGACCATTACCGTCTGGGACCGCGATCCCAATGCCGCCGATGAAAAGCTGAGGCTGGTCGAGAAGGTCATACAGGGCCACGATTTCACCTGCATGATCGAGACGGTGAACGCCGTCGAGGCCTGGCTCGGCAGCCTGCCGGGGCATGTCTATGCGAATGTGCGGCAGCCACCGGTATCGACCCTCAACCTCGCCCATATGATTCCTATGTCGGCCGTGTGGGCCGGCGAGGCGAGGGACCTGCATTTCAAAGGCCCGCCGCTTCTATTCGGCAAGACCGAGGGCTCAACGCCGTTCCGTTTCTCGCTCCACGTCGGCGACGTCGGCCATACCCTCGTGGTTGGCCCGACTGGCGCCGGTAAATCCGTGTTGCTGGCTCTGATGGCGCTGCAATTCCGCCGCTATCCGAACTCTCAGGTGTTCGCGTTCGATTTCGGTGGTTCGATCCGGGCGGCCGCACTCGCCATGGGTGGCGACTGGCACGATTTAGGTGGTGCCTTGTCGGACGGGGACGAAAACCCCGTCGCCCTGCAGCCGCTAGCCTGGATCGACGATCCTTCCGAGCGGGGATGGGCCACCGAGTGGATCGGCGCGATCCTGGCGCGGGAAAAGATCGAGATCACTCCGGAGGTCAAGGATCACTTGTGGTCGGCGCTGACGTCACTCGCTTCGGCGCCCAGGCAGGAGCGCACCCTGACGGGCCTGTCAGTCCTGCTGCAATCGAACTCCCTGAAACGCGCCTTGCAACCGTACTGCCTGGGCGGCCCTTCCGGGCGTCTGCTCGATGCTGAATTCGAGCGCCTTGGCGAGGCCTCGGTCCAGGCGTTTGAGACCGAAGGCTTGATCGGAACGAGTGCGGCGCCGGCCGTGCTGGCGTACCTCTTCCATCGTATTGGTGATCGTCTCGATGGCCGGCCGACACTCCTGATTGTCGACGAGGGTTGGCTTGCCCTCGATGACGATGATTTTGCGGGGCAACTCCGGGAATGGCTGAAGACGCTTCGGAAGAAGAACGCGTCCGTCATCTTCGCCACTCAGTCGCTTTCGGACATTGATGGTTCCGCGATTGCGCCGGCGATCATCGAAAGCTGCCCAACGCGATTGTTGCTGCCAAACGAACGGGCGATCGAACCGCAGATCACCGCCATCTACCGCCGCTTCGGCCTCAATGACCGCCAGATCGAGCTTCTGAGCCGGGCAACGCCAAAGCGCGACTACTATTGCCAGTCTCGTCGCGGCAACCGGATGTTCGAACTTGGCCTTGGCGAGGTTGCGCTCGCATTCACCGCAGCCTCTTCCAAGACAGACCAGGCCGCTATCTCGCAACTCATCGCCGAACATGGACCCGGCGGCTTCGTGCCTGCCTGGCTCCAGCACCGCGGCGTCGCCTGGGCGACAGATCTGATCCCCAATCTCGGCAATCTGGAGAAATCGCTATGAGACCTCTTGGCCTATTGGCGACCACGGCCGCCTTCGCGCTGTTGCTTGGCGTCACGGTGCCCGCACGGGCGCTGATCGTCTTCGATCCCACCAACTACGTCCAGAATGTCCTGACGGCCGCGCGGGAACTCCAGCAGATCAATAATCAGATCACCTCGTTGCAGAACGAGGCACAGATGCTGATCAATCAGGCGAGGAATCTGACAAACCTGCCGTATTCGTCGCTGCAGCAACTGGAATCATCGATCCAGCGCACCCAGCAATTACTGGCCCAGGCCCAGCGCATTGCCTTCGACGTGCAGCAGATCGATCATGCCTTCTCGACAAGCTATGCGCCAGCGACCAGCAGCCAGTCGAACCAGTTGCTGATCTCCAACGCTCAATCGCGATGGCAGAATTCCTATGCAGCGACGCAAGACGCACTTCGTGTCCAGGCCGGCATCGTTGGCAACCTCGACAACAATCGCATCCAGACGTCTGCCCTTGTAACCTCGAGCCAGAGTGCCAGTGGCGCCTTGCAGGCAACTCAGGCCGGCAACCAGATCCTCGCGCTTCAAGCGCAGCAACTTGCCGATCTCACAGCGGCCGCGGCGGCGCAGGGCAGGGCGCAGAGCCTCGAAGCGGCTCAGCGCGCTTCGGCTCAGGATCAGGGGCGAGAGCAGCTCAGGCGCTTCCTGACGCCAGGACAGGGCTATCAATCCTCCAATGTGCAGATGTTCCACTGATGACTGATGTAAGGGCATTCAAGGCGCTGTCGCTGCTTACGACAATCGGCCTCGTCGCCGTCGCGGCCTGCACCATTCAGTTGCGTGGCCGCGACGAATTTGGGTCGGCGCCGAAGGCGGAGCAGGAGACCGATGCAGCCAACGCCGACCTCGTACGTTGCCGCGGCGTCACTCCGCAGGAGACGGCAGGCTATCGCCACTGCCAGCAGATTTGGGCTGAAAACCGGCGCCGCTTCCTTGGCAGGAAAGATGGCGTTGTAGCTCCCGGCGACGATGACTCAACCAGCTCGATACCTGCCCAAAAGGATCAAAGCCGGATCCCGCAGGGATATCCGAACCCGGCGACACCCGAGGCGAACAAGCCATGACTGGTACGGGGATCATTGACCAGTTCCTGGAAACGTTCACGCGTTATATCGACAATGGCTTCGGGCTGCTGGGGAGTGATGTCGGATATCTCGCAACGACCCTTGCCGCGATCGACATCACGCTCGCCGCGTTGTTCTGGAGTTGGGGAACGGACGAGGACGTCATCGCGCGCCTCGTCAAGAAGACGCTCTTCGTGGGGGTCTTTGCCTACCTCATCGGCAACTGGAACAGCCTGGCGCGTATCATCTTCGAGAGCTTTGCCAGCCTTGGGCTGAAAGCATCCGGCACAAGCCTGTCCGCATCCGACTTCCTTAGACCGGGAAAGATCGCTCAGGTCGGACTCGAGGCCGGCCGACCGCTGCTCGATTCGATCTCCTACCTGATGGGCTACATCAGTTTCTTCGAGAATTTCGTGCAGATCGTCGTTCTCCTGTTCGCCTGGGTCGTGGTGTTGCTCGCCTTTTTCATTCTGGCGATCCAGCTCTTTATCACCCTGATCGAGTTCAAGCTCACTACGCTGGCCGGCTTTGTGCTCATTCCATTTGGCTTGTTTGGCAAGACCGCCTTTGCCGCGGAACGGATCTTGGGCAACGTCATATCTTCAGGGATTAAGGTCCTAGTCCTGGCCGTCATCGTCGGCATTGGATCGACCCTGTTCTCGCAATTCACCGCTGGCTTCGGTGGCAATCAGCCAACCATAGAAGACGCGATGACACTGGTGCTTGCTGCGCTCTCGTTGCTGGGCCTCGGTATCTTCGGTCCGGGTATCGCAAACGGCCTGGTGTCGGGCGGACCCCAACTCGGTGCGGGTGCCGCGGTTGGAACAGGCCTTGCTGCCGGCGGCGTTGTTGCGGCAGGCGCAGGTGTTGCTGCCGGTGGCGCTGGCCTTGCTGGCGGCGCGATTGCGGGCGCCGCGCGCGGAGGCGGCGCTGTCATAAGCGGAGCGTCAGCCGCCTATCGAGGTGGCGGCCTTGCCGGCGTCGCGGAGGCGGGCGCTTCCGCCGCCATGAGCCCGTTACGTCGCGCAGCTGCTGCCCTCGGCGGAGGTGGGGAAGCCGGCGCGCAGGCCGCGAGCACTTCAGCCGAAGGGCAACCCGATTGGGTGCGGCGCATGAAGCGTGCCGAGACTATTCGGCACGGTGCATCGGCAGCCGGCCACGCGGTCCGCTCAGGCGATCACGGTGGCAGCGGCTCGTCCGTCGATTTGTCTGAAGGAGAGCGCTGACACGCAGCCACTGCGCCTTCGCCACCCGGTGCACGGGCAACTCAAACGCGGACACCGCACGACTCGAAACCGATCACTTGATCTCAGGGGCAACTATCGATGTTCAAACGACCTTCCGTACACTACGGGCGCATGCCCGAGCCGGTTACGCCTTATCAAAAGGCGGCTCAAGTTTGGGACGAGCGCATTGGATCCGCTCGCGTGCAAGCCAAGAACTGGCGCCTGATGGCGTTCGGCTGCTTGATGCTGTCCGCTGGCCTCGCGGGCGGACTTGTCTGGCAATCGAGCCAAGGATCGATTACGCCGTGGGTTGTCGAGGTCGATCATCTTGGCCAGGCTCAGAGGGTTGCGCCGGCCAACTTCGATTATCAGCCCACAGACGCGCAGATCGCCTATCATCTGGCCCGCTTTATCGAGGATGTCAGAGGCCTGCCAGCCGACGGCATTGTTTTGCGCCAGAACTGGCTTCGTGCGTATGATTTTACGACCGATCGTGGCGCGACAGCGCTAAACGACTACGCGCGCAACAACGACCCTTTCGCCAGGTTGGGCAAGGCCCAAGTCTCAGTCGACGTATCGAGCGTCATTCGCGCGTCTTCTGAAAGCTTTCGGATCGCATGGACGCAGCGCACCTACGACAACGGCTCGTTGAGCTCAACTGAGCGCTGGACTGCAATTCTCTCGATCGTGATTGAGACACCGCGCGATGCCGAACGTCTGCGCAAGAATCCCCTTGGCGTCTACGTCCACGCCATCAGCTGGTCAAAGGAGTTGGGGCAGTGACCAAGACGCCGTCTGACGTACATTCGAAGCATCCCGTCCCGTACAGCAGGATCGCTCCGACTCCGCCCCAATTCGTGACCGCGAAGCGAGCAGCCTTGTTTGTTCTCCTGCTTGCTTCCTCGGCGATCGGTGGGTGCGCGGCGTACATTCCGCCCGAGATCAGCTATGACGCGGAAGTCCCGCCGCTGCCGGCGGTACCAGCGACTCTCGACGACAGACCGCGACCGCTTCACGTTCCACCCCTCTGGAAGCCGGCGCTCGGCGGCAAGTCGGGAGGGAAGGAAGACGCTGAACCCGTGAGCCGGGTTGAGACCGCAAACAGCGCAGCCCGGGTCGAACCGCGCAAGCGGGGGTATTTCAACGCGGCGCAAATCTACGCCTACAGTCCCGGGGCGCTCTATCAGATCTACGCCGCACCGGGGCAGATCACGGATATCGCCCTCGAGGAGGGAGAACAGTTGACGGGATCCGGGCCGATCGCGGCCGGAGATACCGTACGCTGGGTCGTGGGTGATACCGAGAGCGGGGGTGGTGACACGCGCCGCGTCCATATCCTAGTCAAGCCGACCCGCGCATCGATCGAGACCAATCTGGTGGTCAATACCGATCGGCGCACCTACCTGATCGAGCTCCACTCCCGCGAGCGGCCGTACATGCCATCCGTTGCCTGGTACTATGCGGAAACAGCACGTGACCGTTCCCGTGCAGTCGCTCTGAAACCCGTTCTTCCGGATCCGGCGCAGCGCATCTCGCGCTATGCCATCGAAGGGGACAGTCCTCCCTGGCGGCCCATCGCCGCATATGACGATGGCCGCAAGGTCTATGTCGAATTCCCGCAAGGCATCGTGCAGGGCGAGATGCCTCCGCTCTTCGTCATCGGTCCAGACGGCAAGACCGAACTCGTCAACTATCGCGCGTACGGCAACGTGCTGATCGTCGATCGGCTGTTTGCAGCCGCCGAACTCCGGCTCGGCGGCGACCACCAGCAGAGGGTCCGTATTGTCAGGACCGACGGGAGGCCGTCATCATGAACACTCATAATGTAAACGATCACGAGCAAGCAGTTCCGCCGGAGACACGAGAGGAACAGTCCGAAAGCTTCCGCTTGAGAGCAGAGCATCCGCGCGTGACACGATTGTCGCGGAAAGTCTTGGCCGGCGGGAGCGCGGTTGCCCTGCTTGTCATCGGCGGAGCGGTACTGTGGTCGCTGCAGAGCAATCGCTCCCGTAATCAGGCGGCTGATGAGCTTTACAGTACCGACCATCACAATGTGGCTGACGGCATTACGACGCTGCCGAACGATTATGCTGGCGTACCGCGCCAGCCAATCCCGCAGCTTGGCCCGCCGCTCCCTGGGGACCTCGGTCGACCGATCCTTGCCGCTCAAGGCCAGTCGCCGACGATCGGTGGTGATCCGGAGCAGCAGCGCCGAGATCAAGAGACCGAGGCAGCCCGCATCAGCCATTTGTTCGCTGCGACCAATGGACGAGAAGTGCGTCCGACCACCGCTGCGGCAGTTGAAGGTGACCGCGTCGTGCCGGCGAGCGCGACGAGCACCGGCGACGATGGATCTGCGCAGAACGGTCAAGACCGGAAGCTTGCCTTCGTGAACGCCTCTGTGGACCGTCGCACGGTAAGCCCTGACCGTGTTACTAAGCCTGCTTCACCCTACATCGTGCAGGCTGGAACGGTGATTCCAGGAGCGCTGATCACTGGGATTCGATCGGACCTGCCAGGCCAAGTTACCGCGCAGGTAACCGAGAATGTCTTTGACACGCCGACGGGTCGCTTTCTGCTTGTCCCTCAGGGAGCGCGTCTGATCGGCATCTACGATAGCCAAGTCACGTTCGGCCAATCCCGCGTTCTGCTGGTCTGGACCCGGCTGATCATGCCGAATGGACGATCTATCGTTCTCGAGCGGCAGCCTGGCGCTGACACCGCTGGGTATGCTGGCCTTGAAGACCAAGTCGATAATCACTGGGGCGAGCTGTTCAAGGCTGCGGCACTATCAACGTTTTTGGCGGTCGGGACTGAACTGGGGGCCGGCTCCGACACTAACAGCAACGACAGCGCGATCATCCAGGCATTGCGACACGGAGCCTCGGACTCCCTGAACCAGACCGGACAGCAGGTGGTTCGACGAAGTCTCAATATCCAGCCCACTCTGACCGTGCGATCTGGTTTCCCGGTTCGCGTTCTCGTCAATCGCGACCTCATACTTGTGCCATACGGAGGATAGGGGATGCCCAAGTTGAGAATAGGGGCCCTGCCGGACGACAAGCCGGTCAAGCTCACCACTGAGCTTCCAGCATCGGTGCATCGGGATCTCGTCGCCTATGCGGAGGCCTTGGCACGCGAAAATGGGCAGCGCATCGATCCGGCGAAGCTGATCGCGCCGATGTTGGCGCGCTTTATGGCCACGGACCGCGGATTCGCCAAGGCGAGACGAGCCGCTCAACCCCCGAGAGCCGGCGAAGGTGAGGGATAGCGCTCTGCCAACAGATTGAGGAAACGGCTTAGAGCCGGATTTTCATTGTCGTCGCGCCAACGCGCAAAGAAGTCCACCCGGCTAGGTCCCGTCCCGTCGTGCAATTCCCGGTACACGAGCCCAGCGAAACTTGCGCCGACATCCGATTCCATCACCAAACTGAGCCCCATGCCCATACTCGTCAGATTTTTGATAATGCCGCGGCTTACGTCGTGGCGCTCTACTGCGGGCCGGTCGCCAGGTGAGGCGAGCTTCGAAATCAGGAGATCCTCGAGTTCGCGTCCAGGATCAATCTTGCTTAGAAGTATCTTTTCGTTGCGCAAATCGGCCCAATAGATGATCTCGCGTGCCGCTAGGTAGTGATCCTGAGGCAACGAGATCAAGATGCGCTCGCTCCACAGCAGTAGTGATTTGACGTCCAGACAAGCCAGACGTCCAGGGCTAACGACGACGTCGACGGTCCCGTTACGCAGCGCGGTCATCAGATGAAAGCGAGAGCGCTCCATCGTTGCCAATTCGATCTGCGGGAGCAGCTTCTTAAATTCACCTATCGTCGCTCGCAAATTGCCGGTGGACACGGACGTATAGAAGCCAATAACAAGATGGCCAGTATCGCCGCGACCACCGGACCGCCCGGTTTCGACGAGTAGGTCGACCTGTTCCAGGATCAGCCGCGCAATTCGCAAAACCGCTTGGCCAGCGATAGTGGGCTTGATTCCCCCGCTGGAACGTTCGAATAGTGAAGTCCCAACCAGATATTCAAGCTGACCGATGGATCGGCTCAGGACAGTGTGCTTGATCGAAAGGACATCAGCGGCTCGTCGAAAGCTCCCGTAGTCGCTGGCAACCACAGCGAATCGAAGCTGTTGCAGGTCAATCGCGCTCGCTGTGTTCCGCCGATTGTGTTGGATCCCGGTTTCTGTCATTTTCGAAGCTCGGTAACAAACCACAAGACAGGAAGTCCCCGATCTAGGCGAGGACCCTATCTCGTTCATTGGCAGGGATCGTTCTAGGCGGCAGCAAAGATTACTGGCGTCCAGAGAGTCGGTGTCGAAAGACCTCCGGCCTTACGGAGATTCCGGAGAACTTCGCTCGAAATCGCAAGGTAACCCGCCAAGGCCACGGTGTTGCCGATTGTGGCCGGATTGCCAATGCGTCGCAGCGGCCAACCGACCCGTCGAAGGATCCGCTCCATTCGGAGATCTGTGACAGTAACGATATCAGTGAGTTGTCGTGAGAGCCCGAACTCGACCATTCCGGCAAACAGCTCGTATGCGGCGCGAGTTATGCCGTGATTTCCTTTGGGGGCGTCGGCTGCAATGTCGATAGCGAACCTGCTGCTTTCCCATACTAGCGGAGTTGACGGCGCGGGTTGACCTTCAAGAAGCGCGGGAAAGGTGTCGCGAAGCATGGTTGGGCCGAGCGTGGGGAGCAGGCGTACGGAACCTTGCACTTGGCCGTTTTCATCTACCTGGATTAGATAGTCAGGATGCAGCGCGTCGAATTCGTCGATCTCCATGTCGCTGCTGGTTTCAACCTCCCATGCCATGCGCAGTTTGAAGACACGATGCCGCAACCGATGCATCTCAACGAGGGCGTCGGAAAGCTCTCCATACGAAGGTGGTGTGATCAACTGGATCATAATCCCTCCAGAAGTGTTGAAGAGCCTTCGTTGAAGCGCGATTATCGCCTCAAATCATCACCTGTAGTTGTAGGGGGAAGGCACCCTAATTTTGCTTTTTTCTATTTGCAGCCGCCAAGTGTGTTACCGCCTGCGCGATTGTGCGAACGCCGAGCTTTTCCTTCGCATTCTCTAAGTAATACGCAACGGTGTTGCGCGAGATACCGAGAATGCAGCCGATTTCCCAAGAGCTTTTTCCTTGAGCCGCCCACTCCAAACATTCTACTTCGCGGCGCGATAGCCGAATTCCGTCGAGACCACGTTCGTTTCCGAGCTTGCGACGAACGTGAGCATGAAAATACATCGCCATGAGTTGAAGGACATGCGTGTACGAATCAATGCATTTCTCGAATTGTGGCCGGCTCTCGTCAGTAGCGAAAGTCAATGCGGAGATTGGCCCATGCCCGTCGTGAATCGGCACCGTGAAGCCGAACCGGATTCCGCATTGCGCGGCTTCATCGAATAGTCGCCGCTGCTCTTTTGAACTGGTTTGTGATCGAAAATCGATTCCCCATCGAAAAGGCTCCGGGCTCTGAAGGGCTTCTCGAATGACGGGATCAATGACTTGGTATTTCTTATCTAGATAATGGGTCGTCCATCGCGTTGGATATGTTGAGATAAGTCGAGGCTTCCTGTCTTCTTCGCTCTGGAGAGCGAGATAAGCGAAACAGGATAGGTCCAAAGCCGATGCTGTTTTTGCCAGCGCGTTGGAGAAGCCTTCGGCATCTTCGGCGCCGACTATTGCATCAATGAATTCTCGGAAGACCCGATGCATATGCTTTCCCCTAGACCGATACGCGCAGAAGCCGTGTAGGCGACTCACCGCAGCGTCGTCGCAGTGCTGCGCTTGAGGACGCCTTGCCCGTCGGACCCAGGGAAAGCCTGCTAACATCAAGCACTACACGCCTCCGCAGCTAGGGCCGAAGGAAATTAGGCAAAACCTGGCTCGCGCGGGACGCGCCAATCACAGTTCGATCTCTCACGTGCAGCCATGGCTAATACGTGGGATTCTGCGCGCCGCGAGTACCGTCTGATTGATGGGGTTTGCACCGGCAGGCCCGGTGTAGATCAGAGGTCGCCGCGACCGAGCAGCGCGTGCAGCGCGGCCTGCCGCATAGTGGAGAAGATCGACTCCTCGTCGAGGCCCTTCCTAAGCGTCGCAGCCGTGTTGAGCAAGGAGAACACGGCCTGGGTCAGCAGTCGTGCCTCGGGTTCGGACAGGTCGGGCCGCAGCGGGATTATCACGGAAATCCACTCTTCCGCGTACAACGCCATCTCGCGCCGGATCCGTCTGTGGTCGTGTTCAGGTAGAGCGTGCTCGTTCTTGGTGAAGATCAGCGTGCTTGGTGGTCCTTTAAGGATCAACCGGATGTGCGACTCGACCATCGCTATCATGGCGGCCTTTGGGTCCTTCGTCGTCTCCGCGATCCGTTTCGCAACCTCGTGCACGATCCGCGTCGGTTCCTCCAGAACCGCGATCAGGACTGCCTGCTTGTTCTGGAAGTGGCGATACAATCCAGGACCAGTGATGCCGGCGCGCGCAGCGATCATTTCAACTGTGACCGCGTCGTATGAGTGCTGCAGGAAGAGCTCAGCAGCGACCGCGATCAACTGTTCGCGCCGCCCGCTGCTGTATGCCCGCTTGATCGGTAATGGCTGAATATTCATGGAGGCGCACCGTACCACGTGGCGGCCGCGAAGCACCGTGTCATCCCGCGCGCCAGCATCGTCTGTGCCGGGCTCAATGAACGAATCATGTGAACATCTCATTTCGTCTTCATGTAAATATAGATTCACTTTTCTGGGCCGTCGCCAGATCGCTAGGCGAGGGGCTGAAGATTTTCCATCGCGCGCCTTATCAGGAATTATACGGGATATAAAGCAAATATCGTAAAGAACGGTTCTAGATGGTCGGCGACGAAAGGTTGTTGACAGGACGCAATTGCTGATCATAAAGTTAGTTTAGATTAACATTGAAGGTGCGAAGGAGGCACAACGCATGCGGTTCATCTTCTTCAGCGAGGGAGAGACCCAGCCGGGACACACCCACGCGCACCGCTATCGCGAGCTCATCGACGAAGTGATCCTGGCGGAAAAAGTCGGCTTCGACGCGTTCGGGTGCTCCGAACAACATTTCGCGATCGGCACGGCCTCGACCTCCGCTCCCGAGGTGATCTACCCGTACATGATGGCGCTAACCAGTCGGATCCAGTTCATCCACCTGATCACGCCGCTGCCCAAGAAGATCAATCACGCGCTGCGCGTTGCTGAGCGGCTGGCGACCGAGGATATCCTATCGAATGGCCGCGTCGGGCTCGCCGTCGGCCGCGGCAACACCACCCTCGCGCTGCGCGCCTTCGAGGTCGACCCCGAGGAGACCAAGGCGCAGCAGATGGAGGGCATCGAGGTCATCCGCCGGGCCCTGTCGAACGACATCTTCTCTTTCGTCGGCGAGCATTACAAGATTCCGCCGCGCAGCCTGACGCCCAAGCACGTGACGCTGCCCTATCCGCCGATCATGATGGCGACCTCGAGCCCGCAATCGATCACCGCCGCGGCGCAGATGGGCATCGGCGCCATGATGGGCGGCGGCTATAGCGGGTTCGCCTCCGTGCAGAGGTCGGCCGAGCTCTATGACAAGGAGCTGGCGAGCGCCGAGCACGTATACCCCCTGCAGGCGCAGAAGGTGGCGGTGATATCCGGCGGAATGCATTGCGCCGATACAAACGAGGAGGCGGAGCGCTGGGCGGCCACGCTGGCTCACAGCGTCGCATTGTCCATTGACGCCTACGAGCGGCTTTCGAAACTGTCCGCCGACTATGGATCTCTCGGCAAGATCAAGAACATCGACTTCAAGAACGAGCGCTATTTGTTCGACGAGTCCGGGAGCTTCATTGTCGGCGACGTCGAGACCTGCGCCAGGCAGGTCCAGCGGTTCGTCGATATCGGCATCGACGCGCTTGCTCTGCGGATCGACGGCATGCCGCACAAGGAGCTGATGAAGTCGATCGAGCTGTTCGGGAAGTACGTCATCCCCAGGTTCAAAAACCCCCGGTCGGTCGTGCGCACGTCCGACGCGATCCTTGCCGACATCCGCGCCGCCCGCCCCGCCCACTATGCCGAGCGAGAGGCCTTCGAGAACGCCAAGGCGGCCGCCGGGACGGTCGCTGGCGCAGTCCGTCATCCTGCGGCCTCTGCCTGACGCCCATTTGAAGAACTGGAGACTGATGATGAAAGACAAGAAATATGAAGGCTTGCTCGTAGAGATGCGCCCGAGCGGTGTGGCCGTGATAACCATGAACCGGCCTGAAATCCTCAACGCCATCAATTGGCCTATGCATACCGCGTTGGAGGAGGTGTTCCTAGACCTAGACAACGACCCGGCGGTGAAGGCCATTGTGCTCACCGGCGCCGGTCGGGGCTTCTGCTCGGGGGGCGATCAGAACGCGCTCGATACCGGCGGGCATCCGATATCGCCCACGCGCTCGGGTCGACATCTGATCAGGAACATCCTCGAAGTCGAGTCCCCCGTCATCGCTGCCGTGAACGGTGTGGCGGTCGGGTTGGGCGCCACGCTCGCCCTGTTTTGCGACGTTATCTTTGCCCAGCCAAGCGCGCGTTTCGCCGATACGCATGTTACGGCCGGTGTCGTCGCCGGAGATGGGGGCGCTGTAATTTGGCCGCTTCTCCTGGGTCCGGCACGGGCCAAACACTTCTTGATGACCGGTGACTTCATTTCGGCGGAAGACGCGGCGGCTGCCGGGATGATCAACAAGGTCGTGCCGGAAGGTACCGTTCTTGATCATGCGATCGGATACGCCGAACTGCTCGCGGGCGGTCCCCGCAACGCAATCGTCTGGACGAAATACAGCGTCAACAAGCTGCTCAAGGAGCAGGTGCATCTCAATCTGGATACCGCGATGGCGCTCGAGGCGCTGACCTTCAAGAGCCCCGATCGCAAAGAAGCCGTCGTGGCCTTTCGGGAGAAACGCAAGCGCTTCGCGGAAGCCAAAAAGCCGACGTGAGCCCGGCGCGACGATGCGGTGCCAGACTTCGATGCATGATGATGGTCCGCTACATCGAGGCCTGGCGGGCGTTCCGCGAGAAGCGGTCGCCGCGCCCTCCCTCGACTCACGGCGAGGGCGGGTTCGCCACCCGCCGAGGCGATCAGACGCGAGAGACATCCGATGACGGCTCTATCCGCGCGGCATGAAAGCGATGCGGCTGCCGGGCTGTGGACGGCCGACCACGACGGCGTCGTGGTCGCGACGCTCGACAGGCCTCCGGCGAACGCCCTGAACCGTGCGCTGTTGCTCGCTATGACGGCGCTGTTCCGGGATCGTGGCCAGGGCGACCCGACGCCGATGGTGATCACCGGTGCCGGGGGGCGGTTCTTCTGCGCGGGCGGTGACATCAAGGAAGCTGACGGAGCCGTCGCTGACCCGGTCGAAGCCCGCATGCGGGGTTTCCATAACCTTCTTGTCGCGATGGAGCGATATCCGGCTCCGGTCATTGCCGCCGTCAATGGCGACTGTGTCGGCGGCGGCGTAGAGTACGCGCTGTTTGCGGATGTGGTGCTCGCGGCGCCTCAAGCCCGCTTCGGATTCCCCGAGATCAGGCATGGCCTGCTGCCCGCGGATAAGGGAATCCAGCGCCTCATCCGCCTGATCGGAACACGGCGCGCACGTGACTTGCTGCTGAGCGGTGAACTCGTTGGCGCCGAGCAGGCGGCACGGTGGGGCCTCGTCGACGCGATTGTCGAGCCTGGTCGACTGGTGGCGGAGGCGCTTGAGCGGGCCCGAGAGGCCGGCCGTCGAGCGCCTGTGCTCTATGCGGCGCTCAAGCAGGCCGTGAACGACTACGACGACGCTGTTGATCAACGCCAAGCCGAACTGACGCTCGCCAAGGCCGCCTCCTGGTTCAACGACCCTGTGGCTCGAGGCCTTCGCGAAGGATGGAGACAGACGCGGGGGTCGTCGCAGCCTTCAGACCAGGGGGCACCAGCCCCAGACCCCACACTCAGGCCGGTAGACCTGCACAAGTCGGAGCGATGACCATGACCACAAATCCCGTCCCCGCAGCCACTGCCCGCGTACGGCAGGTGCCAGTACTGAGCGGCGCCACCGACATCGGCGTCGCCAACTTCGAGGCCGTCGAGCGCACCTTCGCCCAGATGGTGCAGGACCGAGCGGAGGTCGAACCCGAGGAGGTCGCGTTTTGTCAGTGGGACGGGACGCACGCGATTCCGACCACGTGGGCGCAGTACGCATCGACCGTACGGGAGGTTGCGCTCGGGCTGGCAGCCCTCGGTGTAGCGCCCGGCGACAGAGTTGCCATCATGGCGCCGGGCCGGGGCGAGTGGGTGATTGCGGCGCTTGGCATTCTCTCGGCCGGAGCGATTCCGGTCGGTGTCTACCCCATGAGTTCCGCTGCTGAAGTGAGGCAACTGCTTGGACACAGCGAAGCCGTTGCCATGGTTGTTGGCGACGACAATGACGTGGCAAAGGTCGCCTCAGTTGCCGCGGAGCTTCCCGCCCTGCGAGCCGTGATCAGCTTCGATGGCTCCCCGTCAGGACTTCCAGGAACGATTGTCGGCAAGACATGGGCCGCACTGCGCGAGACTGGTCGAACTCACGATGCGGCCAACCCGGCGCTTTTCGACGAGCGCCTTGTCGGGGGGCACATCGACCAGCCAGCAGCCTTGTTCTACACGTCCGGTTCCACCGGAGCGCCCAAAGGCGTCATCCATACCCACCGCACGCTGCAATACTCTGTCCTTGGCTCGGCCGTACTCAACCCGGAGGTGACCACAACACGCCGAGACTCGCTCAGCTTCCTGGGCCTCTCCCATGTTTCTCCGGCCATGTCCGGCGTCTACGTGCCGATCATGACCCGGGCGGTGGTGACCTTCTGCCGCCTGGATCAGCTTTCGGACGCCCTCCGCGGAGTGCGTCCGACCGGGATCGTCTGGCCGCCGCGGCTGCATGAGAAGTTGCTCAGCGTGGCGCTGGCCGCGATCAAGGGGGCGCCGGCATCTTTCCAGAAATCTTACGAGGACGCGATGGCGGTGGCCCGCGAGGTCGCCGCCGCGCGCCGACGCGGCGAATGCGTGCCTGCCGAGCTACAAGCACGCTACCATCAAGCCCAGGAACAGGTATTCCTGCCCCTACGCGCAAAGGTAGGCGTGGACCGGGTCAACATCGCATGGACCGCGTCGGGAGCGATGACGCCTGAGGTGCATGCCTTGTGGCAGCTGTGGGGCGTGGACTTGCGCGAGATGTACGGCACCACCGAGACCTGCGGCTGGGTCCTCGCGCAGTGGGATCGCGCCTTTCCGCCCCCTGGGACCGTGGGCAAGGCCATGCCCGACCCGCGATTTGGGATCAAGGTCAGTAGCGAGGGCGAGCTGCTGGTGAAGGGGCCTCTGCTGTTCCGCGGCTACTGGAACAACGCGGAGGCGACCGCGGATGTGATGGATGGCGAGTGGTACCGCACCGGCGACCTCGTCGAGATCGACGCCTCCGGCGAGGTCAAGCTTATCGGACGGGCCAAGGACATCATCGTCACCAGCGGTGGCAAGACCATCAATCCGCAGCCTACCGAGGTGCGCCTCAAGGCCAGCTCTCTCGTTGAGGAGGCCGTGGTCGTCGGCGACGGCCGCAAATACCTCACGGTCCTCATCTGGCCGACTGAGAACGGCAGCAAGCTCGACAGGGACGCCTTGCACGAGGGCTTGCGAAAGCAGATTGAGGATCTCAACACCGAGCTTGCGCGTCCCCTTCAACTCAAGGACTTCCGTATCGCGCCACGTGCGCTCTCGCCAGGAGCGGGAGAGCTTACTGCCAAGGGCACAATCCGTCGGGCTGCGGTGCTCACCTCGTTCAGCGCACTCGTGAACGAGATGTACGATTCGGCGGAGCAAAACGCGTTCGCTGACCAAGCGCGGCTCCAAGGTTGAAGGAGAGAGAAGCGATGCGTTCCGGGCAACCAAGTGACCTGCGGATCGAACACCTGACCAGTTCTGAGATCGCTGAGGCGATCGCGGGCGGCGCCCGAACAGCGATCCTTCCGCTGGGCGCGATAGAGCAGCATGGACCTCATCTTCCGTTGTCAATGGACAGTGATCATGCCGATGTGCTCGCGCTCTGCATCGCTCGCAAGCTTGGCGCTGCACTGGTCCTGCCAACGGTCAGGGTTGGGTACTCGCCCCACCACCTCGGCTTCTGCGGCTCGCTTTCGGTGCGTCCCTCTACGCTAGAAGCGATCTGCCTGGACTACTGCAGCAGCCTGGCTGCGCACGGGTTCGCTCGCGTGGTCCTCTTCTCCGGGCACATCGGAAATTACCCGATCATGCGCGACTTCGAGCCGCGGCTGGCCGCAGCGCTCGCTCCGGCGCTTCAGGTCATCGTCTATGGAGACAGTGCCGCGATCCTCGACGCGTGGCGGACGTCCGCGGAGTCGGTCGCCGGTCTGGGAAGCCATGTTGGTGGCCACGCAGACGTGGCGGAGACCTCGGTGATGCTCGTCCTCCACCCCGAGAGGGTTCGGGCCGACCGGACGGCGGCGGGCTACCGCGGCACGGTCGACGAGGAGTTCCTGCGTCGGGCGTTCGTCGAGGGCATCGCCGCGGTCTCACCCAACGGTGTCCTCGGCGACCCCGCCGGGAGTTCGCAAACGATCGGCCACGCCGCGTTGGACGCCGTGACCGATCTCGTCGTCGAGTACGCCTTCGCACACGGAGCGCGAGCCGCATGCCATCCATGAGCGAGCAGATGGACAGCAGGATACTGCGCGAGGCCTTCGGCGCGTTCCCGACGGGCGTCGTGGCCGTTGCTGCGCAGGTCGACGGGAGGCTGGTCGGTCTCGCGGCCTCCTCGTTCACCTCGGTCTCTCTCGAACCCCCGCTAGCGTCATTATCAGTTGCGAAAGGTTCGACCACGTGGCCCAAGCTGCGCCGAGCCAAGCACCTAGGAATCACCGTGCTCGCCGAGGACCACGGCGCATTGTGCCGCCAGCTCGCGGGTCCGGCCCAGGAGCGGTTCAACGGCGTTGCCTTCGAGATCACCGACAGTGGTGCGGTGATGCTCGCCGAGGGGATCGCCCAGTATGACTGCACTGTCCGCGAGGAGCTGGAGGCGGGCGATCATGTCATCGTGCTGCTGAAACTTCATGCCGTCGTCGTTCATAGCCGCAGGCAGCCCCTCATCTTCCACCGTAGCGGATTCGTAAGGATCGCCTCGCTTGCATAGCGAGAGCACTTATGACGGCCCCTTGTCTCGCGCTCACCCCCGACGCAGTTGCCTCAGCTTGAGGGAAGCGCCCGCCGCACTGTGAAGGGCTTGATACCCCGTTTAGCAAACAAGCTGCGAAGGAAATTGCGAATGAGGAAGCGAATCTTGCATCTGGCCGCGGCAATGGCGTGGACCCTGGCGCTGTCGATCTCTGCGGCCAATGCTCAGAAGAAATACGACCCAGGCGCCAGCGACACCGAGATCAAGATAGGCCAGACCATGCCGTTTTCGGGACCGGCGTCGGCCTATGCCTCGATCGGAAAGACCGAGGCCGCCTACTTCAGGATGATCAACGACCAGGGCGGCATTAACGGCCGCAAGATCAACCTGATTCAGTATGACGACGCCTATTCGCCACCGAAGGCGGTGGAGCAGGTGCGCAAGCTCATCGAGAGCGACGAGGTGCTGCTGACTTTCCAGATTGTCGGTACGCCTTCGAACGCAGCCGTGCAGAAGTATCTCAATTCCAGGAAAGTGCCGCAGCTGTTCGCGGCTGCCAGCGCCTCGAGGTTCTCCGATCCGAAGAACTTTCCCTGGACCATGGGCTACGATCTAAACAACTTCGTCGAAGGGCGCATCTATGGCCAATACATCCTGAAGGAGTATCCGAGTGCCAAGATCGGCGTGCTTTATCAGAATGACGATTTTGGCAAGGACTATCTGAACGGCATCAAGGCGGGACTCGGTGACAAGGCCGCCACGATGATGGTCGCGGAGGCGTCTTACGAAGTGTCCGATCCGACCGTCGATTCCCATGTTCTCAGGATCAAGGATGCGGGCGCCGACCTGTTTTTCATCGCCGCCACGCCGAAGCAGGCGGCGCAGGCGATCAGGAAGACCGCCGAGATGGGCTGGCATCCGGTGCGGATCGTCGACATGAAAGCCACCTCCGTCGGAAGCGTCCTGAAACCATCCGGGCTTGAAAATGCCAAGGCTCTCATCAGCACCAACTATGGCAAGGAGCCGCTCGATCCGCAATGGAAGGACGACCCGGGCGTGAGGCGCTACCTTGCCTTCATGGAGAAGTATTATCCAGATGGAGACAAGAGCTCTAACTTCAATACCTATGGCTATGGTGCTGCACAGCTTCTGGTCCACGTGCTACAGCAGTGCGGCGCCGATCTGACGCGCGAGAACGTCATGAAGCAGGCGGCATCGCTCAAGGATGTCACAGGCGACCTCGCGCTGCCTGGGATCAAGATCAACACCTCGCCGACCGACTACCGTCTCCACAAACGGTTGCAGATGATGCGCTTCAACGGCGAGCGCTGGGATCTGTTCGGCCCGATCCTTGAGGATGCCGGTCCGGCGGGTTAGTTGCTGAACTCTGATCCGATCGACGGCCTCTCGCCGCAGACGTTGTCTTCCGCTCCTCCCCTGGCCCGGCGGACTATCGCCGGGCCCGTTTTCTAAAGCGGATGGGCGCAGACGATAGCTTATCGTACCGTCAAGCCTCTCTTGTCTCTCGGATGACCTTCTTCAGTGTCTCCGCAAGCATTCGGAACTCTTGCTGGTTTAGCGGGGAATATGTCTCACTGGAAATCTCTCCGACGGTCTCGATCGCGGCATCGGCTATTCGCCGACCTTTCTCGGTCAGGTCGATTTCCCGTCGTCGAGGATCCGGTGGCTCTTTGTAACTCGTGATCAGGCCGGAGGTCTTTAGACGTGGGATGACACCGTTAATCGTGGCGGAATCATAGTAGATCAAGCGTCAAGGTGATACTGCGAGCAAGCTCCGACCTCGCGCAACTTCGCAAGGGTCGAGAAACTGCGGAACGTCAGCCCGGTTTGCGTCGGTCCCAACGGACTCACGTCGTGGCGGATTTGGCTATGCCATGAAGCACTGTTGCAGAAGCCAAGTCAATCGGCCGACCGACCTTAGCCCGCGCCCGGTATCCGCGAATCGGTCCAGCCGGCTGTTGCAAACTGGGATGCTGACGATGCTCGTAAAGGCATAGCGCGCATTCGGCCCGATAAACCGGGCTTAGAAACAAAAGGAGATGTATCTTTGCAATCACCCGTTCTCGTCATCGTTGGAAGCGTAAGGCCTCGACGCATTGCGCCGCAGGTTGCGGCTTGGATCGCCACGCTCGGGCGGCACGCGACGTCCTTATCGTTCGAACTGGTCGACCTGTCGGACTGGCCGCTGCCGATGGATGACGAATCCGCAACGCCGAACACGGGTCAGTATGAGCACGAGCGTACACGTGCATGGAGCCACAAGGTCGCCGCCGCGCCAGCGTTTGTGTTCGTGACGCCTCAATATAATGGCGGCTATCCAGCGCCGCTCAAGAATGCGATCGACCACCTCTATAAGGAGTGGGCCGGAAAGCCGGCGATGATCGTCTGCTACGGTGGCCACGGCGGTGGCAAATGCGCCGAACAACTCGTGCAGGTCTGCCGATACGTCAAAATGAAGCCGGTCGCCATTCGGCCGGCGCTCATACTGCCCCACGAACACATCGTAGCCAATGCGGGCCAGATCGATCCGGCCGCCATATTCGCCAGCCAACTCGCCGAGGTCGAACAAGCGTTCGCACAATTGAAAGACGCCTTGGCGGACGATCAGGGCGCTACTGAGACATAGGGGGCCACACGTGAAGATCGCGCGGTCCATGAACTGGGCGCACACAGCAGCCGCTAGGGCCAAGCGATGGATATTGATCGGCGCATCTGCGAAGTATGCACCCAAATGGCCGGTGACTGACAACTCCGCAGATCACCTTCAAGAGGATAGACGCAGGGCCCCTACTGGTCTTCAAAAGGCGTATCAAATGGCTTGCGACCCAGAGCAAGGCCAACTCGATTATCCGCAAGACAATGGCATGGCGCTTCCGCCCGCTGGAAATGGTTTGGCAAGCGACGACGGGCGTGCGGAGGCGTCACCGCTGCCGGGCTGGGGCGCGGGGAAAATAGCGCGCCGGCGTTGTCCTGAATGTGCGCCGGAACAGCGCGATGAATGCACTTACCGTTTCATAGCCGAGATCGAGGGCGATGGTGGTCACCGGAATTTCGTCGGCGAGCATTTCCAGCGCTCGCATCAGACGTACGCGCTGCCGCCACTCGGTGAAACTGAACCCGGTTTCGATTGGAAATCGTCGCGTCAGCGTCCGCACCGGGCTTCCGGCGAGGATGGCCCAGTCGTCTAGGCGCCGCTTATCGGCAGGATCGTCTGCAAGCGCGCGCAACCCGAAGCAGTCGTGGATCGGTTGGCATGGGCAAACCGAATTGCTCGCGCGGCAGCGATCGGATTTCGTCACAGATTACCTCGGTGACATGAGTTCTGGCCAAGCCTTGGTCGCTATCTGACCAGGTTGCCGCGCGTGCCACGCATTCGCGCAGCAAGCTCGACATTTGCATCGTTCTGGGTGCCGCCGGTAAGTCAACGCAGCAGTCCTCAGCGACATAGACGCTCCACCCGATGAAAGGTCCATGGGAGCACAGCGCATGAGAATCATGCGGCGGTATCCATACGCAATGAATCGCCGGTACAACCCAATGGCCCGAGTCCATGCCGACGGTCACGAGCCCATGCGTTGCCCCGAGAAGTTGTCCGCGCGCATGTTGATGCGCGGGAGTAACCCGTGGTTCGCCACCGTTTGCCAAGACGGCGACCAGCGGAGGGCCCGCGTCCGTATCGGCGCGGCTAGGTTCGATCAGTGGCTTCGACATGGCCTCAACTGCGTATTGTATGGCCTAGATCGCGCAGCAACGCCAGCGTCGCATGCTATTCTCGGGTTGCGATCGAAGGAGAAATACGATGCGTGCAAAAGAAATGATGCCGGACGACGTCAACCAGGCTGTGATCAATGGAGTTAACGTTCGCAAAGGTTCTGTGGGTGCGTTTCTCGCCAATGCCCGGATGCTGGCTGCGCCCGAAACCAGCGTTGAGGATCGGCAAACGGCAGAGCGCGATGTGATCGAGGCGCTTCCGGCTTTGCAGGCCTTGGGGCTGTTCGATGTACTCGATATACGCGACGCACACCTTCGCGCCTTTGTCGAAACGCACTCCGGGCCGCGCTAAGGGGCTAGAAGCGAACCGTTTGGCTTTTGGATGCCACCGACGAGGGGGCCGCCCTCCACCTCGCGATAGTGTCGCCGTCGCACAGTCGAGCGCTAGCGCGGCGGCCTACTCGCAGCCGAGACAAGTTAGCGAACGCAACCGTCGAGCAGCTCCCACTTCGAGCCGGGCGGCTTGCCGCAACGAGCCGCGCCACCCGCTCATTTTCTTGCCCGCGATCAAGGATTCTGGTATTCCAGTTGCATGGATCAATACGTAGACCTTGCCGCCCAAGCCGAGAAAACGATCCGCGATGGCATCATTCGAGGCGATTTCGAATTCGGCGAGAAATTGTCGGATCGCGCGCTCGCTGCTTCTCTAGGGATCAGCAGAACGCCCGTGCGCGAGGCTCTCGCCAGTCTCGCCCGGGACGGGCTCGTCGTGATCCGTCCTCAGAGCGGCACCTTCGTCATGGTCCTGGACGAAGCGTCGGTGCGGATGTTGTGCGAGATGCGTACCGTCTTGGAGCTGGGCGCTCTTCGTCTTCTGGCGGATCACCCCGAAAAGCTGGCGGCCGCCGTGTCCAAGCAGATCGCCGCCGGCGCGCTCGCGGTCGAAGCACAGGACGTCGAGACCGCCGAACGGATGGATTCCGAATTTCATCAGGCACTGGTTCACGCCGCGGAAAACCCACTCTTGACTGACGCCTATCGGGTCATCACTCACAAACTCAACGCGATCCGCTATCGGCTTCCGGCCGATCTCGAAAGGATGAGTCGGGCAGTCGAACAGCATCGACGGATCGTGGACCTGACCGTCACGGGCCGCATCGAAGCAGCAAACGTAGAACTCGTCTCGCATCTGAAGATCGTCCAGGGGCTTGCTTTGCAGATCGTCGGCAGCGAACCGACTGAAGCCACTGCGGGCCGACGGCCGAAGAGAACCATTCGAAAGAAATAGCTTCCGCCAAACTGGAATTCCAGTTGACATCATTGGCCGATCTGCCCTTAACTGGAATTCCAGTTTTGGAGGGAGACGGCGTGGTTGAAACTAAGACGCGGGTACTCATCATTGGCGCAGGCCCGGCCGGCTACAGCGCGGCAATCTACGCTGCGCGGGCCAATTTGAAGCCGATTCTGGTCACGGGAATCCAGCCTGGTGGTCAGCTCACAACCACCACCGACGTCGAAAACTTCCCTGGGTTTGCTCAGGCGGTCCAAGGCCCTGAGCTGATGGAGCAGATGCGGCAGCAGGCCGAGCACGTCGGCACGAGCATCGTCTTCGACACGATCATGTCGGTCGATCTCTCGCAGGATCCCATCGTTGCCCAAGGCGACTCCGGCGACACCTACCTGGGAGACGCGCTGATCATCGCCACCGGTGCACAGGCGAAATGGCTCGGCAGTCCCGGCGAGGCTGATTATTCGGGATACGGCATCTCGGCTTGCGCGGTTTGCGATGGCTTCTTTTACCGCGGGAAGGAGGTCGTCGTCATCGGCGGCGGCAACACCGCGGTCGAGGAAGCTCTTTACCTTACGAACCATGCGTCCAAGGTCACGCTGATACATAGGCGGGACAAGCTCCGCGCAGAGCAGATACTGCAGGATCGCTTCTTTGCCCATCCGAAAATCGAAGTTGTCTGGAACACTGAGGTCGTGGCGTTTCTCGGCGAGAGCGAGCCTTCGCGTCGTCTCACGGGACTACGGTTGCTGGACCGGGCCACGGGAGTGGAGACGTCCGTCTCCGTCGGAGGCGCATTCGTCGCGATCGGCCACGACCCGGCCACCGCGCTCTTCCGAGGCCAGCTCGACATGACGGATGCCGGTTACATCAAGATCGCGCCGTGGTCGACGGCGACCTCGCGAAAGAATGTTTGGTCGGCCGGTGACGTGAGCGACGACCGCTACAAGCAGGCTGTGGTCGCCGCTGGGATGGGCTGTATGGCCGCGCTTGAGGCGGAAAAATATCTGGCGGAGCGGACAGCGTCGCAGCCAACGGCCGAGAAAGCAAGAAAGGCAAGGGAATCCGCAAACTGGAATTCCAATTTGACTATTGCATAGCCTAGTGCAGAACTGGAATTCCAGTTTCTCCGGATAAGGCGAACGGTTGTGGGAGGTTCTTCCGATGTCGATATTGCTCCGCAAATTCTCGAATAATCTCACGGCGCAGGTTGTGCTGGCGCTCCTGCTGGGTGCAACGGTGGGCGCGCTTTGGCCGGGCATCGGCGCCTCGATGCAGATGTTGAGTGATATCTTCATCAAGCTCATCAAGATGGTCATCCCGCCGATCGCCTTCCTGACGATCGTCATCGGCATCGCCGAGGTCCGCGACCTGCGCCGCTTGGGCCGCGTCGGGGGGCAGGCGCTGATCTATTTCGAGGTCGCCTCTACGATCGCCCTGATCGTGGGCCTGATCGTCATGAATGTGTTGAAGCCGGGCGCGGGCTTCGACAGGGCCGCGGTCGGCAGCCAGGCTATCGACATCTCGAAATACAAGGCAGCGCCGGTTGGATCGTACTTCTTCAATTTCCTGTCTGGCATCGTGCCCGATAACGCGATCGCGGCGTTCGCAAAGGGCGACCTGCTCCAGATCGTCTTCTTTGGCGTACTGTTCGGCTGCGCCGCAGTGCTGGTCGGCGAACGCGCCAGGCCGTTTGTTCTGCTAGCTCAATCGGCGAACGACATCCTGTTCAAGATCGTGGGGATGATCATGCGTCTTGCGCCGGTCGGTGCGTTCGGCGCGATGGCCTTCACCGTTGGCCGCTATGGCATCGGATCGATTCTCGTGTTGGGCCATATGCTTATCGCCGTCTACGCGACGTGCATCATCTTCCTTTTCGTGGTGCTCGGCGCGGTCGCTCGATTGAATGGCTTCAGCTTCACGCGCTTCCTGCGCTTCATGAGCGACGAGGCGTTGATCGTGCTCGGCACCTGTTCGTCCGAAAGCGTGTTGCCCCGCTTGATGGACAAACTCGAGCGCTTGGGATGCACGCGTTCCAGCGTAGGCCTCGTCCTTCCGGTCGGCTACTCCTTCAACGCAGATGGCACCGCGATCTATCTGTCGATGGCGGCGCTCTTCATCGCGCAGGCCTACGGAATCGAGATGTCGTTGGCCCAGCAGTGCGGACTTCTGCTGCTGCTGCTCATTACGTCGAAGGGATCAGGTTCGGTCGCAGGATCCGGATTCGTCGTGCTGGCAGCAACGCTGTCCGCCACCCATGTTCTGCCGGTCGAAGGTCTGGCTCTGCTGATCGGCATCGATCGTTTCATGTCGGAGGCGCGCTCGGTAACCAATATTATTGGAAACGGTGTCGCGACGGTCGTCGTCTCGAAGATGAGCGGGGAATTCGATCCCGTCCAGGCTGACGCGGCCTATGCGGAGCGTTTCGGCGCCGGCGTGAAATTCAACCTGAAACCCGTGACCGTTCCGGCGGACTGTTCTCCTGTTCCCACGGCAGGGATCATGTCGCCCGAGCCGCAACCAGACTGAACTGAAAACGTTCGATCGGGAAAAACCGAAAGCGCCGAACTCTTGCCGAATGGCAACGGAGGAGGGCGCAGCAACATGGAGGCAGTGCCTTGAATATGAATGTCAAACTCCAGGACGGCATCCTGATCTTCGCCAAACGCGAATGCGAGACCTGTCAGATGGTGGAGCACGTGATCGGTCAGATCGCCGACAAGATGCCGACCGTCGTCTACACTCAAGACGATCCCTCCTTTCCGTCAACCGTGTCGGCGCTTGACGACTCTTCGCTCGAATCGTCCTTTGCGTTCGACGTGGAAGCGGTGCCTACGGTCGTCCGCATGAGGGAAGGCAAAGAGGTCGCCCGCACCTTCGGCTGGAGCCGCGCGGATTGGGAGAAGCTCACGGGCCTTGAGGGATTGGGCGAAGGATTGCCCGAGATGCGGCCGGGCTGTGGTTCGAAGTCACGCGAGCCGGGCGTCTACGATGTCTTGCGTGCGAAGTACGGCAAGCTCGATTTCAAATCGCGGCAGATCAGGCTCGGAGAATGGGATGACGAGATCGAAGCCTGCTTCGATCGTGGATGGAGCGATGGCCTTCCTGTTGTTCCTCCGACGGATGTGCGCATTCTCCGCATGCTGGAGGGCACCTCGCGCAAGCCCAACGAGATCATCGGCGCCGTGCCTCCGAACCTGTCGCCGATCACCGTTGAGAAGGTCGCAGTCAATGCCGTAATGGCGGGCTGCCGTCCCGAGTACATGCCAGTGGTTCTGACGGCGCTGGAGGCGGCGCTGGACCCTCTGTTCACGATGCACGGCCTGCTCTGCACGACGTGCTTCTCAAGCCCGATCATCGTCGTGAACGGACCGGTCGCGCGGGAAATCGGCATGAACTCCGGCATCAACTGCCTCGGCCAAGGTAATCGCGCCAATGCGACCATCGGCCGGGCCCTTCAGCTGATCATCCGCAACGTGGGCGGCGGCCGTCCCGGCGAACTTGACCGCGCCGTCCTCGGCGGTCCAGGCAAGTACACGTTCTGCTTCGCGGAGGACGAAACGGATCCCACGTGGATGCCCCTGTCGGTCGCGCGTGGGATCGAGCCCGGGAAGAACGCCGTAACGCTCTTCCAGGGCGATGGCATTCAAGGGTTCATCGACCAGCGGTCGAGGACTCCCGAGCAACTCACGAAATCGCTAGCCATGTCTTTGCTGGCCGTCGGGCACCATAAGTTGTGCGAATTTACGAACGCCTTGTTGGTCCTCGTTCCGGAGCATTACGCCATCTTCCGCGAAGCCGGGTGGGATCGCGGGCGCATCACCGAAGAGCTTCACAGGGCGATGGTGCGTCCCGGCAAGGACGTCATACAGGGTGCCCATGGCGTCGGCGAAGGGGTCGACACGCGCCGGGCGGACGAGATGGTCAACAAGTTCTGGCCGGAAGGTCTGCTGGTCGTGCAGGCGGGCGGGCAGGCAGGCTTGTTCTCGGCGATTTGCGCCGGCTGGACCGGCGGCCGGTTTCGCAATGAATCCAAACCAGTGACGATGGAGATCACAACATGAAATACGGCATCAGCTTTCGCGACCCCACCTCGGAGACTGCATCGGAGTTGCGCGAACGGGCGGCGCCACTCGACTCGGTCGTCGGTAAGACGATCGCGCTCATGGACATCGGAAAAATGCGCGGCGACGAGTTCATCGACCGTCTCGAACAGCTCTGCACAGAACGCGGTATCGAGACGCGTAGGTATAAGAAGCCCACCAACACGCGGGTAGCCCCTCGCGAGATGATCAAGGATATAGCCGACAATTGCGATGCCGTCATCATCGCGCTGTCCGACTGCGGATCCTGCACGTCGTGCTCTACGCACGACCTGAACGATCTCGACAAGAAGGGGCTCGCCGGTGTCAGCGTACTGACTACCGAGTTTCAACAAGCTTTCGAGTCTCAAAAGGGAGCGATCGGGCTCGACGCTGCAGCAGTTTACGTACCTCATCCTCTGCAAAACAAGACGACAGCCGAACTCCATCAGTGGGCGAATGTAGCGGTGGATAAGATTCTCCGGGCCATCGCGCACGACACGTCGCGCGCGACCGCTTTGGAAACTGTCTGAATAGGGTCGGTCCGCTCGAGATAAAGGATCTGCGCAGCCGTCCCCGCTGGTGACGGTTGATGCTCCAAATCCAATCTGATTTCGAGGAAGATGTTCAAATGACCGCGCGTCTGATATCGCTTTCTAGGATCCTTCAGCGCCAGCCCAGCGAGCACTGATCAAGCTTAATCGGAGCTTCCCGCCTGGAAGGTTCGGGCTGTCTGCGGTTTGACAAAAACGGAAACGACTTCAGGATGCGTCTCCCGAATGCGGCGCTCAAGCGACTCTACACATTGCTCGATTTCTGGCGTGCGCAGATCATCCGAAAATTCGAGGCTCAGTGTCATAACAATCTGGTCCGGCGCAAGATGCACAGTGAGCGCGCCGTTTGCGCCCTCCACTCCCGGTGGCTTGCCGCAAGCTCAAGTATCGAGGTGCTGATTGCTTCATCGGCGCGCTCGCCGATCAACAGCTCCTTGTTCTCTCTCGCCAGGACCGGCGCCGAGATCGCCAGAATGCTCCCGATCAGAATCGGGGCGACGCCATCGATGGACGGAAGGCGATCCGCCAGGAAGATGCCGAGGGCGGCGATCGAGATGCCCATTAGCGCGGCCGTATCTTCTAGAAGTACCATGAAAGACGGCGGGTCTTTGCTGCGCCTGACGGCGTCCCCAGTAGCTGAGATCGCCCTTCACGGCACGGAACGTAATGAGCGCAATACACTAAGACGTGCCCGCGAATGCAGCCGAAAGCGCAAGAACGATGTAGTTGACGACTATGTTTTCAATCTTAGAAGGCGCCGCAATATGTGTTATTCCTTCGTAGATTGACACTCCAGCCCAAGCGCGAAGAGCGGCGACCACAAAGCCCCAAAAGTATAGTTCCCTGCCGTAGCCTAATGGGTGACTAGGATCGGGTGTCCGGCGCGACCGGTAATAACCATAGAGCAGCAATGCCTCGTTGCCGGTGTCGACAAAGGAGTGCGCACGTTCGCTGAACATGGAAGAGGAGCTGCCGGTCAGCCGGGCTGCCGTTAGCTTGGTAAGAGCCACCAGGAGATTGCTCACAACGGCAGCGTAGACGACCTTCTCTGATTTTGGCGGGGTGCTGGCTGCCATGATTGATCGTGAGTGAAACGGGGGCGCGCGTCGACAGTTCCAACGATTGGGCTCTCTCATTGAAACCCACAAGCACGATCTACAATTGTCGAGCCGATGATGGTGAGTGCCACGCATATCTGTTCATGGGGGATGCAGCCCCTAAAGGCAGAGGCACTGGAAAGTTGACGACCGTCAAGGCAGGCCGGCCGGCCTGCACGCTATGCTATCATTGAAGTAGAGTAGACATTGAGTTTGGAATGGCACAAGGCTGCAGGCATTTGGCGGGAATTCGCGACGTCGTTCCCAGTGCCCTTGGGTGCGAAGAATGCCTGCAACTGGGCGATCCATGGCTGCATCTGCGCGTCTGCCGAACCTGCGGTCATGTCGGTTGCTGTGATCAATCGCCCAACCGCCACGCGACGAAGCATTTTCATGCAACCAATCACCCGATCATTGAAGCCTATGATCCGCCCGAAGGCTGGGGCTGGTGTTACGTTGATGAAATCATGTTTGACTTGTCGGATCGGCCGACGCCGCAAATCGGTCCGATCCCGAGATTTTATTGATGCCATGCCGCGCTGCAGGTGGGCTGTGAAGGCGTGGGCAATGCCCGGCCTAGGCGAGACCGACTGATGGCGCATGATGCTTTGACGGCCCCCAAGATGGAGCATCGTCATTGTCGGTTACGAAAGCCAACCTGGTAAGGTGAAGGACATGGCCGCGCGTACTGCCAAACGGAATTCTGATCGAGGCGAAGCCACAAAACAGCCTGGCGCGAGAGTTCAAACGATAGACCTGCAACCCTATGACCACTTCGAGTGCTTCCGATCGCTGGCGACTGGCGCCACGGACGGGCGGAAAGCAGGTTGGTTGACACAAATCCTTATACCGACGACGTCCTCCTCGAAATCAAGCAGGCGGATCGCAGCGATCTTGATGCGGCATTTGCAGGGGGTGCCAAGGCTCAGGTGGAGTGGGCTGCCTCAGCACCGCCCGCCCGAGCGCATGTGTTTCGTCGGGCGGCAGAGATCATGGCAGCGCGCCGCGGCGAAATCGTCGATTGGCTGATCAGTGAATCCGGCAGCACGCGGCTCAAGGCGAACCTCGAGTGGGAAGTGACTCATACCGTCATGCTTTGGGCCACCTCGGTGCCGCATGCCGTCGAAAGCCGCGTCATTCCGTCCGACATTCCGGGCAAGGAAAATCAGGTGCGGCGCAAACCGGTCGGCGTTGTCGGCGCGATCAGTCCGTGGAACTGGCCGCTCCACCTGAGCAACCGCACCATCGCGCCGGCGCTGGCGGTGGGAAATGCCGTCGTGGTGAAGCCGGCGAGCGATACGCCGGTGACGGGGGGATTACTGTTAGCGAAAATTTTCGAGGAAGCCGGCCTGCCGGCGGGTCTCCTCAACGTCGTGGCCGGCGCGGGCAGCGAAATCGGCGACGCTTTCGTCAGTCATCCCGTTCCGCGGTTGGTTTCGTTTACCGGCTCGACGCCAGTCGGCCGCAACATCGCGGAACTTGCAGCGAAGGCGCCGATCATCAAGCGTGTTGATCTGGAGCTCGGTGGTAATGCTCCCTTCGTTGTGCTCGCGGACGCCGACCTGGATCAGGCCATCGAGGCCGCAGTGTTCGGCAAGTTTCTGCACCAGGGCCAGATCTGCATCGCTATTAACCGCATCATCGTCGAGGAGGCCGTTTATCATACGTTCGTCGAGCGCTTCGCCGCGCGGGTCGCGAGGCTGAAAATCGGCGATCCCAGCGACAGTGACACCATGGTCGGCCCGATCATCAACAACTCGCAGCTTCGCAAGTTGATGGAGCGCATTGGCCGCGCGCGCGAAGACGGCGCGAAGCAGGTGCTCGGCGGCGAGCCGAACGGATTGGTGTTGCCGCCGCATATCTTCGTAAACGTTACTAACGAAATGGAACTTGCAGCAGAGGAAATATTCGGGCCGGTGGCGCCGATTCTCCGAGTCGGCAATGCCGAAGAAGCGTTGGCTGTAGCCAATGAAACGAGTTTTGGATTAAGCGGCGCCGTGTTCACGCGCGACGTGCACCGGGGCATGCACTTTGCCCAGCGAATGCAGGTCGGTATGGCCCATGTCAATGATCAGCCTGTCATCGATTTGCCGACCTGTCCGTTTGGCGGCGAGAAGAACTCCGGCCTCGGCCGGTTCAACGGCTCTTGGGCCATCGAGGCTTTCACTACCGATCAGTGGCTGACAGCACAGCACGCGCCGCGAGGCTTTCCCTGGAATGCTTCCGCCGTACAGGGGCCATGGTCCTGAAGGTGCATAGCGCGGACGATGTTGCTCAGCAGGCCAATTCCCCCTGATAAACTACGCTACCGGCTTTTGTTTTGCGGACTGTTGCTGCCCCTGGCGCTGTCGGCACGGGTATCGTTATTGGGCGCCGGAACCGCTGGAACGGGGCTCGCATTGGGCTGCGTATATGCGCTTCGCGGCGTGTCAGAGGCTTGGAACTCCCGTCGTCCGCTTCTTGTTTCTTTCATGGCCCAGAGCATCAGAACTATGGCAACGCAGACCATCGCGATCAGGAAGATAATTGCAAAGGGTACATTTCTGTTCATGCGATGCTCCTTCGCGCTCGGGCGCAGCGAATGTGGCAACCAGTGTGCCAGCGAACTCATCAATTATGGAGGTCGGACGGCGCGGCGCGTTGACATCACGCAACCTCCGCGACTTTCGAACAGAGCTACCTGCATCATGTGCGCTCGGAAGGAGCGGACCGGCCGATGTCGTCGTATGATTCGCCTTGAGCTCGCAGGGTTCGGCGCAACGCCGTTGATCGAACTCTAGTTGATCGAACTCTATCTGACGGCCAAGGCGCCGGGAGAATTGGACGCTTCCGAGCTCAAAGCGACGCGTTTGCTGACCGGGTCCTGCCGTAACATCACTCGGCATGGCCGGCGCATCGATGAGTGCATGTCATGGCAGATGGCTAATAAATGTAACGATGCGGCCGATACTTGGCCGTGGACAATCCTCACTAGCGCACTGAGTTCAGGAGATGGTTGGATAGAGGTCTCGCGCCCGGAACGCCATCGAGGCGCGGCATCAGCAAACAGTCGATCCAAGCAGCGGACGAAAATGCGCTGGTCGAGGCATACGGTGCAGCTGATTTTTCTGAAGAACGTCCGGCGGCGTCATGAATGGTCTCATGACAGATGTCGTCGGCGGCCTGATCGAAAGAATGCGCGCCGGTTGGTCCGTCGGAAGGCTGGTTGACGGCCGTAAAGCAAGTCAGGGCTAAAGGCGCAACCGGACCTAGCGCTTAACTGACTTGGAGATAGACTTGGGCCTCAGCGGTTATCCCGGCGCCACTCTTCCGTTGCCAGTCGCATGGCTTCCGTGCGGTCGCAACCCGTCCGATCCATCCAGCGCTTGATCAGGCCCTCCTTCCCCTGCGCGCGCGTCATTGAAAAGACGCGCTGAAAATCCCGTTGGGTTTCCGATTGCCGTCGCAAGTCGGCTTGTCGCCGCGTTGCCGGATCCGGCCGCAGGGACTGCGATCCATGCAGCAACAGGTAATAAGCGACGCCACCGACTAACAGCAGCAGCAACAGGCCTAGAATGATTTGTTCCGTATCCATGTTCGCCACTCCGCTTGAGCTGGCCCAATATCCCTCCCGGCCCGGCCATTCGCATTGACGGATCGCAAGCCGGTGGGTGGCGGATCCAAGGGGTGGTTAGCTAAGGAGCACCATTGAACATTTTGGCCCGTTTTGCGTGTAAAATTCGCCAACTGCCCACATTTCCCGTATTGAATGTCCGTTTTGTTCCCACCAGCAGAGGAAAAGCGACATGCCGGGTCGAGCGGGGGCGCGACTCGGCTAAGCGGGAGCGTGATCGCGGGTCGCGCTCAGACGTTCGGCAAGAAGTATCTCTTGATGTTGTCGCCGTCGGTCTTGAACAGCACGCGGGTGCCACGAAGCTGCCGAATCTGCTTCTTGGTCCTTTTGATCATGCCGTGCCGCTTGCCGGCGTGGGCCGCCATTACTTTGCCGGTGGCAGTCACCTTGAAGCGCTTCTTTGCGCCTGATTTGGTCTTCAACTTGGGCATTCTGGCCTTCCTATGCCTGCGAGATGACAAAGCGACTCGGCGATGGCCTCAATCGTCGCTTCGTTCTGAATATCCGAGACAGCGAAATCCTGCGGAAGCATTAGATCAACGATCTGCCGCTAACCGTCTGGACGCACGGCCCATTATTTGGGAATTTCTTGAACATGATGGCGGGCTTAATCTTAGCGAACGATCCAGCCGCTTCACTGCGCACCATTGTACTGAGAGTATCCGCCGATAGCAGGCCACGGGATAAGTTCTCATACTCGCACCCTTGCGGGGTAACGCTTTCGAGAGAACCGACCGGAAAGATGAACGATCGCCTCGCAAGAACGTTCAACTAAATGCTGCGAATTCCCGCACCGTAAAAGTACGTAATGCGGTCGCCGATATCACAAACGAAGCGGCGCAGAGTTGCACGCTAGAAATTGATTGCAGCCAACGAGACGATGCTGATCGTTGAACGGGAAGAAGCGAATCGCGCTTTCGATACCTTTGCACCGGATTTCATACTGCGGGCCACCCCGACCAACACCTCAACCACCATGAACAAAAAGCCTTCGCATTCTCTCGCAGCCGAGTTGAGGCCTTTTGTAGCTCTGTTCCGCTTCGACGGATCGAGCGAGTTTCACCTCAAATCGCAGAAGACCAGAGAGAGGGGAGGTCTCGACAAGGGCCAGGGCGAGGAGATCATCGAGGCCAACCACAAGCGGTTGAGTGATTTCCAGGAAAAGCTCTACGCGCAGAACAGTTGGTCGTTGCTGCTGATCTTCCAGGGCATGGACGCCGCCGGCAAAGACAGTGCCATCAAGAGCATCTTCAAGGGCATCAACCCGCAGGGCTGCGAGGTCCATTCCTTCAAGCAGCCGTCAACGCTTGAGCTCGATCATGATTTCATGTGGCGCAGCGTGATCGCGCTGCCGCGGCGTGGCCGCATCGGCATCTTTAACCGTTCTCATTATGAAGAGTGCCTGGTGGTGCGGGTGCATCCGGAGAGTCGCGCTAAGGAGAAGATTCCCGCCCGGCTGATTACCAGGAATATCTGGCGCGAGCGGTTTGAGGACATCTCTTCCTTTGAGCGCTACCTCGCGCGCAATGGCACAATCATCCTGAAGTTCTTCCTCAACATATCAAAGGAAGAACAGCGCCAGCGTTTTCTCGCGGCGACTGGATGAGCCTTCGAAGAACTGGAAGTTTTCGATGGCCGATATCGCCGAGCGCGCACTGTGGGAGAAATACCAAGCGGCGTATCAGGAGGTTATCAGGCATACCTCAAACGAGGCGGCGTCGTGGCACGTGGTACCGGCCGATCACAAATGGTTCGCGCGAGTGGTGATCGGCTCCACTGTCGTCAGCGCGCTCAACAGGCTCGATTTGCAGTTCCCCAAGGTCGACCCTGCTTCGCTGCAGGAGTTAAAGCTGGTCCGCAAGGCATTGCTGGCGGAAGGGCAGGAGCGAAAAGTCGGTAAAGTCGCCGGTCAACAGGTTAAGTGAACCTAGAAAGGGTTTCATGCGCTTAGCAGACCCAGCACAGCCGCGGCGTCCGGGCTGGTCGGGTGGTTCGGGGTGACTTTCTTTATGCGTCCATGGTGGCAGGTCCATTGGTACCGATGCGTGCCCACAGCATCAGCACGATTGCAAAACAGACGAGCGCGACGATGACCAGGACGGCATAAGGCTTTCGGGGCCCATGGGAGTTCTCCTTTGCCTGGATTATCAAACCCAAGAATGAACTTGAGCGCGGCGCAAAGATCGCAGCCATAACCGTATCATTTTGGCGATGGCGTTGTCCCGTCGCTGACCGCTGCTGCTCACTCGACGAGCGCCTGCTATTTTCCCAATTAACCGGCGCCGCATTCGGGCAGGCCGCAGTACTATTCAAGCGCTCCGAGCCGCGACGTCACCAACTTTTGCGTCTGGCCCTTGATCCCCAGTCGATCGAGTAGAGCGTTGGCAACAGCTTCCGAGGATGCTGGATTCTGTCCCGTGATTAGGTCGCCATCGGAGATGGCATAGGGCTGCCATTTCTCTTTCCGGGAATAGTTGCCGCCGTTGTTCCTCAACATATCTTCGACCAGGAACGGTAAGACGTCAGTCGGTTCAATTGCAGCCTCCTCGAGGTTGGAAAATCCGGTGACGGATTTGCCGGCGACAAGGGGCAGCCCATTGGATGCCCTGGTAGAACGCAACGCGCCGGGCCCATGGCAGACGAGCCCTAATGGACGACGCGTGCGGGCCATGGTTTCGATCAGTGCGATTGAGTGGGGATCACGAGATCCCATACCGGCGCGCTTGCTGCCCGCCTCATCAAAGCGATCGAGTGGTCGAAAGGCACCCGTAAAGCTGTCGATGACGCGACAAAGAAGCTTTCTGATGCCCTTGGCGGCGAAGCCGCCATCGATGCGATAAGCAAAGCGCTAAGCGAGCGATGGAAGGAATTGCACGACGAGGAGACGGACACCGATCCAAGCCTTACACTCGTCAGCAAACGGTTCGAAGAAGTCGTCGCGCATATATAAGTGATGTTCCGCACGGACCAGCAAAGATTGAGCGCGGCCTGGATGTGCTGAGCGACGGTCAGCAATCACTGTTTTATTTCGCGCTCGCCGCGGCAGTCTTCGATCTGGAGCGCGATGCTGTGGCCACCAAGATCAAGGGTTTCCGCGGGGAGGAGCTGCGCATTCCCGCTCTGAGTATCTTCGGGATCGAGAACGCGCGTTTAAGCCGCGCCAGCATCGTCTCTCGTCCGCCCCTTATGAGATCATGAGCCTAGCCGAACGTGCGGCGCGGAGGGAAGATGTTCCCGGAAAACTACGGATACGATGGTTCGAAAATGCGTGACACAACCGCTGCGGTTGAGCCATAGTTATTACACCACTCAAAGGGTCGCCATGATTGCGAGCGAGGATGAGCATTTAAAGCAGGCTCAAGGTGAGCATGCTGATGGCCGCCCCAGGCTCGGCATATCGGCAATCCTGATGCCAATTGTGCTGCTCATCACCTTGCCGCTCTCGATCATAATCCACCTCGTCGTGCTGCTCTGCCGAGCGCTTGGCTTTCAAGTGCCGACCGTCGATGAGCGCATTGCGCGTCAACGAAGACAGAAGGATGTGCAAAACGCCGTCGAGACGCGCTGACCGATGCCGATCAAAATTACCAACGCCAGATGGCAGAGCTAGCCACCCAGCTAGCCGATCGCGGAATGCTGTCACCAGACATGCGCCCCTGGCTACCGGCTGACTATGAGCCAAAGAAGGGCGAGCTTCCGAAGCGTTGAACGGCCAGACCGCGAAAGCAACCCGAGGAGAGTGTTATGAGGGGGAAGAAAACCGCCGACGAGCTACGCGCAATAATCATGGACGAGGTAGCGAAGCATCCTAGCTGGAGCCACATCACGACCGTGGCCATCACTAGATCGATTTCTACTGTGACCGGTGCATCAAACTGGAACCCGGGCTTTGTCTGCGACGGCCCCGAGATGGCACCGGCAGGCGCTTTCATATTCGCGAGAGACCTTGCCAGACAATACGATCTCGACGGGGACCCATCATAGGAAGCGCCGGTTCAGTGGCCGTCGTCTTCGGTCGATGATTTCGTTAGCTAGTGGTGCGCCAGCAAATGGATCGCTGACCCGTGCGACCGATACCTACGCAAGCTGGTAGGTGTGGGCCTTGTATTTCCGTGTCAGGTTGCGGAGCATAGATCGTTGGTTTGTGTTGGAATGCACGCTCCGTTTAGTGCTGGAGCTGTGTAGTGCGCGGCGACCTCCCGTACATAGCTTGCGTCATTTTGCTGGGATTGGCTTCGCTGGCCGTCCTTGCGGCCGCAACATTCATGCAATGAGGTGACCGAGGCGATCCTTTCCGGAGCGCAGCAATATGGATGGTTGGTTAGTAACAGTCGCCATCAAGGAAGACGACGAAGGCGACGACGAGTACAGGCACGTAACTTACGCGGTCGCAGTCGCAGACCAAAGGAAAGCCGTGAAGCTAGCCTTGAAAGATAGCGGCGCAAAGGCCGCAATGGTCAACTGCCCGCTCGAAAATGGGATGTTGCAAACTTTGGGCCTAGAGCCCGGAGAGCTCATCGTTGTGCATGATGACGAGATTGATCCGATCCCTGGGCGGCCTCGGCGCGACTAGGGGCACGTTCGATCTCGTTCAACCGCGTCGGATTGACGACATGCATGTCCGGAAGCTCCCACGAGCAGTAAGCTGGCGTGCTGTGATAGCGCGCAATTTGCTTCCCTCCTCTTTCTGATCTTCTGGCACGCGGGTTGCTGAGCCATGCATGGCTTAGCTCTCTGACTGACTGACCTCGTGAGGGCCAAGCCGCGCATCGCAACTCGCACGGTCGGCGGCCCCGCCGTCCGTGCGCTTTTTCTGACGGCGCGATGATAAGTCGAGCGCGTGGCATCATGATCGTCTGGCACGCGAATTGCGAGGAGACGTACGGGCTTGGCTGCTCATGCATTCGCGCTGCACCTTGCGAGCCGTCAAGCCTGCGCGGGTGGACCTCCCTCCACCCGCGCTTCCTTCTCCGTCGCCCTTGAGGCCGCATTAACAGCGGCACGCCGTGGAGATCATGGCATGACCCGTGACGAGGCTTTGAAGAACGCTATAGCAGCGCTCAGAGGGTGGTCGGAGGGGAAGATCGGAACCGGCGCCGTACTCGCCGCGATTGCGGAGCTTATGGCGACTGGTCCGCCACCTAGAAAACAGAAGCTCTCTTCATAGGCTAGAACTGAGATGGCAGGAGGGTGGATGGTTTCGGTCGGCGTCGTCAAAGACGGCAAGCTTCGATATGTGACTTATGCCGTCGCTATGGCTGATCAGGCGGAAGCCGTGAAGGCCTCATTGGCTGCCAGCGCCGGTGATGCAACGATCGTGAATTCGGAACTCCGCGAAGCTGATTTGAAGGGCCTCGGGCTGAAGGCTGGCGAGCTTGTGGCCGTATACGATGATCGAAATGATCCGCTGATGTCGCGGACGTGGCGTCCTGTCCGACCGCGCGACACAAATTAGCGGGCGACCGCCGGGATCAATGTCACTTGCTCGGGAAATGTGGTCGCCCATTGCAGAAGGCCCCACAATGTCAGACATTTCACGTAAGGTCCGCCATACGGTTCGGCAGTGTGTCCCACGAGCTCAAGGGTTTTTGGGCCGATGAACCTTCTCTAGGCATTGGTGCCCGTTGCGCTCGAAAACTCTCATGGCAATCATGCTTTGCTCCTCGATCGTTCGGATCGTCTACTCTATCAGTTCGGAGTGATTCGACCAAAAGCGAGAGGCCGGCGCAGTGGCCGGCCCCGTCAAACTTCTATGGCATGATGTGCTCAGCGGAAGTACGTCGTGATCACTTCGATAGCCTGTCGAGCGGCACGCCCTAACCCGACCATGATCCCGCCAGTCTTGGCGAAATGCGCGGCGCGGTTCTTTCCCGTCACTTGCCGTCTTGTGCGTGACCGAGCCATCGGGTAGTCGCAACAGACTCTTGTTGTTCAATTTGATGCCGGTCATCACGAAGGACACCGCGCGATAGATAGTTCCATCGCCGCACTGGCATCCATCGGCGAACGAGATCACTCACCCATGTGCGGGTAATTCTTCCTGATTATCCGCATGGCGATTGCCAGCGCGCGGCTCTCGCTATTGCGCGGGAGCGCCTCCGAGAGCGCCAGCCGGTTCAATTCGAGGAAGCCGTTCCATGACGTCTCGCGCACCAGCCCTTGAATATTGCTCTTGTCCATCGACGGGCCGAACGTCATCGCGCCTTCAAGGCGCCCGTTGAGGAAGACGCCAAGTGCGAGGAAAGCATTGTTGACCGTCTTGTGGCTGTAATGGAGCCGGCTGATCATCTCGTAGTCTGACTGGCCTCGCCTCACCAAATTTGGCGATAGCTCATGAGCGGCCGCAGTGGTCAAATGATCCACTCACCGTTCGCTCGAATGTTCGGATTCAAGGCGGCCGTTTCCGCGGTGCCAGTCATCTTCAAGTTGAACTACATCATCCAATTCCGGAGTGGAGACCTCTACAAGAGTGATGTCAGCCTTGGCTTCAATGCGATGCACCATGCCGGGCATGATGTGGACAATATCGCCAACCCTAAGATCGATTGTCCTCAAACATCTAGTGCGTCGCTCGCGACCATAAAAAAGTCGAAGCGACTATAACGATGAGCGGCGACATGGTGACGGACCACCTCAATCATCACGGCGCAATTGCGCTGAGCGCATCAGGCCATCGAAGGCGGATGGGGTAGGCCATTGCGCGCGCCTTTCTCGGTCGATGTCTTCGGTCGCTCTGTTTGCCCGCACATATAGCCGCCATGCTGTGCAAGCCACATTGACGATGGATACCGCCGCGTCGGCGATGAGAATGGTATGGTTTCGAGCCGGGTTGATGCTCATGGGCGGCGCTCCTCAGCCGACGAGGAATCTTATACCCTAGGTTGAGGCTTTATGGTCCGATATTTTTAGGCAACTAAGGCTGACGGAAGCTGTACCGCTAGCCAGTTTTGCCGGAAGAGCACATCCCCGGAGCAGCGTCTTCGCGCCACAGGGGGAAGACTGAAGGTTGGCGCACGATCCGAACTCAGGGCTTGACGCCGTGTCTAAGTGCCGTTGGGCGGTCGCTTTCGAACCGTGTACAACGAGCCTTCCTGGCTATGGCGACACGCGCGAGTCCCGCGCGTCGGGTGACACATCGATAAACCGGCAGGCCGAAGTTTTCGAAGCCGTGTATCGTCGTGCCGGCGACCCCATGCCTGCCTTCGGAGGTTTCGTCAGAGCTGCTCTGGCCTGTCTGGACGTAGCGCTGTGTGGGCTTGGACTGCTCTCAGCTCATCGGTTCGTTTCCACAGTAAATACGAAGGAATAATCGGACGCGTAGTCCGGATTATCAGTTGCGCCCATTCGCACTTTGGGCGGCGCGACCAGCACGCGGCGCAGCCGGCGGCCGGCAACTTTAGCCATTATTTGCTGCGATGGGTTGCCTATCCTGGCGGATTGATGGCAATCCATGCATGACTTCTGGGTCTGCAAGTAGGTCTCAAGTGTGGTGTTGGCCACGATGTGACTGGCGCTCGACGGCGTGATGTCGCCGGTCGAGAGCGGTACAGTGCTCTGCGGCGGTACTGGCTGCGGGCTGTTCGGCCATTGCACGTCGATCAGGCGGTAATAGTTGAACACCGAATCCGCCGGCAGGATCTTCCAAGCATAATCAGTGACGGAATTCGCCTGCGAGTCCACCGGCGTGATGCGGGTGATTTGCATCGGCGCCGAATAGGGAAAGCAGTCTGGCGTCGACGGCTTGCCAATCGGGCACGCGTCGCCCGGTGGGGTGTTGGGCTTGCAGCGATAATAGATATCGGTCTGCGGGTTGCAGTTCGTATTGAAGAACGTATAGCCTGGAGGTGGCTTCTGGTTGGGATTGCGCGGCAAGGTTGGCGCGACCGGATTGCCGTTGTTGTCATCGGGATCATTGTCAATCTGCTCGAAGGTTGCCCAGACGAACTGGTTGGCCCCAGGCACCTTGTGGATGATATGCAGGCCGACGAGGCCCATGGTCGCCTGAACAGGCTTTCCGCCAGGCAGGGTGTATTCAGCCAACGTCGTCTTGTAACGGTAGTTGAGCGAACCGTCCGAGGGCAGCGCGACCCAGGCAGCCTTGATCTCGATGGCGCCGACGCCTTGGCCATAGGTAGTGACCTTGCCCTTGCAATCGACGTCTGTGTTGCCTTGCGCATTTCCGGCTGGCAGATTGAAGCCGCCGCGTCCGCCCTGGCCCTGCTGCGAGGCGCAGGCGCGCTGGCCGGCGAATGTGGTGAGATCCGAATCGTCGAACACATTGGTGGTGATGTAGGCGTACTCGTCCTCGTTCAACAGGATCTCATAGAACGCCGGAACGCCGCGCTGGTCGGTGATCCATTTGCCATTGCCAGCCTGGCCGATGTTTTCGAGCACAGCGTCTCCGAGCTTCGACACATTGAACAGCATTTTCGTTGACGGACGCTTGTCATGCCAAGCCGATTTGGCGCGCGCGTCCGATCGCGTGAACGCCTGGCTCGCCGAGAGGAAGCTTTCCCAGACCGTCGCCGAGGTATCGCCCGGCATGCCGAAACTCGACCACGGGGTATTCGCATCCGGCGTCCCCGAAACCTTCGGGTCGGCCTTCCAGTTGAGGTAAATGAACTCCTGCCAGGCGAAGCAGTCTGCTGCGATCTGATTCTTCGAGGCGGCGCTGAAATAAGTTGGCAGTATCGGCTTCGGCTGCACCTGGGTCACGCCGATGGCACCGCAGGGATTGGTGTCAGTCGGCTGGGCCAGCGCCGGACCGCCGCGCGCGAATGCGAACAGAGCGGCGGCGAGGACGAGTGTCCGCGAACAGTAAGCCATGGCTCTAGCCCGTGATGTAGACCGCGGCCGGAAGAGCCAGTACGGTTTTGCTGGTGATCTGGGTGATCTGGATGCCGCGCAGGCCGGGGTTGGCGCCGCTCGGCACCGTTACGGTGACAGCAAGTACCGTATAATTGCCCGGATAGGAATTGCCCGGCACCGCGTAGAAGGTTGGCGTCGCGCTGTGGAGGGTAACCGCAATGCTTGGATCCGGCCCCGAGCCGTCGGCAAGCTGGACCTGTACCGAGACCGGCTCACTGGTCGGATTGCAGGTCAGCACGAGGTTCTGCGCCGAACCGTCAGCCGGCAGCCAGGGCGCGATGAAGGTGCTGTTGCTGGTGAGCGGCATCTTGGCGCCGGTCGGACACGGCTCATTGACTTCGCTCATTGCGTCCCACAAGCCCGCCCACACGCATTGCAGTGGCGCGCCGGGCGTCGGTGTCGTGCTGGAGCAATCGGCGAGCGGCGCAGCCCGGTCCGCCGACAGCGGCCGCGCGAACAAGCCGATCTTAAATTGGTTCGCAATTTGACCGGCCCATTGAATTGGCTGACCATTAATCAGCATGTCGGCCAGCGTGAGATTGGGATTCATGGCGAGCCAATTCCCTGGAATCTGCACGGCCGCATGTAGCACCATGTTGCCGCGGAACGGTGCCCGACTGATCGGATCGACGACCTCGGCCGAGCCGCGCAGAATCTGGTAGATGTCGATTGGTTTGGCGTCGCCGGGCACGTCGACGCCGATCTCGATGTTGGGCCCAAAGGCGAATCTCGACGAATCCGGCACCTGGATATAGAGCCCGACCGGATTGGCGAGGCAGGCGCGCAGTGGCACGCCAGCATATTGCCCGCCTACCACCTGATTGACGGTCTGGCCGATGGTTGGATCGCTGTGGCGATATGCTTGGCCGTAGTTGCCGCAGCAGATCAGCGCCTGGGAATCGCTATTGCGGCTGGCCGGATCGCTTTGAAACTGGGGCGGCACGTATTGCACCGTTGCGGCGCCGGCGAGGCCGAGCTCGGTCTGCAAGGTATTCGGCGTACTGGTGAGATGCATAACCCCGCCATACGGATCGGCGCCGCCGCGCGTTGCAATCGGCCCCGAATTCCATTTGTTGAGCGGATTGTACGCGCGCTTGCCGGTGTCGGGATCAATCACGGGATTGCCACTCGAATCCATTAGCGTAAGCTCGTCGAGCGTGACCTCGATTTGGTTTACGACTGGCGCCCCGTGGTTAAGCGTCTGTTCGTAGAGCTCGCGCACCCGCTCCTGTGACACCTTCCACATCGTATTCCAGTACTCAGGGTTTTCGCAGGCAAAATCGACACGGACGAGATTGCCGTCCCCATCGCGCACCGTCGACCATTCGCAATATTCGTCGAGCCAGCCGCGCGGGCCGTATGGTCCGAACGTCTTCAGCGTTCCGCTCCAATCGGCCTGCGGACAGAGCGTCGCCGGAATGTTCTCGAACGTTTTCCGACCGGCATCGTAATAGCCGGTGTCGGCCAGTTCATAAACCTGGGTCTGGAGGAGATTGTATGGGTTCGGTGGACTGACTGGCGGCGTCTTGGAATAGTACTGGTCAAGTCGACCCGGAAACGCCACCCATTCGACCAACACTGCCTCCGTGCCCAAAGGGATATCAGTGTAGAGTGGATTGTAGAAGTAGTAGGCTGGGTCAGGAGTCGCCTGCTGGATCCAGCCGTTGACGTTGATGGTCCAACGATGGCTCAGGTCGGCATACTCGGGACTATTCGGCGGAAAGTCCTCGATGAAGGCAGGGAGTCCGAAATTGGTGATCTCCATAACCTGATCTCCTCCGCGGTTCGCCGCGGTTTGTATCGCATTCGCAGGTGATTGTGTTTGTCGCGTTTTGCGTCGCTCGCCCGCAGGTGTTTTGTATCGTGGCTCCGGACACCGAATATGCCCCAGCTTTCTAAACCGGGTGTCGACGACAAACCTCTCTGCCTTCTGTCGTTCGCGGGCCCTGACTTAGATGGGCTCCGGCAGCATGGTGGACTCTAGGGTCCTTCGATTCGGAAATACGTTTTGGCGTATCGCGGCAACTCGAGGGTCCGTGGTGTTCTACGGATCGTTGAGACGCTAGCTGCTGGCACTCATTTGGACTACTACCAAAACCGGGAGGCGTTCATTCGCCTCCGCCGCGAATGCCAAGGGTTCACAACAGTTGATCGGCAACTTGGTGCGGTTCGGCGCATTGGGCCGGAACGGAAGTGAGCTCGCTTCTGTAGGAGGTACAGCGTGAATGTGGTTCGCCGACTTCTGGCGGTAAGGCGGCTCGCCATTGTGTATATTTGGCGACGGTGATCTGGGCCAGAAGCGCTTCTGCCGTCAAAGCTATTGGAGTGCCGGAAACGAGACGCGGACGCCAGCTTCAGCGTCGCCGGCCGCCTCGCAGCTCTCCAGTTCGACGTCGTGCCGGCCTAACTCCGCCGTAGAAATCACCCGGCTCAGCAAACCAAGGTATATCAACAGCTATCGGATTGCGCGCTTCTCCACCATATTGTGTATGTGAAAGGCCAGGACTAGGCAGCAATCAAATACCTGAACGTGACCGCTGATGATTTTCACCGAGAAGAGGACGATGTGTCGTTCCTCATAGCCGATCCATATCTCCGACGTCCCGGGGCTCAATATCCAAGGCGATTTCGCGCCGTGGTGATATAAGTACGGTAACAAACCGCTGACCTGGCATTCACTGTCGTGGTCGTATCCGTCCACTTGTTTTCCGCATACGGCAACACTAATCTCGTTGCACGTTTTGTTTCGCGTTCGTACACGCCGATGACATCGCAGCGGCGATGGTAAGCGAACGCGACCGCAGCTGACGCCGCTCGGAGCTGCTGTTTCATGTCGCCTATCTAATGCGGGGCGGACGAAGGGTGGGATGCGCCGAGTTCGCCCCCGTGTCGTCACTAGCCGGCAACGATCGCCGAGAGCAAAGGAGTCCAAATAAAAGACGCCGCTCCTCTTCATCCTAACTCACCACCGCAGTCGTTTCTTTAGGCGTGCAAGGGTGGTGACCCGGGCTCTGATCGCCGACTCACTACGCTTTAGCTCAGTCGCAATCTCTTTCGCAGTTCGCCCGGCTTCCCACAGTTCGATTACCCGCTGGTCGTCCAGCTTAGACCATCGGGTAAATCGCTTGCCTGGCAACTCCCACCTAGAAGAGTTCATTTATCTAGGCTCCCCCAGCTAAATGCGTGTGCTACGGCTGTGCGACGTCAGTGCCTTGCCTGACCAGCTCGCGACTCTTACGTGACAAAATCTCGTCTGAGGATGCTAACCCGTTTGTTCAGTGCTCGGCGCAGCGCATTGCCCTCACATGTCGTCATCCTGCCAGCAGACCGCTCGGACACACAATCCATCATGACCCGTTGAATCTGGACCAGCGTCATACTTTCGATCTGGGCGATGCGCTTCTTAACTTCGGGGCGCAAGCTAGCCGTCTTTTTAGACATCCTCAGATCCTGATGCTCACGGAGACCAGCCCGAAAAGCTAACGACGTTTGAAGGTACAGCATCAACATTGGATCGGGCTCCTACCTACTCTGGGGGGCGGTCGCTCCCTGGCCACTCATCCTCTATTCATCCTCGGGCGGCCGAACTAAAGAAGTCGGTGAAAGTACTTGAAGAGGAGTGCGGCATGGTCAGCCGCGCGCTCGACGAAGTTGTTCGTGCTGGAAACAAACAGTCAATCCGCGAAGGTCGCCTGCGCGGCGAAGGCTGGAAAGAGCTGACGAAAGCTGACGTCCGCACGCGACGGCTTTTACGTCCTGCGGGCGATATCGAGATAGTTCGGGGAGCAGCTGTGTTCCCACTCCTGCGAGCATCCTCTTAGATTACCGGTTCAGAGAGGGGCGTGGATCGTAGTCTCACGATCGGCGTCCCACAGAAATCTGAAGCGCTCGAGATAATTTTCTGATGGGCGTCGACTGAATGACGCCAATACACTTTTCGTGCGCGTTGTCGATTATGTCAGTTGCGACCACGCATCCAAAGTACCATGTCGCTCGACCCAATTTTGCGCCTTGGATAATGTGGATTTATCGCGCCTGCCAGTATGGTAGGCGAACTCGCGGGCGGGCTGTTCAGCAGTTCGTCCGCGAATCTCTTCGCGTCAGCCTCACTTGGAAAGGTTCTGGTTTCTCGAATGGGGTATCGATTTGGCCCCTTCGAATGGTTGAAGGAAACACACCAAGTGTGTTGTAGCCTATCCTTCTCGTGCTCATCGGCCGATGATGACTTTATGCCCCAACGCATGTGATGCAGCCGGATCGGCACAGGTTTTCAGTAACGATCATTATCTAGGTTGGTCATGCCTCCATCAGCATGTCAATTGCGAGTATTGGTAGTTGATCGTTTGCCAATTGTCGTCGATGGAGAAGCTTGACTATTTTGCAGAGCCGTCGGATCGACCCGGCCCGGAAGGACGGCGAGAAGATCAGGTTACACCGGCACGCACCGCGTCGCCGATGCTGGACAGGTTCACCACGCCTGCTGATTTCCTCAAGCCGAAGGCTGCCATCCAAGATGCGACCCAGCCGGCGGGAGCGAAGCAATGGTGTGTCCGCTATCTAACGCAGCCCCGATGTTTGGCTTGCTCGCGCAATGCGCGGCCCACGCTGAGGAAAGCACGCTCGAGCTGATCCTGCGGGTGACGCTCGATCCGCCGTGCGTCGTGGTGAGACAGGCCGCCACGCTGCGGAGGTGCTGGCGCCGGACTACATGACGGCGCCGCCCAAGCTGCCAGATTTCCAACTCCGCAATGCCATGGCGCGCCCGCTACGCAGCCCCAATGAGAGCGAAGAGAGCGACGGCCTAGCCTATTGGCGGTGCGGGCTCGCAGGGCACTGAGCTCGTCATGACGCCTTCCGCCGACGTCGGCTCGATCGGCGCAATGATCATGCATCAGGATATTTCCGGCTGGCTGACCAGGTCGGCCTCAAGATGACGATTGTTCGCTCCGAACAGTCGCCGCTGAAGAACGAGACGCATCCGTTTGCGCCGCTGTCGGATGAGGCGAGGGCCTATCTGCAGGGCCGCGCAAACGAGGCCGCCGCCGATTTCATCAAGGCGGTCGCGAGCGGCCGCCGTGTGTCGCAGACCAAACTCCATGAGGAATTCGGCCAGGGCCGCATGGTCGGAGCGCGCGAGGCGGTCGCCCGCGGCATGGCCGATAGGATCGCAACGCTTGACCAGGTCATCGGCGGCATGCTGCAGCAGCGCGCGCCGCGGCCGAGCTCGCGCCGGAGGTCGGCGCTGGCATTGCATAGGGCGTGAGCGTTTGTCTTGATTTGCCTCAACCTTGGCTGGCCACCTTCGCTATTGTGTTCAACGCTGCGGGCGAGCGTGAAGGTGGACCCATGGACGATTTATCTAGGTGCAAGATACAGGCATTGCTCGATCAGGATCGCATCATGCGTATCGGGCGCTGCGGCCGGACGGCTGGCCCCAAGTAACTACAGTGGGCTACGCCAACGACGGCTTTGCGATCTATTCCTATGCGGGAAAGACAGCCAGAAAGCAACCAATCTGACCCGAGACAACCGCGTGTCGCTCGATCGACGACACCCCGCAGGTGATGGAAATCACCGGGCTGTCAATTGCGGCGCGGGCCGAGGTTGTGGATGATCCCGCGGAGGGCGAAAAAGCGCTGCGCCTGCTATTCGAGAGGTATCCAGAACAGAACTCCATACTGGGTCCACTGCCGACGCCCTCAGATGTTCGCATTTTTCGGCTAACGCCAACTGTGATCTCACTGCTCGACTACTCCACGGGATTTGGCCATACTGTTCTCATTACGTGCTGAACGTAGGGGTGATCGGCACTGACGATCATGACGTGTATTCCAGGCGGACGGGTATAGTGTCGGATCAATCCATGTGTCCTCAGACTACTACATCGCGACCTTTGAAACGAATAAGCGGCCAAGTCGCTGGTCGTGGGAAATTTGCCGCCATAGCAAGCCCATGGGAGTCAGGATCACGGCTGATGGATTTCGGTCAAGGATGGCAGCAGAGTATGCGGGTGAGCGAGCACTGGCGGATTTCCTGAATTTGCTCGCGAAAGAAGAATGGCGCGACCGCTCTAGGCCGCAGCCAAAGAACGGTAACCAGAAGGCTTAGCCAAGATGCGGCAAGTTGCAGCAGCGTTCACCGCGGCCGACTTCGCGCCGGAGGTCGGCGCTGGTCTTCGAATGAGCGAGGTCGGGAAGGAAAATGGCCCCAGCGAGAGTATTCGCTGAGGTCTGCTCTGTCATCGAATATGGCCGACCACTGGGTCTAAATAACGGTGCAATGAAAGGGTATTCTGCCCAGCAGTCGGAAGATCCGCGTAAAGTCCAGTCCAGCGAATTACAGTTGTTAATAGTTCCGAATGAAGGTGCCGATTTTCCCGATCTGGGGCTTAATCTGACTGAGCCACAAAAACCGCAGGCTCATAGCCGGCCAGAATCAGCGATGGTTGCAGCGTGGACCATTAGCCGATGAGGCCGACATGAGCGGGTGAGGCACCAAGACGAGCGAGAAGCGATTTGCGGCATATTTGGAAGGGCTTGCCAGTGTCATCGGTGATGCTGATCGGAAGGCGCCGCTGCGCGACTATTGCGTCGGCCTGATGGCCTGTGGCGGTCGCAAGAGCGTGGAGCCGATGGCGGCGGTGACGGCTCCGGAGCGGACGGCGGCCCAGCATCAATCGCTGCTGCATTTCGTCGGCAGCGGCGCCTGGTCGGATGAGAAGG
>NZ_JAGKJL010000160.1:0-2110 GCF_020329495.1 Bradyrhizobium australafricanum | reverse complement strand
GTCGAGCCGCTTCAGCCGCTCGGGCGACTTGAACGGCTTCACCCCGCCCGCCGCAATATAATCCTTCACCGTGTGATGGCTGCAGCCCAGCTGGCGCGCAATGCGCTTCAGCCCCCATCCGCACGCCCTCAGGCGCAACATCTCCGCCACGTCATCCGGCGTCTTCATCACCTGCCCCCGTGGATCACTCCACGACGAGCCTCTAGTGATTCGTTCCTGCTTCATTCGCTCTCTCCTCGGCTAATCCAAGGAGGGGGCAATTCCTCATGGCGCCGAGGGGGCAGTTTTCCATGGCGCGTGACACCTGGCTGAGGCCTTTTCTATAGCGGCGTAGGAACGGACGTAGCCGACTCTTGTTGACATTCAGGTGCGGTCACTGCCCCGACTGCATCTGGAAGCTTTGGCCCCAGCCAGTCCCCTCGCTGGGGCCGTTTCTTTGCATAAATTAGGTCATTGACACGCCTAAGTGAATGCGGAAACGATTGTTCGGTCGCACGATGGCGGTATGTTCAGGCTCATTCACCACGACAGCGTCGAATACAGCTTCATGGCGTTGACGGCGATATCGTTTGTGGCGCCCATCGTGAGCGTCGGCGCTCTGTTTATCGAGTGAGCCTGTCATCTCATGGATTGATCAACCGCCTTGGCCTCAGCGTGTACCCCCCCGCTGGGGCCATTCTTTGTCAGTGAGTTACTCGCCCGCTCGAACTGAGAAGTGGCGGCGTCTCAGCTGGAATTTCGCAGCGCCAAGAGCCGCTTCAGGGCGCTCTCGAATAACGCCTGCGCTTGCTCGAACATTTCGAGCAATTCCCGAGCCTCTGCCTCGTTATAACTCGTTCCCCTCGCAATCCGCTCGCGCTGGCTCGCCACGATGCGGCGCCCATCCTCAACGTGCTTTTTGGCAATTGCTATCTGTTCATCTAAGGTAGACATGAGCACATGAGCTGGCCACACAGCTTTTGCTCAATCCGCCTACAATATCACGCGAACAGGTGGTTTCCGACACAGACGTTCCTGCACACACTTTGTCACCAGCAATCCGCGGCTGGTTGACTAAGGATTCGCCGAGGAGCTTCCTCAGAAAATCGCGCTCCAGATCGGTCAGCTCCATCTTCGCGCTCCTCTGCGATCTCTTCCGGGCGCCGCTGCGGGACCCGGTCGGCGCAAGAAGGACTCGATTCCGGAACCCGGCGCGGTTCACCTGCAGTTCAGGCCGGAACATCTAGTCTGCATGGGGCGTTGCAGAAAGAGGGCCGTGATGGGTGCACCCGAGACTTTCGATGCCATGGCCATCGTCGTCGATTTGCTCGACGCGTGCCGGGACCGGCGAATATCCGATCTGCTCGACCTGTACGACGAAGACACCACTGTGGAATGCTGCGAAGGCGGGAGGTTCGAGGGCAGGCGGGCATTGCGTTCCTATTGGACGCTGAGGTTGGCGGATCAGCCTCCCGGCCCCTTCCAGATCGAGGCGATCGTGCCGGAAGACGGCGGTCTACCTCGAGTACCGCGATGCAGGGGGACGGCTGTTCCGGACGCGTCTCCGCTTGAACGCCGCCGGCAAGATCGTGCACTTGACCTGCAATCCGCTGGTCACCAACGATGAGGCGTTTACGGTTTGATGCCGTGACGACTGTCCGTTCGCGGCGGCCTAAGCCAACCGCTCCACCTGCCGCCGTTGTCGATTGCGCCGTCGCCCCTCGCGTCTGCTCGGTCGCTGTGCCGGGATCGCGCGTTCGAGCAGGCGTGGCGGAGGGGCGGTCAGTGCATCGGGCTGCGGCGGCGCGGATACAGCTGAGACCTCCGGCGCGACCCCGATCCTTCGCGTACTCCAAGCCAGCCCAATACTCAGCCGGCGTCGCCTTGTCCTGGTAGAGCATCGGATAGTTGATCTTTTCGATGCAGATCCGGCCATCCTGGATCGGCTCGAAGGCCCGAGCGTGCTCCATGATCCTGCGCGCGGCTTTTTCGGATTCGGAGTAGGGGCGGTCGCCAACGTGTTTCATTGCTATGAATTTAGAGAGTTAGAAACGGCCGCAGCAACCTTTGGGGGCCAAGAGGCAGTCGCTGGGGCCGCTGTCTCGGCCGGTTCGCTCCGGCCGACTCGCGA
>NZ_JAGKJL010000159.1:0-2227 GCF_020329495.1 Bradyrhizobium australafricanum | reverse complement strand
AATGAAGCAGGAACGAATCACTAGAGGCTCGTCGTGGAGTGATCCACGGGGGCAGGTGATGAAGACGCCGGATGACGTGGCGGAGATGTTGCGCCTGAGGGCGTGCGGATGGGGGCTGAAGCGCATTGCGCGCCAGCTGGGCTGCAGCCATCACACGGTGAAGGATTATATTGCGGCGGGCGGGGTGAAGCCGTTCAAGTCGCCCGAGCGGCTGAAGCGGCTCGACGGCCTTGAGGGTTGGCTGCGCGAGAGGTTCATTCGCCATCGCGGCAATGCGGACGTGGTGCGCCAGGACCTGTTGGCCGAGAAAGGCGTGACAGTCAGCCGGCGAACGCTGCAACGCGCGGTACAGCCCTATCGTCAGGCGCTGAAGGCGGAGGCGCTGGCGACGATGCGGTTCGAGACGCCCCCTGGCCGGCAGCTGCAGATCGACTTCGGAGAGCGCCTGGTCGAGATCGGCGGCGCGAAGATCAAGGCATTCGTGTTCGTGGCGACGCTCGGGCATTCGCGGCGGGTACATGTGCGTGCGTTCCGGGCCGAGAAGCAGGAGCACTGGTTCGCTGGGCTCGAGAGCACATTCACCACCTTCAGCGGTGTCCCGGAGGAAGTGCTGATGGACAACCCACGCGCACTTGTGGTGCGCCACGACGTCGGCAGCCGGTCGGTTCAGTTCAACGACAGGCTGATTGCCTTCTCGAAGCACTGGGGCTTCCGGCCTCGCGCCTGCGCACCATATCGGGCACGCACGAAAGGCAAGACCGAGAATGGCGTCGGCTACGTGAAGAAGAACGCGATCGCGGGTCATTGCTTCGCGAGTTGGGAGGCGTTTGAGGCACATCTCGCCAAATGGGAGCGCGAGATTGCAAACGTTCGTATCCACGGCACAACCGGCGAGGCGCCCATCGTCCGCTTCGCGCGAGACGAAGCACACCGGTTAAAACCGCTCGGCGGGCAGCCCTCCTTCGGATCATTGCGCGAACTGACCCGGATCGTCGGCAACGATTGCGCCATCGAGATCGACACGAACAGCTACTCGGTGCCGTGGCGGCTAATTGGTGAGCGCGTGGCGGTGACCGTCGCAGCTGGCGAGGTGCGGATCCGCCATGGTGTGCATCAGGTAGCGGTCCACGAGCAATCGAAGGGACGTCGGCTGCGTATTGTCGATCCCTCCCACCTTGACGGGGTCGTCGGGCGCAATGGTGCGGTCCGCCGATCAGAGATTGCGGCAACGCCGGCGCCTGGGTCGTCTCCATCACCCTCGTTGTTGCGTCCGCTTACTGAATATGAAGCCGTGATCGGAGGAAGCTTCTGATGACGCGCGCAAAGGCAACCGAAGTACCGACTGATCCCCTCGATGCTATGCTGGCGCGGTTACAGCTCTCCGGCATCCGCGATCAGCTCGATAGCCTGCTCGACGAGGCAGCGCGCGCGAACCTGTCGGCACGTGAGACGCTGATCCTGCTGTGCGAGCGCGAGATCGCACGCAAGGATCATCGCCGCATCGACATGGCGCTGAAGCTCGCACACTTCCCAGCCGTGAAGGAGCTTGCTGGCTTCGACTTCGAGGCGCAGCCCTCGATCGATCCCAGGCAGATCCGCGACTTGGCCGCGTCACGTTGGATCGCCAACGGCGAAAACGTGCTGCTGCTCGGCCCGCCGGGCGTCGGTAAGACGCACTTGTCGATCGCACTCGGGCGAGAAGCGATCCTGGCCGGTTACACGGTGCAGTTCACCACGGCGACGACACTGGTCGCTGGCCTCGCCAAGGCGCATGGCGAGCGGCGCCTGGACGAGAAACTGCTCGCGCTGGCGAAGCCAAAGCTGCTGATTGTCGACGAGCTCGGCTACCTGCCGCTGGAGCCCGATGCGGCGCATCTGTTCTTCCAGCTGGTCAGCCGCCGCTACGAAACCGGCGCCATGCTGATCACGTCGAACCGCAGCGTTGCCGAATGGGGCACCGTGTTCGCCGACCCGGTGGTCGCCACCGCGATCCTCGACCGGCTCTTGCATCACAGCCACGTGCTGACCATCCGCGGCGACAGCTACCGGCTCCGCGCCAAGCGCAAGAGCGGCCTCATCAAGCCGCCCGCCGCTGACGGCCCTCCGGTCGGCTCCGCCTCCCTCCGTCCCGTCAGCGGCGGAGCCAACCTTCAACCAACATCATGAACCCGAGGGTGGGGGCAGTTCTTCATGACGCAAAGGGGGCAGTTCCGGATGGCGTTTGACA
>NZ_JAGKJL010000158.1:0-2293 GCF_020329495.1 Bradyrhizobium australafricanum | reverse complement strand
GTGTCATCGGTGATGCTGATCGGAAGGCGCCGCTGCGCGACTATTGCGTCGGCCTGATGGCCTGTGGCGGTCGCAAGAGCGTGGAGCCGATGGCGGCGGTGACGGCTCCGGAGCGGACGGCGGCCCAGCATCAATCGCTGCTGCATTTCGTCGGCAGCGGCGCCTGGTCGGATGAGAAGGTGCTGGGCAAGGTACGCGCCATGGTCCTGCCGGCGATTGAACGCCGGGGCCCAATCGAAGCCTGGATCATCGACGACACCGGATTTCCCAAGCAGGGGCGACATTCGGTTGGAGTTGCGCGGCAATATTGCGGGCAGCTCGGCAAGCAGGATAATTGTCAGGTGGCGGTGTCACTGTCGATTGCCAATCACCACGCCAGCCTGCCTGTCGCCTACCGCCTTTATCTTCCGAAGGAATGGACTGAGGACCGCGATCGACGGCGCAAGGTGGGCATTCCTGCCGAAGTCTGCTTCCAGACCAAGCCGGAGATCGCGCTGGAGCAGTTGCGGTGGGCCTGTGCGAGCGGCAGCCTTCCGCGCGGTGTCGTGCTGATGGACGCGGGCTATGGCAACAACAGCGACCTGCGCACGGAGATCACGGCGCTGGGATTGACCTATGTGGCGGGTCTTCTGTCGAGCACGACGGTATGGGCGCCCGGTCCCTTGCCGCCGAAGCCATGGTCGGGCCGCGGCCGTCCACCGAAACTGATGCGCCGCAGCCGTCAGCATCAGCCGACCACCGTCAAGGCGCTCGCGATCGGCCTGCCGGCCCAAGCTTGGCGCACCATCACGTGGCGGCAAGGAATGAACGAAAAGCTGACCTCGCGCTTTGCCCGCGTGCGGGTCCGTGCCGCGCATCGTGATTATTGGCAAACCACCCGGCGAGCGCAGGAATGGTTGCTGATCGAATGGCCGAAAGGCGAGGACCAGCCTACCAAATACTGGCTCTCGACATTGCCGGAAGAAGTGGCATTCCGGACGCTCGTTGAGACGGCTAAATTGCGCTGGCGCATCGAGCGCGACTATCAGGACCTCAAGCAAGAGGTCGGGCTCGGCCACTTCGAGGGACGCGGCTGGCGCGGCTTTCATCATCACGCAACGATGTGCATTGCGGCCTACGGATTCCTGATCTCCGAGCAGGAGACGATTCCCCCCTCAGGCGGGCGGCGCGCCCGGCCGATCCCGCTCGCTCGCGTTCCCGCAGATTACAGACCCCGCGGATCCGCCGCTGCGGACCCAACGTCACATTCCAAACTCGATCGCGACGATGCGACGGCGGCTCGAGCATGGGCTCGTCCGAACGCTGTCGAGATGTCCTTGTTGTGCGATTAAGTTCGACCACTACATAGATCGTCATTTGTGACGCAGTAAGATTAGCAGGCTGTTGAAGAAGTTGGTGGCGGAGCGTTTCGGATCGTGATTCTCTAGGATCGGATTTTTATCTTGGGGGCGCGATGCGGGGGAGTGACGAACGGTCCGGCTCGCTGTTCAGTTATGTGGACCTGGAGGCTCGGGTTCGCGTGGACCACCCGTTACGGGTGATCCGGGACTTGGCGAATGCGGCGCTGAGCGATCTTTTTGGGGAGTTCGGCAAGCTCTATACGGACTTCGGTCGCACCGGAGAAGCTGCTTCGGGCGATGCTCCTGCAAGCGTTCTATGGGGTTCGCTCGGGACGGCATTTGATGGAACGGATGGAGTTCGATCTTCTGTTCCGCTGGTTCGTCGGGCTTGGGGTGGATGATGCGGCTTGGGACCATTCAACCTTCTCGAAGAACCGCGACCGGCTGCTTGAGGGCGAGATTGCGGCCAAGTTCCTGAACGCGCTTTTGGCGCAGCCGAAGGTCAAGCGTCTGCTATCGAGCGATCACTTCTCGGTGGATGGCACGCTGATTGAAGCCTGGGCTTCGACCAAGAGCTTCCGGAGGAAGGATGGCAGCGACAAAGATCAGGACGGTGCGCGGCGGCGATCAGGCAATACGCGCTCTCATCCTGATTGGGTTCTTCCGCATATTTGGTGCAGAGCGCTGGATTCACGAGCCGCATGAATGCGGGCATAAGGTCGGAATCGCAATCGACGCCCGTGATTCGCCTTGCACCACGCCTTCCGCTCGCTGGTTTCCCCCGAGCTTTCGATTTTCCAGGTTCTTCCCCAAGCGGACAAGGTCGTGCTTGTTGCTCGTCCGAAGTCGACGGTCTCGCTCTGTCCCTGTTGCGACTTCCAGACAGGTCGCGTCCATAGCCATTACGTGCGCCGCTTGAGCGATCTGCCGTGGCAGGGGCGGGTCGTCGAGAT
>NZ_JAGKJL010000157.1:0-2763 GCF_020329495.1 Bradyrhizobium australafricanum | reverse complement strand
CTAGCGGGGGAGGGTGGGGTGGGGGCTCTCTCCGCGAGTCGTGTCGTGGAGAGAGCCCCCACCCGCCGCGCGCTACGCGCACGTCGGCCTCCCCCGCAGGCGGGAGAGGCGAAGAAAGTTCGCACTCTTATCGTTGACCGTAGTCTCTATCCGCCGTTCGCCCGCGTCGCCGATGCCAGCCGCCGCTTCTCCTCGCGCTCGGCCAGCACCGTCGCCTTGGTGTTGACGGTCGGGATCGCCGACATGCCCGGGCGCAAGAGGCCGGTGAGGCTGTGATCGTCGAGCACGATCTTCACCGGCACGCGCTGCACGATCTTGGTGAAATTGCCGGTGGCGTTGTCGGGCGGCAGCAGCGCGAATTCGAGGCCGCTGGCCGGCGATAGGCTGTCGACATGGCCCTTCAGCGTGGTGCCGCGAAAACTGTCGACCGTGAGCTCGACCGGCTGGCCGTTGCGCACATGGGTCAGCTGCGTCTCCTTGAAATTGGCGACCACATAGACCGCGTCCAGCGGCACCACCGCCATCAGCTGGGTGCCGGCCTGCACATATTGCCCGACGCGCAGCGTGCGGGCGCCGACCGTGCCGTCGACCGGCGCGGTGATCCGGGCGTAGGACAGGTTGAGCTCGGCCTGCTGCTCGACCGCGCGAGCACGGTCCACCTGCGCTGCGGCCTGGGCGCGCTGCGTGGTCAGCACGTCGACCTTGCGCTGGGCCGCCGACAGCGCCGACTTCGCGTGCTGCAATTGCGCGGTGTTGGCGCGCAGCGCCGCGTCGGTCTGTTGCGCGCGCTGAATGGTCCCGGAGCCGGACTTCATCAGCCCGTCGTAGCGGGTCTGCTCTTCCTGCGCGAATTTCAGGTTGGCCTCGGCGGCGGTGACGTCGGCCGTGCTCTGGTCGATGATCGGCTGCTGCAACTCGAGCTGGGCATCGAGGTTGCGCACCGAGGCTGTGGCGGCGTCGACATCCGCCTTGGCCTGGCCGAGCGCGGTGCGGTAATCGCGGTCGTCGATCTCGGCCAGCAACTGGCCGGCCTTCACCGGCTGGTTGTCGGTGACCAGTACTTTGGCGATGTAGCCCGAGACCTTCGGGGCGATGATCGTGGAGTCCGCCTTCACGTAGGCGTCGTCAGTGGTTTCGAGGTAGCGGCCGGTGGTGACGTAGTCGTAGCCAAAGTCGGCTGCCACGGCGACGCCGATGATCGCGGCGAGCCCGAGCGCCACCCGCTTGACCGCTTTCCGCGATGGGCGGAGGCCGATTTTTGTTGCTTGTTCAGGGACATAAGTAGTGGTCGACATGGCATCCTCCGGGTCGAACATTCGCGTCCTTCCAGCAAGGGCGCCCAGTACGCCCCCATAGATGCAATGTCCTCCCCGCTGTGATAATCCCGATAAAACTGGAAGCATTATCAAGCCAGCGCCGATAATCCGGACCTTGCCGCATGGATCGCCTGACCAGCCTGACCGCCTTCGTCCGGGTCGTGGACACCGGCGGCTTTTCCGCGGCCGGCCGCAAGCTCAACATGTCCACCACCATGGTGAGCAACCACGTGCAGTCGCTGGAGGACCGGCTCGGCGCCCGGCTGCTCAACCGCACCACGCGCAAGGTCAGTCTCACCGAAGTCGGCCAGGCCTATTACGACCGCTGCGTCCAGATCCTCGCCGACATCGAGCAGGCCGACGACATCGCGGGCGCCCAGCAATCGGTGCCGCGCGGCACGCTGCGCATCTTCACCAACACCCATCTCGTCCAGTTCCTGTCGCCCGCGGTGGCCGAGTTCCTCGCGACCTATCCCGAGGTCAAGGTCGATCTCACGATCGGCGAGCGCAATGCCGATCTGATCGACGAGAATTACGATCTCGCCGTGCGCATGGTGCCGCCGCCGGACTCCAGCCTGATCGTGCGCACCATCGCGACCTGGCGCCACGTGCTGTGCTGCTCGCACGGCTATATCGAACAGCACGGCAAGCCAACGCTGCTGGCCGATCTCTCCGCACGCAACTGCATGCGCCACGCTAACTATCCCTATGGCGACGAGTGGCGCTTCGCCGACCGCAAGGGAACGCCGGCTGCGGTGCGCGTCTCCGGAAATCTGATCTCCAACAGCGGCGAAACCCTGAAGCTCGCGGCGCTGGCTGGCGTCGGCGTCTTCCTCGCGGCCGGCTTCCTGGTCCGCGACGAGCTGGAGTCGGGACAACTGGTCCGTCTGCTGCCCGAATACCGGCCGGTCGAGCTCACCATGAATGCTGTCTATCCGCACCGCCATCATCTCTCGGCGAAGGTCCGCACCTTCATCGACCTGCTGGTCCATCACGCCACCGAGCAGCAGAAGCTGATCAATCCGTATTCGTGATGCGGCGGTGTACGCCTTACTCCATCCCCGTCATCCTGAGGCGCGAGCGGAGCGAGCCTCGAAGGATGAATCGGCCAGAGATGGGGCCATGCATCCTTCGAGACGCCGCTACGCGGCTCCTCAGAGCCTGACTGAAAAATGGGTGAGTGATCTCAGTGGGGTGTGATTCCATCGGATTTGCAAAGATTCGAGGGAGAGCACGATGCCCTGGACCAAGATCACTCGGGAGCAATATCGGCGGGACGATCTGCGTTATGCAAGCGATATGACCGATGCGGAGTGGGCGCTGATCAGACGCCTGTTGCCGCGAGCGAACCGGCGCGGCCGGCCGCGTAAGACGGAGCTGCGTCGTGTGATCGAAGCGATCCTCTATATCGTTTCGACCGGCTGCCAGTGGCGGGCGTTGCCGCAGG
>NZ_JAGKJL010000156.1:0-2803 GCF_020329495.1 Bradyrhizobium australafricanum | reverse complement strand
GCCGACGATCTTACGGCTGAAGAGGTCCATCACGGCCGCCAGGTACAGCCAGCCTTCCGCGGTCGGGATGTAGGTGATGTCGGCGAGCCAGACCCGATTCGGAGCAGGCGCCGTGAAGTCGCGCATGATCAGGTTCGGTGCGATCGGCAGGTCATGACGGCTGTCGGTGGTGCGAACCCGGCGTGGTGGCGCCATGATGGCTCGGATGCCATGCCGCTGCATCATCCGCTCGATCCGGCCACGGCTGGTGCCGCGTCCCTGCGACGTCAGAGCGGCATGGATTCGCGGACTGCCATAGCGCCCGCCACTGTCCTGATAGACCTGCCGGACCTCAGCCAGCAGCGTGGCATTGGCTTGTGTCCGTTCGCTCACCGGGCGCGTGCGCCAAGCGTAATAGCCGGCCGGCGAGACCTCGAGCACCTCACACATCAGACGAACCGGATACATGTTGCGGTGATCCTCGATGAAGCGGAAGCTCATGTCCGGGTTCCGGCAAAGATCGCGATCGACTTCCTAAGAAACAGCCGGATCGGGGGCGCCTGGAATGGCCTGTAACACGAAGCCCAGAGATTTGGCTCGGCGCTGAAGGTTAGCGAGGACACGGTCGCGATATTGCTGCTCATAGTGATCCGCGCCGGGGTCTCTGTAGTGCATGCCGTGCCGGAGGGTGTTGTAGAATAAAACTGCGATCTTGCGGGCGGTCGCTGTCACCGCCTTTGACTTACCAGCACGTGAGGATAGTCGGCGATAGAATGCACCGAGCGCCGTATCGCTCCGCCCGACGGTTGTTGCTGCCAACCGCAACAGTGCGGCTGCCCGACTCTCCGTGTGCGCGAGGACAACACCTTGCCGCCAGAGATTTTGTTGCCTGGTGCAAGACACAGCCAGGAGGTGAAGTGCTTGGCGCTCTGCCATGCCCGCAGATCGGTGCCACACTCACCGACGAGCTTCAATGCCAGTGATGGACCCAACCCATGGATCTCAGTCAGATCGACGCCGAGCACGCCGTACAGCGCGGTCCTGACATCGAAGGTAGGCGCGTTGACCTGTTTGGTCTTGATGCGTGGCTTGGATAGCTTTCCGGTCGGCTTCGCGCCTTTGTTGTTCAGTGCCGCGATCAGGACCTCGAGCTTGCGGTCGCAGTCCAGCATCTTCGCCTGGTAGACGTCATAGAGTTCCAGCGACTGGGTCAGCGCGAAGACATGTTCGTGCCGGTCGTTGCCCACCAGGGCCGCACGGATCGTCGCGATGGATGAATGGCATCGCACGTCCCGATAGGTTGCCAAGACGTCAGGATTCCGCTCGCCTGCAACAATCGCTCGGATAATCCGCATGCCGGTTGCGCCGGTGATATCCGTGACCACATGATGGAGCTGCAGATCATCTCCATCAGGGCCTTCTGCATATGCTGGATATGGGCGGCGGCATATTCCACCAGCCGCTCCCGTTGGCGCAGATACGCGCGCAGGGTTGCGATCTCAGTCGGAAGCTGCCGCGTAACAGGCCATAGGAATGAAGCTGGCGCAACCACGCGGCATCGCTGACATCGGTCTTGCGCCCGGGCACGTTCTTGGCGTACCGCGCATTGACCAGAATCACTTCAAACCCGCGCTGCTCCAGGATCTCGTAGACCGGGATCCAATAGACCCCGGTGGATTCCATCGCGACACTCGTCACGCCGCACGTTTTGAACCAGTCCGCCAGCTCATGCAGGTCTCGCGTGAATGTGCCGAAAGAGCGCACAGGCACGTCGGTGCAAGCCCGGGCAGTCGCCGGCCGTCCTCTTCTTCTGCATGGCAATCCTCCGTTCAATGATGAGCAGGAGGGTCTGGGCTATGCCAATCGTCATCTTCCTAATCGGGATCGTCGCCAGGGCGACGTCACCACTCTCAAGTTCGCATGCACCCATGGACCATGTTTTTTAACGGGGATTGTGCCTCCAATAATCGAGCGGCCGCTACCCTCCCAGCCTCGAGGATAGCACGAGGCTGTTTCTACGCCGCACAGGCGCGCCACCGTGCTGGACAGTTTTTTTAAAATGTCGCGCTCCATGCGTAGCCGTTCGTTCTCCTGGCGCAGCCGGGCGATCTCCGCAGCCTGGTCCGCCGACATCGGCGTCGCCTGCGTGGTGGGGCGCCACGCCGCCGATGTCGGCTCCTGCCGGACCTTGTCTACCCAGCGTCGCAGCACCGAATCGCGCAGACCGAGTTCCTTGGCCACCGACGGGACCGAGCGACCGCTCGACATCACGAGCTCAACGGCTTGGCGCTTATAGTCCTCCGTGAATGACCGACGTTCACGACCTTGCATTCGACACCTCCTGGCTCTCCGAGCCTACTACAGGTGTCCACTCATTCGGAGGAGGTTCAATATACACGTCGGCAGCCACCTTCCGTTCGAGCGCTCCGCGGCCCTGAGCCGGGAAATCCCGCACCTCAACTTGGACGTTCAGGTCTCCGACATCCATCTTCTTGATCGCGTGCTCGATCGCACCCGCGACCTTCGAGGGTTCTTCCGCGTATTTGGTGCAGCTTGAGCGACTGGGGGCGGATTGTTTGTCGGGTTGCCCTCAAGCAGCCAAGAGGACGCGTCGACGCAATAACGGGTAGCTTGCCCGACCATACATTTGTCGTTTGATGGCCTTGATCTTGTTGATCTGGCCTTCGACTGGACTGGTTGTCCAGGATGTCGTTATTGCCGCACGGACGGCATCGATGTCGCGCGTGATGCCGTTGGCGAAGCTGTTAAGCTCGCTGTTGGTTGCTTGTTCGATCCATTCATCGAGCGCAGCGACATCGTCTCC
>NZ_JAGKJL010000155.1:0-2920 GCF_020329495.1 Bradyrhizobium australafricanum | reverse complement strand
ACCTCGACCATTAGGTCGGAATATCCATTGATCACCTTGGCTTAGTCACCGAAGTCATCGGCCGAGTTAACCATGCCGACCACTTTAACAACGCGTTTCACGCGATCGACGCTACCCAGCGCCGCTCGCTCCTTTGCCAGCGTGATCAAGCCTGCTTGCTTGGCAGCCTCATGGCCTTATTCGTCGATCAGATCCCGTCCGAGCTTACCCTTCGGCTCGCTCGAGACTGCCCGCCATGAACAGGAGATTGCCCACTTGAACCGCGTTGACGTAGCTGCCGACCGGCGCGGCCTCAGCCAGCAGTGACGTTCTTCACTCTCAAGCTCGCCTCCGCGCTCGACGAATTCTCTGCCTGCGCAGCCTCAAATGCGGAATCTAGGATCACCAAACAAAAGACGACAAATCCCGCAAATTCCTTCATTGAGTGCTGCCGCACTTACCCGTGAACGTACATCTCTAAAGTGCCCCGCCAGCAGTGATACCGCAGTTCGCGTCTGCCTCAAGCGTGCCCAACCCATCCATCGGCTAGTTCGTGCGCTCCTCGCAAACAAAATCACCTGCTCATTGCTGAAGCGCCGTGGCCGACCAGCGCCAGATGCGCACGTGGGGCACTGCTCATCCGCGAGAGCAATTCCGGCTGTCATCGATCGGCGCGGGCGCAAGCGAGCCATCCGCCTGGACGATCATGGGTCGAGAGAGAGGCGCGCCACGCGGTGGAACCGTTGATCGCGGGATCTGTGGCAGATAGGGGCGAGCAAACGCGGCGATTAGAGTCTGGCGGAGCCGTGCCTTCCCGACGTCCGCCTCTACAGCTGCTTCTTTGGCACGTAGCGCGGTCCGGTATGCCCTTTGGCGTCGGCGGCGCCAATCGTGCACCGCGCTTGTCGGCCAATGCACTTCTCCATTTAGAGCCGTTGCACGCGGAAAATCGGGCTCTTGTGCCCAATGGACGATCGTCGCTGGCGACTTCCTGAAGTGCGCGGCTAGCTGCGCCGCGGTCATCTGGACCCCCGTTAGATCAATCGGAGGCGACGCAAAGTTCGTGGTGGCAGCGTCCACAGTGGTCGTGTTGTCGGTCATTGAGTTGGCGTCCAAATGGTCAGATGCTGCCAAATTGCGATTAGCCACGCTGTCGACCGATACTGCATGCCTTTGAGCGCTCCTGACGAAATGCAATCAAGTCGCGATTTTTCTCTTAATCGAGGATGGAAGTGTGACCAGCGAACGCGTCGATCCAGATCAGGACGGGATCAACGCGCACCGCATCTCTATCGATCGCGACCCGCGGTACCGGTTGCGACGGCGAAAGGCGATCGCATGCCATACCTCACATCTGTGACCTCCAATTTGCGACTACTCCGACTGATCCGTTAGCGGATATTTGTCGCGGTCGTGCTGGCAGGTCGCCGACCATCCGACTTTGAAGGGTAAGGCATTTCGGCCTGAGTAGACGACTGCTCAATTTGGTAGGCCAGTCTTAAGATTGGAAGGCCTGCCGATGCGCTTTGATTGCCTCTCTTTCAGCCGCTTCCGGTCAAGTGGATCCGATGACTTCAGATTGCAGGCATCGATAGCTCACAGCTGATCGATGGCTGAAGTGACCACTTAAACTGCGGCGCAAAAGCCACGATGCTTCACTGACAAAGACTTGGCGCTGTGGTGACGAGATGGATCCGAGCACCGCGTCCTCGGCGTTATTAGCTGCACGTTTGATCTCGTTTCAACTGACGACGTTCGCCCATGACTGTTTAACAGGGCGACGGCCGTCGCCCAACTCTCAAGCTTTGCAGCGCCCATGGCGTGAAGAGGCCTCCCTCAGGACGGAGGCAGGTTCATTCCGTTAAGGCCGTATCCCAAGCTCTTTCCCGTTTCCGCCCTTATTGCGCTGCTGCGCGCCGGCCACCTGGAGAAGCAAGCGCAGACTGCCGTGCAGCGGGCCGGCCTCTGGATCATGAAGTCATCTAGCTGGGACGAGAGGCACCCTCTCACCCGAGCCGAACTCGAGCCCATGCTGCGGGAGGGTGGCATCGTCCCTGGGCGATTATCACGGGCTTACGTCAGCAACGCCGTGGCCGATTTTGCCGAGGACATCGTCCACTTGGGTGTTGATGCGGCGTGTCACAAGATTGGCAAGCCGGTGTGTCCATTTAATGCGCTGCACCTCTTCGGGGAAGAGCGCCGCCCATTCGCTATTATCCGATATGGTTTCCAGGCTCGCTTGTTTGCGAAGCGACAACCGCGACATTGTGATTGGCGCGTTCTATGAGCATTCGCCGACCGTTCCCAGCAGCGTGTCCCGCTCAGCTATATGGGGCTCAATTGCGACCACGAATCCAAAGCACTATGTCGCTCGATCCAATTACGCGTCTTGGATAATATGGGTTTATCGTTCCAGCTAACATCGTAGTCAAACTTGCAGGAGGACTATTCAGAAGTTCGCCCGCAAATTTCTTTGCGTCAGCCTCACTCGGAAAGGTTCTGGTTTCTCGACTGGGATATCGATTTGGCCCCTTCGATTGATTAAAGGAAACGTACCAAGTGTGTCGTAGCCATATCCGTTTCGTGCTCATCGGCCGATGATGACTGTATGTTCCAAAACCGACCGACGTATGCGATGTAGCCAAGCTTTCAATTACCCATAATTGTTGCCTCGATTGCGGCTCCAAGTTCGATGTCGGTCAGCCGCGATAGTCCGCGCCAGATCACGGTATTTCCTGGAGGCGGATCGTTGGCTCGGGCTAAATATCCTCCGAGCCGCGCGATCTTGACGACATAGTGCGAGAGCGTGCTTCGTCGAGAGCAATCACCACCCCTGTCTTTCACCAAATGATCAAGAAGCCTGATTTCGGGATCCGTCAGCGCCGTTTGCGGTACGGCATTCGGCGAGGAGCGATTGAGCATCGTCATCCAGAAGACGCGC
>NZ_JAGKJL010000154.1:0-3062 GCF_020329495.1 Bradyrhizobium australafricanum | reverse complement strand
GCGCGTCTTCTGGATGACGATGCTCAATCGCTCCTCGCCGAATGCCGTACCGCAAACGGCGCTGACGGATCCCGAAATCAGGCTTCTTGATCATTTGGTGAAAGACAGGGGTGGTGATTGCTCTCGACGAAGCACGCTCTCGCACTATGTCGTCAAGATCGCGCGGCTCGGAGGATATTTAGCCCGAGCCAACGATCCGCCTCCAGGAAATACCGTGATCTGGCGCGGACTATCGCGGCTGACCGACATCGAACTTGGAGCCGCAATCGAGGCAACAATTATGGGTAATTGAAAGCAAGCTGAGGCCGTCAGGCGGCGTGGTTCCATGGCATAAGCGCGTCGAGTTCGCTGCTCGGCCAACCGTTGGCGATACGCTGAAGCGTTACGGCGAGCCAGGCGAACGGATCGACGTTGTTCATCTTCGCCGTCTGCAGCAGTGTTGCGATAGTCGCCCAGGTTTGTCCGCCGCCGTCGCTGCGAAGAGACTATTCTTTCTCGTAATTGTTTGTGGCCTGATGGCGCGTTCGACGATGTTGGATTCGGGCTCGATGCGGCCGTCGGCCAGGAAGCGTTCGAAGATGGCGCGGCGCGAGACGGCATAGCGGATCGCCTCAGCCAGTTTTGATTTGCCGGAGATCCGCGGTCTGCTGCCAGAGGTCGAAGAGATCTGCGACGATCGCCGCGGAGGCTTGCTGGCGCGCGGCGACGCGTGCGTCGGGGCTTTGACCGCGCACGGTCTTCTCGACCTGCCAAAGCTTCGCCATCCGCTCGACCGTCGCCGTTGCCACTTCTGAGCTCCCTGCAACATGCAGCTCGTAGAACTTGCGTCTGCAGTGTGACCAGCAGCCAGCCAATGTGATGCCATCCTTGCCGCGATCGGATCGCGCGAGCTTGTTATAGGCGGCATAGCCATCCACCTGCAGGATGCCGCGATAACCATTGAGATGGCGGACCGCGCATTCGCCGGAGCGGCTGTCTTCGAAGCGATAAGCCACCATCGGGGGACCGTCGCGGCCAAACGTTCGGTCATCCCTGGCATAGGCCCACAAGTAGGCCGTCTTTGTCGATCCGGAGCCCGGAGCGAGCGTCGGCAAGGTGGTTTCGTCGGCAAAGACCCGTTCGGCCTTCTTGACCTCGCTGAAGATGTAGTCGGCCAGGATCTCCAGCTCGAAGCCGAGCTTGCCCATCCATTGCGCCATCAACTGGCGGTCTAGCTCGACCTTGTCGCGGGCGTAGATCGCCTCCTGCCGGTAGAGCGGCAGGCCGTCGGCATATTTGGCGACGGCGATCTGGGCCAAAAGCGCTTCCGTCGGAATGCCTCCTTCGATGATATGGGCCGGAGCCGGCGCCTGGATCACGCCGTCCGCGTTCTTGAAGGCATACTTGGGACGGCGCGTGACGATCACCCGGAACTTCGCCGGCACCACATCCAGGCGCTCCGACACGTCCTCGCCGATCAGCACCTTCTGCTTGCCGGCATGCTCAGCCAGCTCTTCCGGCTCAATGACGGTTTCGATCCGTTCCAGATGGGGCGCAAAGCCCTTGCGCCGACGCGGTGCACGCTTGCCATCCGCCTGCGCACGGCCCTTGCTGACCTGGGCCTTGATCGCGGCGATGCCGGTCTCGATCTCCTCGAAGACGAGGGCCTGCTGTTCATCGTCGCCGTTCGCCGAGCCGAGCTTCTCCGATCGTCGGCCGAACCGGGCGCGGTCGAAGGCCTTCAGGATTTGCGTCAGCCGCTCGATGCGCGCATCGGCATCGGCGTTGCGGGCCTTGAGATCGGCGACTTCGCTCTCCAGAGCATCGGCGCGGGCCGCTTTCTCGGCCATGGCAAGCACCATGGCTTTCAGCGTCTCTACGTCATTCGGGAGGCTGAGATCGGGCGGCGTCATTGACCCGACCAGAGCACATTTTGCCCCGGTTCTCTTGCCCTTTCAGGCCGCTGATTCACTTCGCCGCAGTGCTTTTACCCAACAATCTCCGGCGGCTTGACCGCCGCGGTCCGGACCCGCTTCCAGTCCATCCCATCCACCAGTGCCATCAACTGCGCAGCATTCAGCTGCACCCGATGATGTCCGATCCGCGGCCAGCAGAACCTCGCTTTCTCAAGCCGTTTCAAATAGAGGCACACGCCGGAGCCATCCCACCATACGATCTTTATTCGGTCGGCTCTTTTGGCGCGGAACACATAAAGCGCACCGTCGAACGGATCTGAGCCGGCATCGCGCACCAGCGCAACAAGGCCATCGATACCCTTGCGGAAGTCGACTGGATGGCTCGCCAGGAACACCTTCACGCCGGAGGGGATCATGCCGAACGGACCGCCCGGATCACCCGCTGCAACTGCGCCTCGTCGACGTCCACGCCGGCGCGCACGATCACCTCGCCAATGGCAATCTCGATCACCGCGCCTGCCACAGACACCACCACACCCTCGCAACTCGAGTGCCGCGCGGGACAATGTCGCTCTGCCCGAGCATCACGGCGCCAGGCGAACAGCTGCGACGGGTGAATGCCAATCCGGCGGGCGATCGCCGAGACACTCGCGCCAGGCTCCAGCGCCTCTGTCACAACTTGCGCCTTAAACTCGTCCGACCAGCGTCGGCGAAGCTGCCGCGGCGCTCCCTCAAGACGCTCGGCAACCGCTTCGATCATATGGAAGGTTCTAGTTCCAGAACTAGGCGCAGACATAGAAGCTCACATCGGCTCACAAACTCAGCAGCCGATAGCCGATCGCTTACCCACTCCGCCAGACGGGGTCTCTTTGCTTTCAATTACCCATAATTGTTGCCTCGATTGCGGCTCCAAGTTCGATGTCGGTCAGCCGCGATAGTCCGCGCCAGATCACGGTATTTCCTGGAGGCGGATCGTTGGCTCGGGCTAAATATCCTCCGAGCCGCGCGATCTTGACGACATAGTGCGAGAGCGTGCTTCGTCGAGAGCAATCACCACCCCTGTCTTTCACCAAATGATCAAGAAGCCTGATTTCGGGATCCGTCAGCGCCGTTTGCGGTACGGCATTCGGCGAGGAGCGATTGAGCATCGTCATCCAGAAGACGCGC
>NZ_JAGKJL010000153.1:0-4115 GCF_020329495.1 Bradyrhizobium australafricanum | reverse complement strand
TGCTCTCGGCGAGCCGGTCCAGCGCGTCACAAAGCGCCAACAGGTCAACCACGCAAAAGGCTGCTCTACCCGCAGCGATCAGCCGGAACTCATCGGGTGGCTCGATATCGGTCCAGGCGCTCGCGATCGTGCAAAGTCGACCGTTCTGGCCCTCATAGACCACCCGGTCTTCGCCCCAATGACGGCGCCGGCAGATCAGTTCGAACTTGCGGCCGCAAAGCGGATGAAAAGGATGCGTGATCCGCACCTCCTGCCGGGTCGTACCCGCATGACCTGCAGTCGACAACTTTTGCCAAGGCGAAGGTCGAACAGGCGGTCCTCATGGTCGAGCGCTGGCTGCTCGGGCGGCTGCGCCACCGCACCTTCCACAGCCTCGCCGAGGTCAACGCGGCGATCACCGAGCTAATGACCCGGCTCAACGAGGAGCGGCCGATCCGGCGGCTCGGCGTGACCCGCCGCAAGCTATTGGAGGAGATCGACCGGCCGGCGCTCAAGGACTTGCCGGAGAGCCCCTACGTGTTCGCCGAGTGGCGGATCTGCCGGGTCAGCATCGACTATCACGTCGAGGTCGAGGCGCATTACTACAGCGTCCCGCATCGCTTCGTCCGCGCCGAGGTCGAGGTGCGCTTCACCGCCCGCACCGTCGAGATTTTCCACAAGGGCGAGCGGATCGCCGCGCATCAGCGCATGAGCGGCAACCACAAGCACACCACCGTGCCGGAACACATGGCGTCCAGTCATCGGCGCTACGCCGGCTGGACCATCGAGCGCATTCGCAAGGAGGCCGCCACGATCGGGCCGGCCACCGCGGCGCTGTGCGACCTGATCCTCGATGAGCGGGCGCACCCCGAGCAGGGCTTCCGCGCTTGCCTCGGCATCATCCGGCTCGGCCAATCCTACGGGCAAGAGCGGCTCGATGCTGCCGCCATGCGGGCGATCGACATCGGCGCTCCACGCGCTCGGCCTTCATGGCATGGCCAAGGCCTTTGCCGACATCGAAGCCGGCGGCGATGCCGCAAGCCTCGGCCATGCCGAATGGCTCGCGCTGCTGCTCGAACGCGAAGCCTCGCTGCGACGCGACAAGCGGCTATCGAAGCGGCTGCAATACGCCAAGCTGCGCCAGCAGGCTTGCGTCGAGGACATCGACTATCGCACCCCGCGCGGCCTCGACCGCAGCCTCCTGACGATGCTGGTCGAAGGCCAATGGATCGACGACCACGCCAACCTGCTGATCTGCGGGCCCTCCGGGCTGGCGGCATGATGCACATCTCGCTATGCCATTGATAATCGAAGCTTCGTTGCCGCGGATCTTGTGATACTGCGCGACCATTGGTCACCGCATGACGGACTTTCTGCCGATTCAGGTCAATCTCCCGGATCACATACGGTGCGCCTACGCAACTCTGTTTGGCCGGCAGGATACCATCCTTGATTAGTCGTACCACCGTCATCTTGCTGAGACCCAAACGGCTTGCAGCCTCGTGCAGGATCAGCTCTCCACGCTCGGCGCGTTCGCCATCTCGGTAGACAGGGATGTTGTGGTCGTTGCGGAAGACGCAAACGCGTTGCTGGGTCCACGTGTTGCCTTTGGCCGTGCGTGTGCCAAGCCGATTAAGAACGGACGCAATGCTCCCGTCCGGCAGCAAACGAGCCAGATCACGGATCAGCTGTTCAGTTGAAGCATCGGTCTTCCACCGAGCTGTCCGGCCCGGTTCTTCACAACTTCGAGCGCAGTGTGGTCGCCCCCCTTCCAGTGCAATTTTAGGTGCAATATTCGTAGCTCGACGGTGACGATGATCTCTTCGAGAACCGCTCTCAATATCCGCTTTCGTGTCGCAACCGAGGCTGCCGGATGGCTCCACAGGCGCTCCACGTCTGTCCCTAGTCCAAGAATCTCTGCGCGTTCTGCGTCGGTTAGAGTGGGCGGCTGTTTGTCGCGGGCAATGCGAAGATCATCTTCGAGGCGCGCCACTTCCGCAAGCCGTTCATTCCACCGCCGCTCGAGATCTCCAGCGACCAGACGGTTTTCTGGATCAACCGCATCATATTGTCGGTGTGCGCGAGCCGCTTCATAGCGTGCCTGCTCGAGCGCAAGCTCTATGTGCTGCAGCCGCTCTCGGCCGGCGCGCTCGCGGTCCGCGATTGCTTGCAGAGCAGCGTCAAGGCCGAGAGGCGCAATCACCGATAATACCTCGGCCGACACAGCTGCATCGATTCGCAAATTGCCAAACGCAATGCACTTCGTTCGTCTTCCGTGATTAACACTGGCATCGTTGCAAAGGTAGCGCGCAACACCTCGCAGCCCATTATGCTGCACTTTGAGCTTGCGACCGCAACGTCCACAACGCAACAGGCCGACCAGCAATCCACCGCCATTGCGCACCGATCCCGGCACCATCGCGCCCTTCATGTTAGCGTTCCCGTTGATGGTCCGTTGATTGTTCTCGTAATCCTGCCAGGAGATGTAGCCGTCGTGATGATCACGAATCAGAACTTCCCAGTCTTTCTGCGTTCGCCGTACATTACGGGTGACCAGCTTGCGGCCGGCTTCGATTCGAACCTGCGAGCCGGTCCGACCAAATACGTAGGCGCCAGCATAGATCGGATTGGTCAGCAGCCGGTGAATCGTATTGTAGCGTGGCAGCCGCCACTCCACCATTCGGCCGCGTGGACCATACACGACAATCGGCATCTTGATGCCGTTATCGCATAACCAAATCGCGACCTGGCGCACGCTGCCAAACTCGGCAAACTTACGGAACGCCAAATGGAGCGCCTCGCGCACCCGCCTGTCCGGATCCAGCTCAAGTTTGTCGTCGCTGCTGCGCACGTAGCCGACGGCCACACTCGTGTGAAGATCGCCACGTACTGCCTTGAGGCGCAGTGCTTCTTGTGAGCGCTGGCGCAAGATCGTTAGTTCCAGTTCGCTGAACGTCCCCTTCATACCTAGCAGCAGTCGGTCATTGGTGAGCTTTGGATCGTAAACGCCGTCCTCATCAATGATCAGGCTGTTCACCAGCGTGCAGAACTCCAGAAGTGTGTGCCAGTCGCGGCCATTACGGGCCAGGCGGGAAGCCTCGACGGCCAGCACAGCGCCGGCGCTTCCGGTGCAGATCGCGGTCAGCAGCGCTCAAAGCCGGGACGCGCTGTGCCGCCCCCCGAGCGACCAAGGTCATCATCGATGACGATGACGTTTTCCCAGCCAAGCAGCTGTGCGCGAGTTGCGAGCGCGTACTGACGCCGACGGCTCTCAGGATTATTGACGAGTTGGTCCGGGGTCGATTGCCGCACATAGACATAGGCGCTGCGTGATAAATGATCAGACGTTATCTTATTCATTGTCCGCCTCCGTCACCTTTGCGCGGGCGGTGCTGCATTCGTCGAGAAGAAGTTTGAGCAGACTTGTGACTTCCAAACGAATCAGCGGATCGAGCCGCTGGTGCTGGACTGTGCCTGCCGTGACCGCCGCCAGATCGAGCTGTCGCCATTGCTGTTCCATCATCACCTCCAACCGTCCGACTCGTTCCAGATGATGGTGACGACGATACGCGCTGTGCATCAACGAGGCCGCGAAGTGCGCGCAACGAATCCAGGGGAAGCCGAGGGACTTCAACCGTCGGCAGTGCCGCGGCGGAATTCTCAGTCATCCATGCCGGCAGCAAGGCGCGAGAGCCGTCGGGCTGTTCGATCACGAAGTGATGGCGAGCCCCGTGAATGACGCGCCTCAAAGCAATGACGCGCTCACCAGCGCGTGGATGATGTCGATATTGAATGACAACTTCGAACGGATGTTCTTGGGTACTATGTCGCGTGCTCGTCCGGCGTCGGCAAGAGCTGGCTCGCCTCGGCGCTCGGCAACAAGGCCTGCCGCGACAATCGCTCCGTGCTCTATCAGCGTGTCCCGCGGCTGTTCACCGATCTCGCTTTGGCGCGCGGCGACGGCCGCCACCCGCGGCTCCTGCGGGCGCTCGGCCGCATCGATCTGCTCATCCTCGACGACTGGGGCCTCGAGCCGCTCGACGCCGCAGCCCGCCACGACCTCCTCGAGATCCTCGAGGACCGCTACGGCCGCCGCTCCACCACCGTCACCAGCCAGCTCCCCGTCGATCAATGGC
>NZ_JAGKJL010000152.1:0-3345 GCF_020329495.1 Bradyrhizobium australafricanum | reverse complement strand
CCTATTACGGCGTCGCCGGAAATCTCCGGAGTCTCGTAAAAGTTTATCGGGCCGTGGAGCGTTACTGGCGCGGAATGCTGCGCAGCCGCAGCTGGGCAGGCGGCCACCTCACTTGGGACGCCTTCAACCAAATCAAAGAACGGACACCGTTGCTGAAGCCTAAGCTGCGCCTTCCTTATCGGGAGCTGCAGGCGCTTGCGGTGCTGTGAACCAACTGTCGAAGAGCGTCGGTGCGGGAAATCCGCACGCCACGTTCTGTGGGAACCGGGGGCGGGCGACCGCCTCCGGTGACCCGGTGGAGAAGGTTCCCGGAATACCGTCCGGCACACCACCCGATTCACAGCCAGCGTGTCCACTGGCTGCGGAATTGCAGAGGCTCGATAGCTCGTGGGCGACGCTTCCCGAGGCGCAGCAAGATGCGTAGTTGGATAGTGACTGTCGCCATCGAGAAAGACGGCGACGACGATGAAGAGTACCGGCACGTAACTAACGCGGTTGCAGTCGCTGACCAGATCGAAGCCGTGCAGCTGACTATTGAAGACAACGGCGCCAATGCCGCAATGCTCAACTTCCCGCTTGAACCTGAAATGTTGCAAAGTCTCGGCTTGAGGCCAGGTGGGCTGATCGTCTTACACGATGGTGAGATTGATCCAATCACCTTGCGTCCTCGGCATCAGCCGCACGTCTCCATCGCGTTCAACGGTGTCGGATTGATGACGTGCCTGTCCGGAAGCTGCAACAGCACTTAGCTGGCGCGGTTGTCTCTCACGACCTCCCGCTGAATCCGTCAAAATGGCAACAGCGGACTCACGATTCCGGTATGCCCGCCAAACGGATTCCGTCACAAACAGGCTTGCCCCTGACGAGAAAGGTCAGCTTATCACTCGATGCGCCGTCGCGAAAGCGGCAAACAGTAAGGGTCGGATTAAGCGAGAGTCCTGCCTTTGTAGCAGCGCTGGCCGGCATCTTTAAACGTTCGGGTTGGCCGTGGAATGTCCGCGTGGCCCAATGTTTGGACCGGCCGGCGTTGGGCGCCGTATATCGCGCTACTATAGTTAGTGGCTGCGCTCCGATTTGATTGTGAGTTCCGCGCTCGCTATTGATGCGATTCGCGATAGGGAATGGTAGGCTCACCTCGTGTGTTTCATGTCGTTGTTGTCCGGGACGCGCAGGCGATGTATGTCCTTGCTCTAGTCACCCAAAAAGGAGGAAGCGGCAAGAGCACGCTGGCGGTCGGAATCGCAGTGGCCGCGATGGGAAACGGGCAGCGCGTCGGAATTGTCGACGCGGATCCACAAGGGACGATCTCAAAATGGACAGAGCGGCGCGGGCATCCCTATCCGCGGGTCGTTCGGGTCGCCGATCCCGCCACAATAGAAGGGGCGCTCGTCAGTCTTGAAGCTGAGGGGATCTGGCTTACAGTCATCGATACCGCCCCCACGAACAATGCACTGGCTATGCGTGCCATCGCGAGTGCTGATCTTTGCCTGATGCCGGTGCGTCCAAGTCTGGCCGACATCGAAGCTGCGATACCTACGCTGATTGCCATTCGTAGGCTCAACCGCCGATTTGCTTTCGTGCTCAATCAGACGCCACCGCGGGGTTGCCGCTTGAGTGAAGCTGCAACGTCGCTCAATTCGCTCGGGGTGCTTGCGCTTCCCTTTGTCGGACAGCGCAATGACCACCAGGACGCGCTTGGAGCAGGATTAGGCGTGACCGAGTTTTCCCATGAGGGAAAAGCCTCGGAGGAAGTTCGCGAGCTATGGCGCTGGATCTTAAGGAAGCTTGTCGAGGGGGCATCAGATCATGAGCCGCACGCAAGAAACGAAAAAGCGGCGTGGTAGGCGGACGCGCTGCGTGCGACGCTCGCTCGTAGAGCTTACCGCGGCGGCGAGCCGGGCCGTTGACGATGGCCTGTTTGTGTTGTCCGGCGGGATTGCTGCTTCCGACCCCCGATCGGAGCTCACGAGCGCGAATACATCTTATCAAACAATCCTTGCAAAACAAGCGGCCCCGAGTTTCTTTGCAGCGCACGACTCTCGGAATGCGGCGGCGCTGCGCAAGTCCGAAATCCTGGATTCCGACACTGCCATCGAGATGATGGTGGAGATTGCGAAGGACTATCAAGACAGAGCTTTTGAAAACATCAACGTCAGACGAGATGTTGCGTTGGATCATGCAGAGGACCTCATAGGGACGCAGATGGAAGGTGAAGCGCCGTCAGCAGGTCCCATTATTGAAAGCGATTCTTTGACCGTTCTTAAAAGCGCTGCAACGGAGTGCCGCACGGATGCGGTCGAATTGATTGTGCAGAAGGAACCAGCGGACAGCGCAGGGCAGCTGCAACCGCGATACATGCGGCGACTCACTGACGAGGCTGTCAGATTGCTGGACGATCTTCGCAGCGGCAAGCTGGAGAATGAGGCGAACTCCATCCTGAGCGAATGCTTCAGAGAAGCCGCCAGCGCGTTCTCTATGATCAATCAACAGCTCAAGCGCGACGGCTATGCGGCGAGCATTGATCCATCAATCTTCATCTGGCTCGCCGGTATCACTGAACCAGAGACGCGCGACACTGGGACCATGCGGCTTGAGATCGTACCCAACCACCGAGGTCGCCCGAGCACGTACGCGCGCCAGGTCGCTCAATTCATTTGGCACCTTGTCGAGGGGCAGGGCTGCGGACGACAGGCTGCATATCGGGGAGCGGTCACGAAGTTCACCGTAAGCGCGAGTTTCGCCGAGAAGGCCTACGCCTTTTGGGAGCCGATCTTCAAACGGGCGGGCCCCCACGTTAAGATGCTGGCCCGCATTTCAGATCCAGAAATGCAAAGCTAGCTAGACTAGTGTTCTGTCCTGTTAGTTCGTAGCATAATAACTGCAAGTGTTTCGGGTGTCCCGATCGAAGGAGATACCCGATGCGCCCCGAACGCCCGAAAGCGAATGCTGACGATTTCCAGCGGGTGGGCCAGCCAAGGTTGAGGTAAATCAAGACGTAATTCAGCGTACGCTGCGGGCGAGCGTGAAGGTGGACCCATGGACGATTTAGTCGTCCGTGAAGAAAGCGGATTGACTTGAGAAATAAGCAGAATTGGTCTTGATGTAGTATTCGATTTTGCAGGAAAGCGGGGTATTGGACCTCGCTTTCTTGCGTTTTAGGTTTTGCTTTTGGGTGATTCGTGATTCCCTGACGGCGTCGTCGACATTGGGGAATGCGATGAGCAAGCCGCGGGATGATCGCCAGAAAGACCTGTTGCTTCCGGCGCTTGATCAGATCATCGACATGGGTCATCCGCTGGTGCGGTTGGCAGCGCTGATCGACTGGAACATCCTGAATGAGCGCTT
>NZ_JAGKJL010000151.1:0-3459 GCF_020329495.1 Bradyrhizobium australafricanum | reverse complement strand
CAAGCCCGCCTCCATCGCCCTCGCCCTCACCGGCCTCGGGCGCGCAGACCACATAGGCGATCAGATGCTTGTCGCCGGCGCGGCTCTGGCGCGCCACCACCACCGCCTCGCGCACAAAGGCGTGCTCGCAAAGCTTTGCTACGATCTCGCCCGGCTCGATGCGGTAGCCGCGGATCTTGACCTGGTCGTCGTTGCGGCCCAGGAACTCCAGATTGCCGTCCGGCAGATAACGCCCGAGGTCGCCGGTCCGGTACAGCCGATCGCCCTCGACAAAGGGACTGGCGATGAACCGCTCGGCGGTCAGTTCCGGTCGGTTCAAATAGCCCCGCGCAACCCCAGCCCCGCCAATGTAAAGCTCGCCCACCGCGCCGAACGGCACCGGCGCGCCATGCTCGTCCAGCAGGTACACCCGCGTGTTGGCAATCGGGCGGCCAATCGGGACCACTGATCCGTCAAAACCAGCCGGGCAATTCCAAACCGTCGCGAAGGTCGTCGTCTCGGTCGGGCCATAGCAGTGAATGAGACGTACGGGGCCTTGTTCTTTCAGCAATCTCAGAAATGAGGCAACATCACCGCGCTCACCCCCACAGAGAAGGTACTTAAGTTGCGCCAACGTCGGAGCAATCGATGATGTATATTGGTTGAATAATGCTGTTGTCAGAAACAGTGATGTCACCCGGTGCTGTTCAAGCGCCCGAGCGAAACTGGGAGTATCCCTGACGGTGGCGGCATGTATTGCAACAATGCAACCGCCGTTAAGCAGCGGCGCCCATACTTCGAATGTGCTTGCGTCGAAGGCGGGATTGCCAGCCCATGCCACCCGATCTCCGGCATCGACCTTCACATACCAACTGTTGATCACGAGCCGGTTGACGGCACGATGAGGAACAACAACTCCTTTGGGAAGGCCAGTTGAGCCGGAGGTGTACATCACGTAAGCGGCAGTTTCAGCGCTTAACGCCAGACCAGGATCGCTACGACATCCCATTCCAACTATGAGCGGTCCAATAGCCAGAGCAGGTATCGTCGCCTCAACCGGATCATTACCGTAAAGCACCAGGCGTGCAGCACAATCGGCCACCAGCCATTGTTGTCGCGCAGATGGAAGCGCGCGATCGATCGGTACATACACTGCGCCCGCCTTCAGAATCGCCAGTTGCGCCACCACAAGAGCGGCGGAGCGGTCCAGCACGGTGGCAATGCGATCCCCAGGCTTGACCCCGAGGGCGATCAGGTGGTGCGCCAGGCGGTTGGCCCGCGCGTTGAGCTCGCCATAGCTCAGCCGCTCATCATCGCAGACCAGCGCCACCGCCTCCGGCGCCTTTTGCACCTGCACCTCGAACAGCTCATGGATGCACCGTTCCGACGAATAAGGCGCCGCCGTCCGGTTCAACTCCTCCAGCAGATAGCTGCGCTCGGCAGTCGACAGCAGCTCAATCCGGCGGACCTCTTGCTGCGCATCGGCAGCCATCTCTCGCAGCAGCGCCAGCAGATAACCACGTTGCCGCTCGATCGTCGCGCGATCAAATAGCGCCGTGGCATAACCCAGCGTTCCGGCGATCTTCCCGCCGTGCTCGCCAAGGCTCAGCTCCAGATCGAACTCGACCTGGTCAATCTCCTCCGCGGCAGCCTCCGCACTCAGCCCCGGCAGCTCCAATGACCCAACCGCATTGTTCTCCCAGGCCAGCATCACCTGCAACAGAGGGGTGTGATCAAGAGCCCGAGGCGGCTGCACGATCTCCACCACCTGCTCGAACGGCAGATCCTGATGCTCCTGCGCAGCCAGCGTCGTGCGCCGCGTCCGCTCCAGAAGCTCCGACACGCTCGGCTCGCCCGACAGGTCGAGCCGTAGCGCCAGGGTGTTGACGAAGAAGCCGATCAGCTCTTCGATCTCGCGACGGCCTCGATTGGCGCTCGGCACGCCGATCACAAGGTCGTCCTGCCCCGACAGACGCGACAGCACCGCCGCCCAGGCCGCCAGCACCGTCATGAACAACGTCGTGCCATGCTGCAGGCTGAGCCGCTTCAGCTCCCGCGTCAGATCCGCATCGATGATGATCGGAACTGTGGCCGCGGCAAATGACTGCTGGGCCGGCCGCGCACGGTCCGTCGGCAAGACAAGACGGGTCGTGCCTGCCAGCGCGCTGCGCCAATACTGCGCCTGCTTCTGCAGCCGTTCCCCCGACAGCCATTGGCGTTGCCAGGCGGCATAATCCGGATATTGGATCGCCAACGCCGGCAAAGGATCGTCCTGACCGGCCGCGAATGCCCGGTAAAGCTGGCTAAGTTCACGCAGCAGCACGCCCATCGACCAGCCGTCCGAGACGATGTGATGCTGAGTCAGCAGGAAGACGTGCTCCTCGTCCGACATCCGCACCAGATGCCCGCGGATCAGCGGCCCGCGCGCAAGATCAAACGGCGTGCGCCCCTCTTCATGGCACAGATCCAAAAGCGCCGCTTCCGCATCCGATCTCTGCCGCAGATCGTGGTCGACTATCGGCAATCCCGCCTCCGGCGGCAGTACCTCAACGTGGGGCTTGCCTTGCGTCGCGACAAAGACACTGCGCAGCGCCTCATGACGCGCCAACAGACGGTCAAGGCTGCGCTGCCAGGCGCTGCGGTCGAGCGCCCCGCGCAGTCGCAGGGCCAGCGGAATGTGATAGTTCGTGCTGCCTTCGTTCAGCTGCGCCAAAAACCATAACCGCTGCTGCGCAAACGACAGCATCAGCGGCTCATGACGCGACACGGCCGCAATCGCCGGCAGCTGTTGCGGACCGGAGCGGCTCAACAGCTCGACGATGCTTGCCGCCAGGTCAGTCAGCACTGGCCTTGCGAACAGCGTCGACAGCGGCAGGTCGACCCCGACAGCCTGGGACAGCCGGCTCGACACCTGCACGGCCAAGAGCGAGTGGCCGCCCAGTTCGAAGAAGTGGTCGTGGCGCCCGATGCGCTCGACACCGAGAAGCTCGGCCCAGATCCGCGCCAGCGCGGTCTCGACCGCGCCCTGCGGCGCCTCATAGGCCGCCAGCGCATAGGCCTGATCGGCCGGCGCCGGCAGCGCGTTGCGATCGAGCTTGCCATTCGGCGTCAGCGGCATCGCCGCGATCGGCACGAACGCAGCCGGCACCATGTAGTCCGGCAGCCGGCTACTCAAGTGCGCGCGCAAGGCGCCCGCAAGCCCGCCTCCATCGCCCTCGCCCTCACCGGCCTCGGGCGCGCAGACCACATAGGCGATCAGATGCTTGTCGCCGGCGCGGCTCTGGCGCGCCACCACCACCGCCTCGCGCACAAAGGCGTGCTCGCAAAGCTTTGCTACGATCTCGCCCGGCTCGATGCGGTAGCCGCGGATCTTGACCTGGTCGTCGTTGCGGCCCAGGAACTCCAGATTGCCGTCCGGCAGATAACGCCCGAGGTCGCCGGTCCGGTACAGCCGATCGCCCTCGACAAAGGGACTGGCGA
>NZ_JAGKJL010000016.1:0-151276 GCF_020329495.1 Bradyrhizobium australafricanum | reverse complement strand
GGCGACCACCCCTTTGATCAACTCTGCCGACAGTGCGGCATCCAGCATCGCCTGACCAAGCCCTACCATCCGCAGACCAACGGACTCGTCGAACGTTTCAACCGGCGCATCGCCGAAGCCATTGGCCGCGAAACAAAGCGTGGCAGCGCCCGGCGGACCTTCATCGATCACGCCGATCGAGACACCTTCATCGCCAAATTCGTCCACGACTACAATCGAACCAGGCTCAAATGCCTCCGCTACCAGGCCCCAATGCGGGCCCTCGCCAATCATACGGGACCAAACACTTTCGCAGGGACGACAGCGAGTATGGCGCCCCTACATCCGCATCACCGCCTGCCGGTCGATCTTGCCGGTGCCGGTCTTCGGCAGCTCATCGATGAATTTGACCTCGCGCGGATATTTGTACGGCAACAGCTTTGTCTTGACGTAGTCCTGCAGCCGCCGCGTCGCTTCGGCCGTGTCGAAGCCGGCCTTGTTCATGACAACCACGGCGCGCAGCGTCATGCGCCGGTCAGGCAATTCGGCGGCGTAGACGGCGCATTCGCGGACGTCGGGGTGATCGGCGAGGCAGAGCTCGACTTCCAGCGGATAGACCCACTGGCCGGAGATCTTGATCAGATCGTCGGCGCGGCCGCGGAAGAAGTGGAAGCCGTCGCTGTCGCGCATGAAGCGGTCGCCGGTGTAGATCCAGCCGTCCTCGCGCACGGTCTCGGCCGTCTTGTCCGGCCGGTTCCAGTACAGCGGGGTCGCGGAATCGCCGCGCACCCACAGGATGCCTTCCTCATTGTCGCCGACCTCGCGGCCGTCGCTGTCGCGCAGCATGATCTCGTAGCCGGGCACGCGCAGCCCGGCGGCGCCGAGCTTCTTCCGTTCCGGGCGATTGCTGAGATAGACGTGCAGCACTTCGGTCGAGCCGAGGCCTTCGATGATCTCGAGCCCGGTGAGCCGCTTCCAGCCGTTGAACACGTCGGCCGACAGCACCTCGGCAGCCGAGACCGCCATCCGCAGCGAGGAGAAATCGGTTTGCTCGGCGCCCTCGGCCTTGGTCAGCGAGATGTAGAGCGTCGGCAGGCCGAAGAACACGGTCGGCCGATATTGTCCGATCGCCGCGAAGATCGCGGCCGGTTTCGGCTGGCCCGGCAGCAGCAGCGTCGCGGCGCCGACCGAGAAGGGAAACGTGATCGAATTGCCGAAACCGTAGGCGAAGAAGATCTTCGGCACCGAGAAGCAGATGTCGCCGGGCTCTAGCTTCAGCACGTTGCGGGCAAAGGCGCGCTCGCTATAGGCCATGTCGTGCTGCAGATGCACGATGCCCTTGGGACGGCCGGTCGAGCCCGACGAATACATCCAGAACGCCATCTCGTTGCGGTGGGTGTCGGCCGCGTCGAGCTCGATCGGAAATCCTTGCAGCCAGTCGCCGGCGTTGCGCACCTCGGCGATGGCGTGATCGCCGGCGTCGCCGTTGACCACGACCAGCGTGCGTAGCGGCGTGTCCTTGCAGGCTTCCGCGTTGAAGCGCGCACAGAATTCCGCATCGGTGACGGCGACCTGTGCGCCGGCGTCGGACAGATAGAATTGCAGCAGCTCGGGCGTCGTCAGCGTGTTGATCAAGAGCGGCACGAAGCCGGCGCGCACCGCGCCGAAGAATGCCGCGGGATAGGCCGGGGTGTCGTCGAGAAACAGCAGGATGCGGTCGCCGCGCTGCAGTCCAAGCGACCGGAAGGCGTGGCCCCAGCGTGCGGCCTCAGTGCAGAGCTCGCGATAGGTCCGCGTGCCGGCCGGGCCGGTCAGCGCCAGGCGTTCGGCATTCCCGTTGCCGAGATTGTCGAACAGGATGCAGCTCGCATTGTAGCGCTCGGGGATCGTGAAGCCGATCTCGCGCGCACCGGGATTGTCCAGCGGAACCTGGTCGGCGATCCCGGTCATGATTGTCCCTTTGCGGCTGCGTAGCGGGCCATGAAGGCGGGCGACATCGCGCGCAGCCGCGCGTCGTCGATCCGGCCGGAGCGGGTGATGTAGCTGTAGGCGAAATCCATCAGGTCGAGCGTCATGTGCGCGGGGAAATGCTCGTACCAGTCGGCGCTGGTCCGCGCCGCGGTGACGAGCTTCTTCACGATCGGCTTGCGCTCGCTCTCGTAGCGGGCAAGCGCGGCGGCGATGCCGCTCTCGGTCTCCAGCGCCTTGGTCAGCGCAATCGCATCCTCGATCGCGAGCCGCGTCCCGGAGCCGATCGAGAAATGCGCCGAATGCAGCGCATCGCCGATCAGCACCATGTTGCCGTGCGACCAGCGCTCGTTCCAGATCCACGGGAAATTGCGCCACACCGATTTGTTCGAGATCAGCCGGTGGCCGTCCAGTGTCGCGGCGAACACGTCTTCGCAGATCGCCTGCGACTCTTCGATGCTCTTGTCGGCGAAGCCGTAGGCCGCCCAGGTCGCCGCGTCGCATTCGACCAGGAAGGTGCTCATGTCCTTCGCATAGCGATAGTGATGGGCGTTGAAGCTGCCGCGCCCGGTCGCCACAAAGGTCTGCGACAGCGTCGCGAAGGGTTTGGTGGTGCCGTACCAGGCGAACTTGTTTGAGGAATGCGAGACCGAGGCGCCGAAGGCGGACTCATAGCCGCGGCGGACCATCGAGTTCAGCCCGTCGGCGGCAACGATCAGGTCGTAACCCCTGAGCTGGTCGACCGATTGCACCACGGTGTCGAAGCGCGGCGTGACGCCCGTGCTGCGGACGCGCTCTTGCAGGATCGTCAGCAGCGCCAGCCGGCCGATCGAGGAGAACCCGACGCCATCGATCTCGACGCTCTCGCCGCGCAGATTGAGGGTGATGTTCTTCCAGCTCTCCATAAGCGGGGCGATGGCGTCGACCGTCTCGGGGTCGTCGGCGCGCAGGAAGTCCAGCGCCTGTTCGGAGAACACCACGCCGAAGCCCCAGGTGGCGCCGGCCGCGTTCTGCTCGAACAGGTCGATCTCGGCGTCGGGATGACGCTTCTTCCAGAGATAGGCGAAATAGAGCCCGCCGGGCCCTCCGCCGATCACGGCGATCCGCAACGTCTGCCTCCCAGATTGACAGTGTACTTACAATTTGGGTCCAGACTAATCGCCCTCCGGCGGGAACGCCAGAGGGAAAATGCGTGCGGCGACTAGCCGCCTGGGGCTGAAAGTTTCAGTAGCAGCGGCGGACCTTGACCCCGCCGACCCATACCCAGCGGCAGCCGGCGGCGACGGGTTTGCGGGCGACGACCGCACCGTTGGGGCCGGCGCAGCCGGCGCGATAGACGCCGCGCGCGCAAACGACCGCGTTAGCATCGGAGGACTCAAGGGTCATGGTCGCGGCAAAGGACAGCAGGGCTGCGGCGATCAGCAATATTGAACGCATTAAATTCCCTCTCCCGGGTGAGGCATGATTGGCCCGTAGGTGACAACAAGGTGCTACGGTTCCGTGCCCGGCAAATCGCCGGGCACCTGTCGTCTCACCGCCTGCGCGACTATTTCTTTTCCGCTTCCGCCAGCACCTTCTTGCAGGCGGGCGCCAGCTTGTCGCTCTGCTTGGCGAGACAGGCGATGATGCGGCCGCCGCCGGGCGTCACGCTTTTGCAGAACTTCTCGTAGTCGCCCATGCAGGCGTCGCGTTGCGCTGTGGTCAGCTCCTGGGCGTAGACAGCGGTTGCGCCGCAGAGCAGCGCGGCGGTCAGGACGATACGCAGCATTGTTCGCTCCCTTCTCCGGTCAGTCGCGTGACAGCAGGATTATCGCGCCGCGAACGGTGCCAGCACGTCGCGGCACGCCGGCGACAGCGAGCCGGCATTGGTCGCAAGGCACTGCACGATCCGCCCGCCGCCCGGCTGGACGCCGCCACAGATCGAGCGGACGTCGGCGCCGCAGGCCGAGCGCAGCACGAACAGCTCTTCGCGCGGTCGCAGCGGCCGCAACGCGATCACGGCCGGCGCAGCCGCCGGTGCCGCCGTCGCTGCAGCGCCCGCGGCCGGCGCGGCGGCGCCGCCACCAGCGGCGGCGGCGACGGCCTTCTCGCAGGCCGGCGAAAGCTTGCCCTTGTTCTTTTCGAGGCACTGCAGCGCCGCCGCGCCGCCGGTCGGCACGCCCGCGCAGACCTTGGGATAATCGGAACGGCATGCGCTGCGGATCGCGGAGATCTGCGTGTTGGACGGCGTCCCGGCCGCCTTCGGTGCGGCGGCTTCGGTGGCGGGCTTGGCCGTTGCCGCGGGAGCAGCCTCGGTCTTGGCCGCCGCGGGCGCGGAGTCTGCCTTCGGTGCGGCAGCCGGAGCTTCGACGGCCTTCACCGCGCTGGCGCAGCCCGGTCCGAGGCTTGCCATGTTCTTCTGCAGACATTGCAGCGAGGCTTCGCCGCCCGGCGGTACGCTGGAGCAGTGGGCGATGTAGTCGTTGCGGCATTGCGATTTGATGGCGTCGCGCTGCGCCTGGGTCGGTGCCTGCGACAAGGCCGGTGCGGTGCTCATGAATGCTGCAAGCGCAAGCCATGCGGACAGCTTCGTTGCTCGTGTCAACGCATTGATCATCTGAATAAATCCTCTGGTCGCGCCGGATGCCTCCGGCTCAACTGAACTGAGCTCTGAAAAAGTCTTGTTGTAACAACCTCGGCGAGCGGCATCATTTTCGCTTTCGAGTTCCGCTGCAAGCGGATTGTTGCTATGGGTGAAGCAGGCGGATTTTTTGCCCGTCACGAGATCTTTGAATTTAGTCATTTGAATCGAGGCTCGGACATGAGGCATGCGCGCGCGTCGGCACATTTCGGTCGGAGCAGTTTTGTGCGGCTGCGAAATGCACCGCTTGCGCGCATCGTGTTCGTCGTATCCGCCTTCGCCAGTTTAAGTGCCTGCGAGCAAAACAGTTTTGTTGCACCGCCGCCGCCCAAGGTCGAGGTTGCGCCGCCGGTGCAGCGCGCCATCACACGTTATCTGGACGCCACCGGAAACACCGCGCCGATCCAGACCGTCGATCTGGTCGCGCGCGTGCAGGGCTTCCTGCAGGCGATCAACTATCAGGACGGCTCCTTCGTGAAGGCGGGGACCACGCTGTTCACGATCGAGCCGGAGACCTACAAGTTGAAGCTGGAACAGGCGCAGGCCGCAGAGGTCGGCGCGCAGGCGACACTGAAGCAGGCCGAACTCGACTTCAAGCGGCAGACCGATCTGGTGCAGCGGCAGGCGGTCTCGCAGGCGACCCTTGATACCTCGACGTCTACCCGGGACAACGCCCAGGCCAGCCTGCAGCAGGCCCAGGTCAACACCAGGATCGCGGCGGTCAACTACGGCTACACCAACGTGGCAGCGCCGTTCGACGGCATCGTCAGCAATCACCTGGTCTCGATCGGCGAGCTGGTCGGCGCGGCGTCGCCGACCCAGCTTGCCACCATCGTGCAGCTCGATCCGATCTATGTGAATTTCAACGTCAACGAACAGGACGTGCAGCGCGTGCGGGATGAAGCGCGCCGTCGTGGTCTGTCGGTCAACGAGCTCAGGCAGTTGCCGGTCGAGGTCGGCCTGCAGACCGAGACCGGCTATCCGCACAAGGGCAAGCTTGATTACATCTCGCCGACCCTCAACCAGTCGACCGGCACGCTCGCGGTCCGCGGCGTGTTCGCAAATCCGGACCGGACCTTGCTGCCCGGCTTCTATGTCCGCGTTCGCGTGCCGTTCGAAAAGCAGGACAACGCGCTGCTGGTGCCCGACGTCGCGATCGGCAGCGACCAGGCCGGCCGCTACGTGCTGGTCGTCAATGCCGAGAACGTGGTCGAGCAGCGCAAGGTGACGACCGGCCCGCTCGATCAGGGGCTGCGCGTCATCGAGAGCGGCCTGAAGCCGGATGACCGCATCGTGACCGCCGGATTGCTGCGCGCGATCCCCGGGCAGAAGGTCGATCCGCAGGTGCAGAAGGCCGACGCGGCGCCGACAGCCGCCAAATAGGACGCACGCGCCATGATCTCGAAATTCTTCATCGAGCGCCCGGTCCTTTCCAACGTCATCGCGATCCTGATGATCCTGATCGGCGGCGTGGCGCTGTACAATCTCGCAGTCGCGCAATATCCCGACGTGGTGCCGCCGACGGTGCAGGTGACGACGCGCTATCCCGGCGCCTCGGCCAAGACGGTGGTCGACACCGTGGCGCTGCCGATCGAGCAGCAGGTCAACGGCGTCGAGGACATGCTGTACATGCAGTCCTACAGCGGCGCCGACGGCACCTATACGCTGACGGTGACCTTCAAGATCGGCACCGACCTCAATTTCGCGCAGGTGCTGGTGCAGAACCGTGTCTCCAGCGCGCTGTCGCAGCTGCCGACCTCGGTGCAGAACCAGGGCGTCACGGTCCAGAAGCGGTCGACCTCGATCCTGCTGTTCGTGACGCTGACCTCGCCGAATAAGACCTATGACAGCCTTTTCCTGTCGAACTACGCCACCATCAACATCCGGGACGAGCTGTCGCGCCTTCCGGGCGTCGGCAACGTCACGGTGTTCGGCGCCGGGCAATATTCGATGCGGGTCTGGCTCGATCCGAACAAGCTGCAGGTGCGCGGGCTGGTGCCGCAGGACGTCATCCAGGCGATCCAGCAGCAGAGCCAGCAGGTCACCGCCGGCCAGGTCGGCGCGCCGCCGACGCCGGCGGGCCAGGCGTTCCAGTACACGCTGAACGTCAACGGCCGGCTCGACGACAAGAGCCAGTTCGAGGACATCATCGTCAAGACAGGCAATGTCGGCGACGTCACCCGGGTCCGCGACGTCGGTTGGGTCGAGCTCGGCGCGCAGACCTACAGCCAGATATTCTCGCTGAACCAGAAGCCCGCGACCGGCATCGGCGTGTTCCAGTCGCCGGGCGCCAATGCCTTGCAGGTCGAGAAGGCCGTCGAGAAGAAGATGGCGGAGCTCGCCAGGCAGTTCCCGCAGGACATCAAATACGACACGCCGTTCGACACCACCAAATTCGTCAACGCCTCGATCGAGGAGGTCTACAAGACCCTGTTCGAGGCCGGCCTGCTGGTGCTGGTCGTGATCCTGGTCTTCCTGCAGGACTGGCGGGCGATGCTGGTGCCGGCAACCACCGTGCCGGTCACGATCATCGGCGCGTTCGCGGCCATGGCGGCGCTCGGCTTCACCATCAACCTGTCGACGCTGTTTGCGATCGTGCTGGCGATCGGCATCGTGGTCGACGACGCCATCGTCGTGGTCGAGGGCGCGGCGCACAATATCGAGCGCGGCATGTCGGGCCACGACGCCGCGATCAAGGCGATGGACGAATTGTTCGCGCCGATCGTCGGCATCACGCTGGTCTTGATCTCGGTGTTCCTGCCGGCGGCGTTCCTGCCCGGGCTGTCCGGGCGGATGTACGCGCAATTCGCGCTGGTGATCGCCGCCACCGCGCTGCTCAGCGCCGTCAACGCCGCGACGCTGAAGCCGACACAATGCGCGCTATGGCTGCGTCCTCCCGCTCCGCCCGAGCAGCGCAACTTCTTCTATCGCGGCTTCAACGCGGTCTATGACCGGCTGGAGCGCGGCTACACACGGCTGGTCAGCGGCATCGCCGGGCATGCCAAGACCTCGGTCGCCGTTGCGCTTGTCATCATCGGGCTTGCCGGCTACGGCCTGTCGCGGGTGCCGACCGGCTTCATTCCGATCGAGGACCAGGGCTATCTGCTCGCCGCGGTGCAATTGCCCGACGGCGCGGCCCTCGACCGCACCCAGCGCGTGCTCGACGAGGTCACCACGATCGCCGGCAAGACCCCCGGCGTCGACCAGGTGATCAGCATCGCCGGCATCTCGGCGCTGGACAATTCCTCGAGCCTCGCCAATGCCGGCGTCGCCTATCTGATCCTGAAGGACTGGAGCGCGCGCGGTCCGGGCGAGGATCTGCGCTCGCTGGTCTACGGGCTCAACGACAAGCTCGCGGTGATTCCGGAGGCGCGCATCCTGGTGATCCCGCCGCCGCCGATCCAGGGCATCGGCAACGCCGCCGGCTTTGCCATGCAGGTCGAGCTGCGCGACGGCAATGCCGACTACGGCAAGCTGCAGGCGGTCACCGGGGCGATCGTGGCCAATGCGCAGACCCAGAGCGCGCTGCAGCGGGTCCAGTCGTCGTTCCGCTCGATGGTGCCGCAGTTCGACGTCGACGTCGATCGCATCAAGACGCAGACCCTGCACGTCACCCCCGACCAGATCTTCGCGGCGCTGTCGTCCTATCTCGGCGCCAGCTACGTCAACCAGTTCACCAAGTTCGGCCGCACCTTCCAGGTCTATACCCAGGCCGAGGCACAGTACCGCCTGAGCCTGCGCGACATCGAGAACATGATGGTGCGCAACAGCAACGGCGACATGATCCCGCTCGGCACGGTCGCCAAGATCACGCCCTCGATCGGACCGTCGCTGATCAGCCTCTACAACCTCTATCCGTCCGCCTCCATCATCGGGCTGCCGGCGCAGGGTTACTCGTCCGGCCAGTCGATGGCGCTGATGGAGGAGATCGCGACAAAGACGCTGCCGCCCGGCTCGGGCTTCGAGTGGACGGCGATGTCGTACCAGGAGAAGGAGGTGGGCAGCCAGATCTACTACGTGTTCGCGCTGGCGCTGCTCCTGGTCTATCTCGTGCTCGCCGGGCAATATGAGAGCTGGTACGCGCCGATCTCGGTGATCCTGGCCGTACCGCTGTCGCTGCTCGGCCCGACGCTGGTGCTGCTGAGCCTGAATATCGAGAACAACCTCTACACCCAGATCGGCACCATCCTGCTGATCGCGCTGTCGGCCAAGAACGCGATCCTGATCGTCGAGGTCGCGCTGGAGCGTCATCTGCGCGACGGACGGTCGGTGCTGGATGCGGCGATCGACGCGGCACGCGCGAGATTCCGGCCGATCCTGATGACGTCGTTTGCCTTCATTCTCGGCGTGCTGCCGCTGGTGATCGCGACCGGCGCCGGCGCCAACGCCCGCAAGTCGATCGGCATCACCGTGTTCTCCGGCATGATCGCCTCGACCTGCCTTGCCGTGCTGTTCGTGCCGGCGTTCTTCGTCGTGGTGCAGAGTTTTGAGAACTGGCGCAAGGCGAAGAAGGGCAAGACGGCGCCGCAAGCCGCACCGCAGACCTCGGGCACGGTGCATTAGGGCTGCGCCGAGTGCATTCAGATCTCTCCCCGTCACCCTGAGAGAATGTGAATGTATTCACCGTCGTCCTGGCGAAAGCCAGGACCCATTACCCCAACCGCTTGTTGTTGTGTGACGCTGGGGCCACTATCGCACTCTCAATCGAATTCGGTGGTTATGGGTCCTGGCTTTCGCCAGGACGACGACGTTGGGAAGCCACTCGCTACAACTCTCACACCGTCACCCCCGCGCAAAGGCTTCGCCTTTGTCGCTAGAGGAGGCCGCGAAGCGGCCGTCTCGAAGGGTCGACGGCCACCAGCCGGGCCGTGCATCCTTCGAGACGCGCTACGCGCTCCTCCAGCGACAAAGGCGAAGCCTTTGCGCGGGGATGACGGGTTCGGAGATGTTCCCCGCCTACACCTTCACCATGCGCTTGCCGCGGTTTTCGCCGGCGAGCAGGCCGATCAGCGCCTGCGGCGTGTTCTCTATCCCGTTGATGACGTCCTCCTGCACCTTGAGTTTGCCCGAGGCGACCCAGGACTGCAGGTCGGCGAGTGCGGCGTCGCGCTGGTCCATGTAGTCCATCACGATGAAGCCCTGCATGATCAGCCGCTTCACCACGATCAGGCCGGGCACGCCGCGCGGGCCGTGCGCGGAGGGGACGCCGTCATATTGCGAGATCGCGCCGCAGCAGGCGATGCGGCCGCGATTGTTCATCTGCGCCAGGCAGGCTTCCAGAATGTCGCCGCCGACATTGTCGAAATAGACGTCGATGCCCTTGGGCGCGGCCGCGCGCAGCGCCTTGTAGGTGGCGCCGTCCTTGTAGTCGACCGCGGCGTCGAAGCCGAGCTCGCTGGTCAGCCAATGGCACTTGTCCTTGCCGCCGGCGATGCCGACGACGCGGCAGCCCTTGATCCCGGCGATCTGGCCGACGATCGAGCCGACCGAGCCCGCGGCCGCCGACACCACCACGGTCTCGCCTTCCCTGGGCTTGCCGACATGGAGCAGGCCGAAATAGGCGGTCAGGCCGGCAACGCCGTAGACGCTGAGCAGATGCGTCATCGGCTCGAGCTTCGGCATCTTCGCCAGATGCTTGGCGGGCACTGCGGCATAATCCTGCCAGCCGGTGTCGCCGAACACGATATCGCCGGGCTTCAGGCTAGAATCCTTCGACGAGATCACCTCGGCGATGCTGCCGCCGGCCATCACGGTGTTGGCTTCCACCGCAGCGCGGTACGTGGCGCCGTGCATCCAGGCGCGGTTGGCGGCATCGAGCGAGATGTAGCGCGTCCGCACCAGCGCCTCGCCGTCCTTCGGCGTGGGGATCGTCCCCGTGGTCAGACGAAAATGCTCGGGGCCAAGCTTGCCGGCCGGCTTTTCAACAAGCAGGATCTGGCGATTGACGGTGTCGTTCATTGGCGGTGTCTCCCCCTTTGCCTTCGCTTTGCCTTCCCTTGGCGTTGGTCGTTTCGCATGCAATTGACTGCGACGCGTGCAGCGCCTTGCACAGATTGTGCGCTGCATGAACGCTAGTCCGCGCGCTGGCATTCCACAACGGGAACGTTTCGGCAAAGTCGCGCTGGACGCGAAGCGTGTTGCGTAGCTGCGTAAATCTGCCACACTTGCCCTCCGCCGGGAACTTACGGGGGTAAGAGAATGTCCAGCAGGTTTACGCAGTATATCCTGATTGCGATGGTCCTTGGCATCGCGATGGGGACGATTGTCTTCAACTACTTTCCTGACAGCCGTGCCGAGATCGCAGCAGACGTCAACCTGATCGCGATGCTGTTCCTGCGCCTGATCAAGATGATCATCGCGCCGCTGGTTTTCGCGACCCTCGTCGGCGGCATCGCCCATATGGGAAGCGGCGCCAAGCTCGGCCGCATCTTTGCCAAGACCATGGGCTGGTTCGTCTCCGCCTCCTTCGTCTCGCTGCTGCTCGGCCTCGTGATGGTCAACCTGCTGCAGCCCGGCGCCAACTTCCCCGGCACGCTGCCCGACAAGGCGCAGTCGACCGGACTGCCGGTATCGGCGTTCTCGATCGAAAAATTCCTCACCCATCTGATCCCGACCTCGATCGCGGACGCGATGGCGCAGAACGAGATTCTGCAGATCGTCGTGTTCGCGGTGTTCTTCGCGGTTGCGCTCGGTGCGATGCCTGAACGGGCCAAGCCGATCATGAGCTTGATCGACGACCTCGCGCACATCATGCTCAAGGTCACCGGCTATGTGATGCTGTTCGCGCCGCTCGCGGTGTGGGCCGCGATCATGGCGACCGTCTCGAAGAACGGCCTCGGCGTGCTCTGGAAGCTCATCGTCTTCATGGGCGGCTTCTATCTCTCGCTCCTGATCCTGTGGGGCATCCTGGTCGTCGTCGGGTTCATCGTGATCGGGCCACGCTACAGCCATCTCTTGCGGCTGATCCGCGAGCCGCTGATGATCGCGTTCTCGACCGCCTCGTCGGAGGCGGCCTATCCGAAGACGCTGGAGGGGCTGAACAGGTTCGGCGCCTCCTCGCGCATCTCGGCCTTCGTGCTGCCGCTCGGCTATTCCTTCAACCTCGACGGCACGATGATGTACTGCACCTTCGCGAGCATCTTTATCGCGCAGACCTACCACATCGAGATGTCGGTCGGCACGCAGCTCGCGATGCTGGCGACGCTGATGATCACCTCGAAGGGCGTCGCCGGCGTGCCGCGCGCGTCGCTGGTGGTGATCGCCTCGACGCTGGCGCAGTTCAACATCCCCGAGGCGGGCCTGCTGATGATCATGGGCATCGACACCTTCCTCGACATGGGCCGCAGCGCCACCAACGTGATCGGCAACTCGCTGGCGACCGCCGTGGTCGCGAAGTGGGAGGGCGAGCTGAAGGCCGAGCACGAGCTCGGGCCCGACGACGCGGTGCCGCAGGATGCGGTGCCCGGCGCCGTGATGGCCGGCCATTGACGGGAGGCATGCATGCATCGCGCCCGCTGGAGGCCGATACGGGCTGAGGCGCCTCTACGGTCGACATGCCTGCTGTCAGCGTGTCTGCTGGCGGCAAGCCTGCTCGCCGGACCGGCCGACGCACAGCCGGCGGGCGAGGGGCTCAGCCCCACGCTCGCCAACATCAAGGCCACGCACACGGTGCGGATCGGCTACCGCGAAAGCTCGCTGCCGTTCTCGTTCCTCGATCACTCCAACCGGCCGATCGGCTACAGTCTCGAGCTGTGCGATGCGATCGTCGAGGAGATCGGGACCGAGGTCGACGACGCCAATCTCAAGGTCGACTACGTCAAGGTCACCTCCGACGACCGCATTCCGGCGGTCGTCGACAAGAAGATCGACCTCGAATGCGGATCGACCACGGCGAATGCCGAGCGCGGCAAGCAGGTGGCATTCTCGCCGCTGATGTTCGTGGCCGGCACCAAGCTGATGGTGCCGAAGGCCTCCGGCGTCACCCAGGTTGCCGACCTCAAGGGCAAGACGGTGGTGGTGACCAAGGGCACCACCAACGAGCAGGCGATGCACAATGTCGACGCCAAGCAAAAGCTCGGCCTCAACATCGTCACCGCACCCGACCACGAGCAGTCCTACCAGATGCTGGTGGACGGCAAGGCGGATGCGTTCGCGACCGACGACATCCTGCTCTACGGCCTGATCGCGCGGCACAAGTCGCAGGACAAATTCCGCGTCACCGGCGACTACCTGTCCTACGATCCCTACGGCATCATGTACCGCAAGGGCGAGCCGCAGATGAAGGACGTGGTCGAGCGCGCGTTCCGCAGGCTGGCGTCGAATCGCGACATCGTCCCGCTCTACAACAAATGGTTCGTCGCCCGGCTGCCGACCGGCGAGAAGCTCAACGTCGCGCTGTCACCGCAGCTCGAAGAGGCCTTCAAGGCACTCGACGATTCGCCGGGCGGGTCGAACTAGCCGCGAATTTCGGCCTCTCCCCTTGCGGGAGAGGTCGAAAGTCCGGCGCTCGCCGTTCACCGCCAATAGCGGCGCGACAAATCCAGGCACTGCCGGACCCAGTATCCGTTCACATGGATCAACTGGCACGTGCTCGGAGGCGGCTCCTTGATGATTGGGTAGCCGTGGATGTCGATATTCGTCGGGGCCGTGACGCCGCGCCAAAACACCGCGTTGGCGGCCGGAGGATGGAAGGCGGCGGCGAACGCCGCAAGTGCGACGAAGCTCAAAAGAAGTTTGCGCATAATTTGTTTCCGGATCAATCAATGCACGGAAGCGTACTCCCTTGCGCAGGATGAGCAAGGCGCTGAATCGATCAAAATGACGGCCAGAGCTTCGGTGCCGGCTGCACCGCCGCCCCCGCGTCAGCCGCCGCGAACCGCCATGCATGCGAGGGCAACGATGCCGACCGCTGCCAGAACAACCATGACCTGGAAAACCGCGCGCCCAAGAATTGCTCCCATCAAAGCTCCGTCGATCCGGCGGGATCTTCCTTCGAGTGTCCACTCGCCGCGATCTCTGGAGCATCATCGGCAGGCAAGATTCGGCTGTTGAAGTCTGCGAACTCGTCGCTTCACCAGCTAATGTCGTTCGGCGACAAGTCGATCGACCTGTTGCTTCAGCTCTGCTTCCATTTCGGAAATGACGTCGTGCGGCAGGCGAGCGCGAAGCGGATCGGTCGTCTCGTGCTGCATCCTGGGCTGCTTGGCGAGCGCGGGTCGTTCAAGGGCCTGATCCTCGATCCATCGTCGAGAGGACGCATAGCCTGTCGCGCCGGCCGTCACGTCAGTCCCGTAGGGTTCGCAAGAATCCTGATCCGACTGCATAGCGTTCTTCATGAGCTCTGCCTCCTGGCACTATCTCGCAAGAATTCACTTGCTCAGGCCCGAACCATTCGGCTCGTCCGGCTCGTCGCCCATCAATGACGCTGAAACCTGCAAAGTTGTTCCGCACGGAACCTGCAAAGGTCTGCCGGAGCAGTCCCTCATGAAGCGGGAACCAGAACCATAAACATCCTCGTTCGTTAACTCTGGTTGATCGTTCGGAGGTCGCCATGGCTTACGCGAGACCAATTCGTCAAATAGCAATTGTGGTCGAAGACGACACGATCCAGCGCGACATGATTGCGCTGTTGTTGGAAGAAGGCCATTTCGACGTCATTCAGTGCGAAGACGCCGAGACGGCAGCGCTGGCCATCAAGATGCGTCATCCGTCGCTGGTGGTCACCGACATCAAGCTCATGGGCAAAATGGATGGCGTCGAGCTTGCACGTTTGGCCGTCGATTGCGACCCGGGCGTGCGCGTTCTGGTCATCTCGGGCCGGCCCCCGGACAGCGCGCTGCCCGAGGGCGTCAAGTTTTTCGAGAAGCCGGTTTATCCACCCATGCTGCTGCGAGAGCTGGCGTCGTAGATCTCGCCGATGGGTGGCCCATGCAAGACGATCCCGAAATCGATTGGCACCGGGAGCAGATTGTGAAGAACCGGGAGCTGATCGCGGAATTGCAATCCGGAAATACGGCGGGGGCTGACGTGTATCCAGAGACGCAAGCCGAGATTGACCGTCTCACGGCACAGATCGAGCAATCGGAATTGATCGTCGCCGTCTATGAAAAGGAGCACCCGCAAGGCTGATCGGGCGCCCACAATGCGGGATCGCGCCGGCGAGCCCGCGTCGTCGGGCGGGGAAACGCTGCCTACGCGAACACTTCGTCCAGCGCGGCCGAATACGCCGCCTCGACCAACGCCGGATGCCGGCGCCCCAGCGCTTCCATCTTCACCCCGGAGTTCACCTCGAGGATTTTCCACGCGCCATCCGTGCGCACGACGTCGATCGAGGCGAAGCGGATGCCGACAGCTTGCGCGGCCTTGATCGCGAGCGCGACGCAGGCCTCGCGCATTGCGTCATCGGCGAGCAGCACGGGCTCCGCGCCGGCATCGAGGTTGTGCCGCCAGTTCAGCAGAAGCCGTTCGCCGGCCGCCGGAACGGCGTCGAGCGCAGCGGCATCGAAATCCTCGGTGATGGTCTTGAGTTGCTCGGCCGTCGCGCTCGCCTGCGCCAGCGCGCGCAGCGACTGGATGCCGTCGCCAACCACCGACGGGCGCGTCTTGCCGTAGACGATCAGCGCGCGCGCATCGAGCAGCACCACGCGTACCTCGTCCGCGATCTCGGCGTAGGGCGAGATGGCAAGACTTGGATGCGCGGCAAGGATGCGCGCAACCGCCGTCTCCAGCTGCGCTCGCGTCGTCACGCGGAAGACAAGGTCGCCGGAGGTCCCCTCATTGGGTTTGATGACGAGCCCCCGCGGATGCTGTTCGAGCAGACGCTGCATCGCGTCCAGCGAGTCCGATCCCGGAATGTGCTTGCTGAACTTCGCACCCAAAAACAGCATGTGCGGAATGGCGGGAACGCCGGCCAATGCCAGCACGTCCGCGCAGGCCGATTTGTCATTGGCGACCTGATGCGCGGCCGCGCTGTTCAGCCCGACGTCGTAGCCGATCGCGAGCCGCCGTGCGTTGTCCTTGGTCATGGTGACCAGCCAGCCGCCGGACCGCACCTCGACGGCAATCGCGTGCGCCAAACAATATTTTTTGATGGTTTCCAGGAAGATTCGCTGGCTGATCAGGACCACGAGATCATTTTCCCTTCACTGCGGTTTTCGTAGCAATTAATTGCCAGATCGACGCCGATCTCAGCAAGTAAATTACGTGCAGTCCCACGTGTTAACGATGACGCGGTTGAACCTCTGCGCGAAATCGAACGACTGCCATTCTGAGATCGCAATTGCACGCCAGTTGATCTTGACTATCTCCTGCATTGGCGCAATGGACACCCGAGATCTTCAGTGATTTCGGCCACTTCCGCGCCGTCGCGAGCAGTCTAGAAATCAAACCATTCTAATTCTGGTCAGTCGAGAAAACGAAAACCCATGAGCGCGTTCTATCGAGAGAAAGTTCTTTCCGTTCAGCACTGGACCGATACGCTTTTCAGCTTCCGGGCGACCCGCGATTCCGGTTTCCGCTTCCAGAACGGGCAGTTTGCCATGATCGGCCTCGAGGTCGACGGCAGGCCGCTGCTGCGCGCCTATTCGATGGCGAGCGCCAATCACGAGGAAGAGCTCGAGTTCTTCTCGATCAAGGTGCAGGACGGCCCGCTCACCTCCAAGCTGCAGAAGATCCGCGAGGGCGACACCATCCTGGTCGGCCGCAAGGCGACCGGCACGCTGATCACCGACAACCTGATTCCCGGCAAGCGGCTGATGCTGCTGTCGACCGGCACCGGCCTCGCCCCGTTCGCCAGCCTGATCAAGGACCCCGAGGTCTATGATCGCTACGATCAGATCCTGCTGGTGCATGGCTGCCGTCAGGTCTCGGAGCTCGCCTATGGCGAGGAGCTGGTCGCCAAGCTGCGCGACGACGAGCTGTTCGGGCCGCTGCTGTCCGAGAAGCTCTCGTACTACCCGACCGTGACGCGCGAGCCGTTCCGCAACCGCGGCCGCATCACCGATCTGATCACCTCCAACCAGCTGTTCAGCGACCTGCATCAGGGCCCCCTCGACATCGAGACCGACCGCATCATGATGTGCGGCAGCCCGGCGATGCTGGAAGAGCTGAAGCAGCTGTTCGAGACGCGCGGCTTCAAGGAAGGCAGCGGCAACACCCCCGGTCACTTCGTGATCGAGAAGGCGTTCGTCGAGCGTTAAGGCCGTCGAGCATTAAGATTGTCGTCCTGGCGAAAGCCAGGACCCATAACCACCGCTCTTTGTTTGTCGAAGGCTGGGCCCCATCAGGCTCCAGCCTTTTGCATTTGTGGTAATGGGTCCTGGCTCCCGTGCGCAATTGCGCACTAGGCCAGGACGACCCGTGAGTATGTGGCGTCTCCCATTGCCACGCTGCTATAACGCCTCCAACGCCGCGCGGCCGTTGCGCGAAAGCGGCGATCTGGGAGCAGCACCTTGTCCATCACCGATCCGGATGCACCGAAGACCGCCTTTGTGTTTGCCGGCGGCGGCAGCTTTGGCGCGATCCAGGTCGGCATGCTGCAGGCGCTGGCCGCGCATGGCGTGGTCGCCGACATGGTGGTCGGCTCCAGCGTCGGCGCACTGAACGGCGCGTTCTACGCCGGCGACCCGACGGTCTCGGGCGTCGCGCGGCTGGCCGAGATCTGGCGCGGCCTCAACCGGCAAGACGTGTTTCCGGTGACGTGGCGGACGCTGGTGAGCTTCCTGTGGCGGCGCGACTTCCTGATCCCGCATGACGGCGTCCGCAAGCTGATCGACGACTACATCCCGTTCCGCAATCTCGAGGACGCGCGGATCCCGATCCACATCGTCACCACAGACATCATCAGCGGCGACAGCGTAGTGCTGTCGGAAGGTTCGACCGCGGAGGCGATCGTCGCATCGACCGCGATCCCGGGTGCGTTCACGCCGGTGCATTACCGCGATCGTTTCCTGGCCGATGGCGCGATCTCCAGCAACACACCGGTCCGCGTCGCGGTCCGGCACGGTGCCAAACGCCTGATCGTGCTGCCGACCGGGCATGCCTGCGCCAACCAGGCGCCGCCGGTCGGCGCGCTCGCCAATGCCCTGCACGCGCTGACGCTCCTGATCGCGCGGCAGCTCGTCAACGAGCTCGAGAACATCGGGCCCGATGTCGAGTACTTCGTGGTGCCGCCGCTCTGCCCGCTGGTCGGCTCGCCCTACGATTTCTCCAGGACCGCCGATCACATTACCCGGGCACTCGACACCACCAACGCCTGGCTCGACGGCGATGGCCTGAAGCCGGGGCACATCCCGCACGAATTGCAGCCGCACGAGCACTAGGCGAACGGTGCTCTCTCCTCATCTCCTCTGCAAGCGCACTCACATGCGCGGGTGATGACACCGCGTGGTGCGACGCCTCGAATCGAGAACCATCCCCATCGTCGTCCCTGCGAAAGCAGCGACCCATACGCCGCGGCGGACCTTGTTGAAGGGACTCGTCGTTCCAGCGTGGCCCAACAATTGGCATTTGTGGTTATGGGTCCCTGCTCCCGTGCGCAAGTGCGCACTAGGCAGGGACGACGGGTTGGAGGAGCCGCAGACTCACATCACGATTTCGGAATAGTGGAATTGTGCCGGTGAGTTGCCCGACGTGTCAAGTCGCTGTGTCGAGCGCCGGCCGCAGCCGGCTCCTTTGCATGGGGTTGTTTTCGATATTTTGGTAGTGCGCCCGCGACGCAGGTTATCGCATCCGATCCGCTGCGCTCCGTTGCAGTGCAAAAGGCGATACCGTTTCAATTTGACCGGTATCCGCACCCGCCCATTCGGGCGGTTGTCACATCTGTGACTGCTCGGCCGTATAACCGTAGTGCACTTGTTCCGCGAGTTGGATTAGGCTCGCGGCCGACAGGTCATTTGGGCAGACCGGAGGAATTTCATGGATACAGTGCTGCTTCCGTTCTCGCCGCGCTTCATCGTGCTGACGATCTGCGCCGTCGTCACCGCACTGCTGCTGCTGGTTGGAATTTTTGATCACAAGGTCTTCAAGATCGTCCTGATCCCGCTGGTCATCTTCGGCGCGCTGACATTGCTCGGCATCCGCGACCTCACCCAGAAGAACCACGCGGTGCTGCGCAACTACCCGATCTCGGCGCATGTCCGCTTCCTGCTCGAGGAAATCCGCCCGGAGATGCGGCAATATTTCTTCGAGAGCGAGAAGGACGGCATGCCGTTCTCCCGCGACACCCGCGCGGTGGTTTACCAGCGTGCCAAGATGGTGCTCGACAAGCGGCCGTTCGGCACCCAGGAGGACGTCTATCGCGAGGGCTATGAGTGGATGCACCACTCGGTGGCGCCGAAGCCGAGGGCCGACCAGAAATTCCGCATCACCATCGGCGGCCCCGACTGCACCAAGCCGTATTCGGCCTCGGTCTTCAATATCTCGGCGATGAGCTTTGGCGCGCTCAGCCCGAACGCGGTGCGGGCGCTCAATGCCGGCGCCAAGAAGGGCGGCTTCGCCCACGACACCGGCGAGGGCGGCGTCAGCCCGTATCATCGCGAGATGGGGGGCGACATCATCTGGGAGATCGGCTCCGGCTATTTCGGCTGCCGCAACCGTGACGGCACCTTCAATCCCGACGAGTTCGCGCGCGTCGCGGGTGACGATCAGATCAAGATGGTCGAGCTCAAGATCAGCCAGGGTGCCAAGCCCGGCCACGGCGGCGTGCTGCCGGCGGCGAAGGTTTCCGAGGAGATTTCCAAGATCCGGGGCGTGCCGATGGGGGAGGACTGCATCTCGCCGGCCTATCACAAGGCGTTCTCGACGCCGCTGCAGATGATGGAATTCGTCGCCCGGATGCGCCAGCTGTCCGGCGGCAAGCCGGCCGGCTTCAAGATGTGCATCGGCCATCCCTGGGAGTTCCTGGCGATCTGCAAGGCGATGCACGAGAGCGGGCTCTATCCCGACTTCATCGTGGTCGACGGCAATGAAGGCGGCACCGGCGCCGCGCCGCTCGAATTCATGGACCATCTCGGCATGCCGATGCGCGAGGGCGTCAATTTCGTCCACAACGCGCTGATCGGCATCGGCGCGCGCGATCGCATCAAGATCGGTGCCTCCGGCAAGATCGCGACCGCGTTCGACATGGCGCGCGCGATGGCGATCGGGGCCGACTGGTGCAATTCGGCGCGCGGCTTCATGTTCGCGCTCGGCTGCATCCAGTCCCTGAGCTGCCACACCGATCGCTGCCCGACCGGCGTCACCTCGCAGGACCCGATCCGCAACCGCGCGCTCTATGTGCCCGACAAGATCGACCGCGTGTACAACTACCACCACTCGACCCTGCACGCGCTGACCGAGCTGCTCGCCGCCGCCGGCCTCGAGCACACCAAGGAGCTGCGCCCGATCCACTTCTCGCAGCGGTCTTCGACCACCGAGGTCTCTTCCTTCGCCGAGCTCTATCCGACGCTGCGCCCCGGCGAACTGCTCGAAGGCACCCAGGACCGCCGCTTCCGCGACGCCTGGGCGATGGCGCGCGCGGATTCGTTCCAGCCGGCGGGGTAGTGGCGGCAATTCTGTAGCCCGGATGAAGCGCAGCGTAATCCGGGACCGCTCTCTGTGCGGATCGACCGATCCCGGATTACGCTGCGCTCCATCCGGGCTACGCTCATTACGTAGCAGCGGACGCGCCGAACCATTTGGTCAGCGCCTCGGTTAGGCCGGCCTGCGTTCGCTCGCCGACCCACGCCACGTAGCCATCGGGCCGCACCAGCACCGCGGTCGGGGCCGAAACCGTGCCCTGCGCGGGAAGCTCCCATGCGCCGCGATACTCGGCATCGACCAGCTGAACCCGGTCGGTCCATCCCGTGATGGCGATGCCGCCGGGCTCGCCGAAATTCAGCAGAACCGGCCGCGCCCGGTGCAGCAGCGCGAAGACCTGCATCGGGCCGTTGGCAGTGACCAGATCGAGATCGGGCATGCGGCGTCCGAGCAGCGGATGGCCGTCGCCAAGATCGTAGTGAAGATCGAGGCCGGACATCATCGCGGCAAAGCATCTGCGCGGCTCGTCCATGCGCAGCAGGCCGGAGACGATCTCGTTCAACGCCTGGGTGCGCGGATCGGTGCGGTTGAGCGCGACATGCGCCATGGTGTTGCGCAGCACGCGGGCCGCCACCGGATGCCGTTCGGCCTCGTAGGTGTCGAGCAGGCTGTCCGGCGCGATCTGCTTGACCACCTGGGCCAGCTTCCAGCCCAGGTTCACTGCGTCCTGCACGCCGATATTGAGGCCCTGGCCGCCCATCGGCGGATGCACATGGGCGGCATCGCCGGCCAGCAGCACGCGCTGTTTGCGGTAGGTCAGGGCCTGCCGGGTCATGTCGGTGAAGCGCGAGATCCAGACCGGACTGTGGATGCCGAAATCGGTGCCGTACGCGGCGACCAGTGCCTCGCTGACGTCGCGCAAGGTCGGCTCCCGGTCGGTGCCGAGTTGCCGTTCGGTCAGCACCAGCCGCACCCGCCCGCCATCTTCCGCCTTGCCGATCGCCGAGGTGCCGGTGTCGTGCTGGCGAAAGCCCCGTTCCGGCTCGCCCGCCATTTCGGCCTCGGCAATCAGCCAGCTCGTGGTCGGATCCCACCCGGCGAATTCGATGCCGGCCGCTTTGCGGACGAGGCTCCGGCCGCCATCGCAGCCGACGAGATATTGTGCCCGGAGCAATTGGCCATCCGACAGCTCGACGTCGACGCCGGCCTCGTCCTGCGTGAAGCCGGTCACCTCGCGCCCGCGATGGATCGGCACAGCGAGTTCGCCGACCCATTCGCCGAGCAGGCGCTCGATATGGTTCTGCCGGAGCCCCAGCGTGAAATTGCGTCGGGTCGGGAAGTCGGTGATATCCAGTGGCACCAGATGGGAGTGGAAAAGCACCGCCGGATGGCGCGTCCCCAGCGCGACAAACCGCTCGCCGATGCCGCGCTGATCGAGCACCTCGATGGTGCGCGCGTGCAGGCCGCCGGCCCGCGCGCCGATCAGGTCCTCCCTCGCGCGCCGCTCGACAATCGCAACATCTATTCCCGCCAGCGCCAACTCGCCCGCCAGCATCAGCCCGGTCGGACCTCCGCCGGCAATCACGACAGCATGTTCCCGCATCCCGCACTCCTCCGTTCGATTGGGCGCGCGTTCTACGGGATGACCCCGGGCTTGCGGCAAGCCCGGGGGGTCTACATATATCTGAGTGGGGAGAGGGCGTTTGCTCAATCGAACCAATTCAGAAGCTGCGCGCTGGCGACGCAAACTCGCTGTCGTCCCGGCGAAAGCCGGGACCCATAACCACAGGACCTCGTGGTTGGATTCGCTGTCGCCTCAGCTTGCTCTAACGACAATCAGCGGTGGTTATGGATCCCGGGTCGCGCTTCGCTTGCTCGGGACGACGGGGCGTATCGCGCCTCAGAACTCGCCGTGGATGCGGCCGGAGAAGATGTGCACCGGGCCGCGGTCGGCGTTGTAGGCGGGGTTGGTGATGAACTGATAGTCCGCGGTCAGCGTCAGGTTCTTGTTCACCTGATAGGCGTAGTAGGTCTCGAAGATCCGCTCCGGGCTGTAGTTCAGCGCGCCGTCACCGATCAGCAGGCCGAGGCCGCCGGCGGCGAGGTAGTCGCGATGCGCTGACGACAGTCCGTTGATCGCGCCGCCGATGCCGATCGTGTCGTTCGCCCGTCCCCACCTGCTGCCCTTGATCGACACGCCGCCCGAGATGCTGCGATCGACATCGGTGAACGACAGAATCTCGGTCCGGCCGTCGTTCCAGCTGAGGCGGCCGAACAGGCCGACATCGGTCACGATCTGCTGCTCGCCGTTCAGATAGAAGCCGTATTTCAGATTGTCCTTGCGGATGCCGGCCATCACGTCGTTGATGTCGAGCCCCGGATTGGCGTCCTCGATCGCGAGCGCTTGGGCGTAATTGCCTGTGTTGCCGCGGTTGCCGAACACGCCGACGCGGAGCTTGCCGGGCTGGTCGAAGATCGAATAGCGGCCCTCGAACTCGACCACCGCGCCGCCGGTGTTGAACACCAGAACGTCGCTGTTCGGTGCGTTCGGCACCTGGAACACGCCGGCGCGCACTGCCCAATCCTTGCGGTTGAGCTCGACCACCGCGCCGCGGGTATAGCCGGGCAGGTCGGCCGGGAAGTCGTAGGCGGCGGACGCCCACATCGCCCAGTTCATGAAATCGGCGCGCGGGTCCTTGGCGTAGGAATTGCCGTCGAAGAAATCGCCGACCGCAAAGCGCCCGACCACGAGCGTGAGGCGGTCGATGTCACGCTTGCCGGCGATCTGGTTTGGGCCGTCGGCGACGTCTTCCTGCTCGCCGCCGAAGCCGAAGGTCTGCTTGAAGTAGTAGCGCTGCGGCCGGATTTTCGGAAACGGCGCGCCGGCCTTCTGGGCTTCGCCGTTCGAGAAGCCGGCAAGGCCGAGCGTGCCGTTGAGGCCAAAGCCCTGCGCGGTTTCCGGGTTGAAGTAGAACTCGCCGCCTTCCCAGAGCCGCACGCCGAGAAATGCGGTCGTGGTCCAGGTCTGCTGCAACTGCCCCGCGCCGGGAAGGCTGTTGGTGCCGGCATAGGGCGAGCGGAACGAGGGGTAGGTCTGCGGCAGCAGCGTCGTCTGGCCGTGCACGCTCCAGTCGCTCGATTCGGGCAGCGCGGTGCGCGTCGGCGTTGCCGACCATGGCGAGTCGCCAAGCTGATAGTTGAGGCCGAATTTCAGCAAATGGATGCGCGGGTCGATGCTGACGCCGGGCAGGCCGAAATCATTGAGGCCGAGCGTGCGGCGCGACAGGTCGACATAGTCGTATTCGACCTTGGCGGTCCAATTGCCGCTCACCGCGAATTCGGCGCCGGCGCCGACGGTCCAGCCGGTCTGGTACTGCCCGGGCTCCGAGATCACCTCGCTCGCGGCATCGTTGACCCGAACCTGGCTGTGACCCCAGGCGAAGCCGCCGGTCACGTAAGGCATCCAGGTGCCGAAAGAGTAGCCGGCGCGGCCGCGCAGCGTGCCGACATAGTCGATCGACGAATTGAAGGGGCCGAGCACCCGCCGCGGCAGATCGGTCGGGCCGGTGAAGGTCGCATCCGCCTCGACGCCGAGCACGAAGCGGTTGGCGAATTCCCTGTTGTATCCGACCTGGAAGCCGCCGATCCCGCCGGTGATGGTGGGCGGAAAGAACACGCCCTGTTCCAGGATCGGATTGGTGCCGGGGCCCAGAGTGCCGTCGCCATAACCGACATGGGCGCCGACATAGAATCCGGTCCAGCTGTAGACCGCCCAGGCGGCGGGGGATTTGAGCGCCAGATCGGCCGCGGTCGCCGGCGCGCCGAAGGTTGCCGCACCGAGCGCTGCGCCGGCGGCGATCTGGACCCGGAAGAGGCGGACGCAGGTCATGACGCGGCTTTCCGCGAACGAGTGGCGGTTTCGCCCGGCATCACTGCAGATTTGGCGGCCGCTTTGCCACCCGAGATTTGAAATCATCGCCCGCCGTCCCCGGTCCGATCTGTGTCGTCCCATCCAAAGCCAGATCAGCACCTAGCATCCCCTGTTGCTTATTGCAAATAATTCGCAATAGCAACTGAGGCGCGCCCAATACCGTTCCGATTTGCACGCCACCGTGACAGTCACGTAACAGCGCGAGGTGGCAGGCCGCATCGGCGGCGATCGGCCGCCTGTCCGTGGCAAACCGGTCGCGACCCGACCGTTCAATCGATGCCGCCATTGTCCTCGTCCTTTGTGTTGATGAATGCCGGCCGCGATGCCCTGCCGAGCACGACCCGCGCGCCGGCCCGTTCGACACATCGCGCCATCGACAGCGCCGTCCGCAGCCCGGCGTTTGAGATTGTGCGTTTCCGGTGGAGCGCGGCCGCGCCGCGCAGGACGGCGCTCGCCAGCCTGAGCAGCACGATCGCGCCCCATCGCCGGCCGCGACTGAGCGCGGTCACGCTCCCACCGTGGCGAGCTGGACGATCCGCAGCAGCACGAGGCCGGCGGCGACGACGAGATAGCCGCGCAGCACGATCATCCAGATCCGGCTCAGCGGGCTGAGCCGCGCCGGCGGCAGCCGGTCGAGTGGCGGCATCCGCCAGCTGTCGCGGTCGACATGAAAAGACTCTCGCGGCGGCTTGCGCTTGAAGCGGAACGACGCGTGACGGCCCGACGACATCTCGTAGAACTTGACGGCTGCCGTCACCAACAACGCGAGCAGGCTGCCTCCGACGAGGATGCCGATGATCCAGGCCTCGCCGAGATTGGGGAACAGCACCGCCGCGGTCAGGATCACCGACAGCATCACCAGCCCCGCGACCATCGCGCCGGTGAACAGGTTGAGTTTGGTCGAATTGACCCAGGGTCCGAGGATGTGGCGGTCATTGCACAGCAGCAGCAGGAACACGGTCGCGCTCGGCAGCAGCACGCCGGCCAGCGTCTGCACCGCGTTGGTCAATAGTCCGAGCGGCGTGCCCGGCGTTAGCACCAGCGCCGCCGCGAGCACGATCAGACCGCAATAGACGCTGTAGAAGCCCTTCGCGTCCCACGGCTTGCGGTGCAGCGAGTGCTTGACCGCGAACACGTCGCCGATCGCATAAGCGGTCGCGAGGGAGACTGCCGCAGCACCGATGATGCAGGCATCGAGCAGCGCAAGGGCGAACAGCACCGCCGGCAGCCGGCCGGCATATGTCTCGAGGCCGACCGCGGTCCCCAGCGCGTCGGTGTAATTGCCGAATTCGGGCTTTCCTGCGAACACTGCCGCGCAGAACGAGATCATCGCCACCGCGCCGACCACGACCAGCACGATGCCGATGCATAGATCCATCCGCTCATAGCGGATGAAACGCGGCGTGATCCGCTTGTCGACGATGTAGCTCTGCTGGAAGAACAATTGCCACGGCGCCACCGTAGTGCCGACGATGGCGACGATCAGCAGCATCACCTCGCTGAGCTTGGCGTCCTGCGGCATCTTCGGCACGAAGAAGTCCGCCGCGATCTGCCCGACCGGCGGATGCACCATCAGGATCACGGGTACCAGCAGCAGGCTGCCGGCGACCAGCACGATGCCGAAGCGTTCGAAGCGGCGAAAGTCGCCGGTCGAGACCGCCAGCATCACGATAACAGCCGAGGCCAACACGCCCCAGAACTGCGAGACGCCGAGAAAATGAAGCGCGAACGTGATGCCGATGAACTCGGTGACGATGGTCAGCGCGTTCAATACCAGCAGGTCGATGACGCTGAAGGTACCCCAGAACTTGCCGAAGCGCTCGAAGATCAGCCGCGCATGGCCGACCCCGGTGATGGCGCCGAGCCGCACCACCATCTCCTGGTTGACGTAGAGCACCGGGATCAGCAGCAGAAGCGTCCACAGCAGCGTGGTGCCGTAATTCTGTCCGGCCTGGGTGTAGGTGCCGAACGCGCCGGCGTCGTTGTCGCCGACCATCACGATCAGGCCGGGGCCGACGATCGCCGGCAGCGTCTTCAGCCGGGCCAGCAAGGTCGCGCGCGGCGCGGTGTCGTCGCGCGCGATGCTGCCGAGCGCGCCGTGGATGTCGCCGGCATGCGCGCTGTCGAGAATGGCGGTTTGTGTGGTCTTGCTTTCGGTCATTTCGCGTCTCCTCGCCGCCATTCGGCACGGCGGGAGGGACGCAGGCGTCGTCAGGTGCGCACGTCTCCGCTGCCGTGAGCAGCGGCATTTCCAGATCTGATGCAGCTCAATGATCCCGCTGCCGCGCCGCGATGGCGCGCAACGGGGCAACTAGGTCCTTCGTCCATGCCGGCCTCCTAAACCAAGACGACTACTTCCGACCGAGCAGCGGGCGCCGCTTCACCTCGCCCCGCGTGCGGGGAGAGGTCGGATCGCATCGTCAGATGCGATCCGGGTGAGGGGGAGCTTCCGCGAACTCAGCTATTACCGTGTGCGCGGAGACGGCCCCTCACCCCAACCCTCTCCCCGCAAGAACGGGGAGAGGGAGCGGCCAGCACTGTCGTTATCAAGCCCGCCCTCACGGTCGGCCTAAGCGCACAGCCGTGGCTTCGCTGCGGCGCGTCGCTGCTGATCGAGATCACCGCCGCTGTCTTCGACGGTCCAACGGCATTCCAGGCGGCCGTCGATCAGGACCCAATGACAAACCGGGGTTGGATGCCGGCGGCGGCCCGCCAGGCGGCGAAAGCCCGGCAGGTTGTCATTGCAATGAATGGCGGCCGGCGGCGGCATGCGCCGCGGATCGACAACGCGCCGCGGGCTTGCTTGCCGGAATTTTGCGAGCTTTTCGAACATCGCTCACCTCCACTTCCGCTGGTCGCGGCAGGCCGGTGAGGAGCAGTGGTCAGCTTGGGCGCGACCACCCGTCCACGCAGGCGAGATCTGCGCGATCAGTCTTGCTGTGTTGCGGCGTCACCAGTCCCGGCATCGCCGGACTACTGTCGCCTGAGTTGCTACTGCCCATGTGCCTTCTGTGCTGGCTCGTGGATCGACTTGTCTCCGGAGATAGAACCCCCGGCGCGGAACGAACGTTCCGATCATCGGGCACTACGCCCGCGACAATGGCCTGTCAAGCCGATTCCGCTATCCTCCGGGGAGGATCACGATTATCCTTCGGGGAGGATAGGAGAGCCAGATGTCCGACGACCATCCGCACGCTGCGATCGCCAGGCGCCTGAAGCGCGCCAACGGCCATCTCGACACCATCGTCGAGATGATCGAGCAGGGCCGGCCCTGTGCGCAGATCGCCCAGCAATTGCAGGCGGTGGAGAGCGCGATCGAGAGCGCCAAGAAGGCGCTGATCCACGATCACATCGGTCACAGCCTGGAGGAGACGCTGAAGGCGTCAGGGCCGAAGGGCCGCGCTGTGCTGCGCGATTTCAGGCTGGTCGCGAAATATCTGTGATGATTGCCGCGTTCAAGAATTGACCCGCCCGGGGGGATCACCGGACGGGTCGGTTGCGACACGGGGTGGATGAGGACCCGTGCCGAACGCAGGATCCGCAGTCCTAAATAACCAGTCGATCAGTAGCAGCTGCGCACGCGGCCGATGTAATTGCCGTAGGCGTCGAACTGGCGCACCCAGCCGCAGCGCCGATAGCCACCGCCGTAGTAATAGCCGTCGCTGGCCGCGATCGCGCTGCCGACAACGGCGGCGCCGACGAGACCTGCGCCAACGCCCCAGCCCCAGCCATAGGGCTTCGCTTCAGCCTGCGACGTCGTGGACGCGATGGTGCCGGTCACGGCGAGCGCGGTGAGGGCGAGGGCGGCGAACTTGGTCTTGATCGACATGGAATACTCCATCCTGTGTGGGCGGCGCCGGTGTGGTCCGCATGCCCGTTGGACGGAGGCTGTCCGGTTCCGGTTCGAAGATCGGGGCGGAAATATGGTTTCGCGAATTGTTTCGTCGCGCTTGTCAGGACGAAGCAATCGCGGTCATTTGCCGCGAAATACGTCGGGATCGAACCTGTCGACATCGGCGAGCAGCTCGCAGAACGCGCGCGCGCCGTGTTCGATCAGCTTCTCGCCCTTCTCGGCCGAGGCCTTGGTCGCATCGCCGATCGCGCCGCTCGGATTGAGGTCCTGCGCCTGCCAGGCGAACGGCGCCGGCCGCTGCGTCGACAGAAAGCGATGATCCTTCTCGATCCGCACGCTGGCCGGCTTGAAGTCCGCGATCGCATCCTTGCGCACGGCGTGCGGATATTTCGCCAGCATGATCGAGGTCTCGACCGCGCCGCCATGGATGCCGTGGCGTAATTCGCCAGCGTCGAACAGCCCGTCGGGCGCGCCGAAGCGCGACCAGCTCGTGGTCACCACCAGCATCTGATGGTGCGCGCGCAGATCCTGCGCCACCAGCTGCATCGCGGCGGAATTGCCGCCATGGCTGGTCACGATCACGAGCTTCCTGACGCCCGCGCGCGCCACGCTCTCGCCGAGCGCCATCCAGCTCCTCAGCGCCACGTTGGTCGGCAAGGTCAAGGTACCCGGAAAATCGATGTGCTCGGTTGAGATGCCGACCGGCTGCAACGGCAGGAACGTGGCGGGAGTGGTCGCGGGCAGCAACTCTCGCACCCGCGAAAGATAGGCCTCGCCGATCATGACGTCGGTTCCGAGCGGCAGATGCGGCCCGTGCTGCTCGGTCGCGGCCAGCGGCAGCACCGCGATCCAGCGCGCGGCCGTATCCCTGGCGATATCGGGCCAGCGGATGGCGGTCCAGTCGCGGGGCGGAAGCTGAGAAGTCATCAAGCCGGTCGTTTCAATACAAGCGTTTCACGGGATGGATTTGCAGGCTAGTTTGTTTAACATCATAACGGGTTCGCGTCTCCGGGCGCGGTCCACGTCTTCCCGCCTTCCATCATGGGCCATAATGATCGACGGAGTCCAACCATGATCCCGGCCTTTTTGCTGCGAGCGTTAACCACAAGCCTTCTGACCGCCGCGCTTTGCGTTGCCGCGGCGCTTGCCCCGACGCGGGCGCAGACCTCAGACAAGACCTTGGACAAGGTCTCGTTCGGCACCAATTGGGTCGCCGAGGGCGAGCATGGCGGGTTCTTCCAGGCGCTCGCCGACGGCACCTACAAGAAATACGGCCTCGACGTCACCATCGTGCCGGGCGGTCCCAACGAGAACAACCGCATGCTGCTGATCGCGGGCAAGCTCGACTTCTTCATGAGCGCGAACTCGCTGCAGACCTTCGACGCCGTCACCAACAACGTGCCGCTGGTCGCCGTCGCTGCCATGTTCCAGAAGGACCCCCAGGTCTTCCTGACCCATCCCGAGGTCAAGGTCGCAAAGATCGAAGATCTGAAGCCGCTGACGCTTTTGATCTCGAAGGAGGGCATCACCAGCTACTTCCAGTGGCTGAAGTCCGAATACGGTTTCGACGAGAACAAGGTGAAGCCCTATACCTTCAACCCGCAGCCCTTCATCGTGAACAAGCAGACCGCGATGCAGGGCTACGTCACCTCGGAGCCTTTCGCGGTCGAGAAAGCCGCCGGCTTCAAGCCGAACGTGCTGCTGCTCGCCGATTACGGCTTCAACTCCTACTCGACGCTGATCGAGACCCGCCGCGACCTGGTCGACAAGAAGCCTGACCTCGTGCAGCGCTTCGTCGATGCCTCGATCGTCGGCTGGTACCACTACGTCTACGGCGACAACTCGGCCGGCAATGCGATGATCAAGAAGCTCAATCCCGACATGAACGACGAGCTGCTCGCCTATTGCGTCGCCAAGATGCGCGAGCACGGCATCGTCGATTCCGGCGATTCCATCAAGAACGGCATCGGCGCCATGACCGACGAGCGGATGGCGAGCTTCTTCGACAAGATGGTGCGGGCCGGCGTGGTCAAGAGCGCCATCGACTATCGCCAGGGCTACACGCTGCGCTTCGTCAACAAGGCGGTCGGCGCCGAGCTCCGGCCGAAGAACTGACGGGTGCGGACGGGCGATGGCGGAGCCTGCGTTGTCTGGATCTGATGCAGCGTCGGCTGTGCGCCTGCGCGGCGTCAGCAAGACCTATGACAGCGGCGTGAGGGCACTCGGGCCGCTCGACCTCGACGTGAGGCGCGGCGAGTTCGTCTCGCTGCTCGGGCCCTCCGGTTGCGGCAAATCCACCGCGCTGCGGCTGATTGCAGGTCTCGCCACGCCAAGCGCCGGCACGGTCGAGGTCTCGCATCATGGCGCGGAGCAGCGCGGCAGCCACCGCATCGGCTTCGTATTTCAGGAGCCGACGCTGATGCCGTGGGCTACCGTGCGCGACAATGTCCGCCTGCCGCTGAAGCTTGCCCGTGCGCCCGCGACCGACGCCGACGCGCGCATCGATGCGGCGCTGGATCAGGTCGGGCTCGCGGAATTCGCGAGGGCCTATCCGCGCGAATTGTCCGGCGGCATGAAGATGCGGGTGTCGCTGGCGCGCGCGTTGGTCACCGATCCGGATGTCCTCTTGATGGACGAGCCGTTCGCGGCGCTCGACGAGATCACGCGGTTTCGGCTCAACAACGACCTGCTGTCGCTGTGGCGCACCCTGCACAAGACCATCATCTTCGTGACGCACTCGGTGTTCGAGTCGGTCTATCTGTCGCAGCGCGTGATCGCGATGACCGCCCGCCCGGGCCGGATCGGCGCGGAGTTTCGCGTCACCTCGCCGGAGCCGCGCGGTGAGGAGTTCCGCACCTCGGCCGAATATGCCGCGTTCTGCCGCGAGGTCTCCAGCGCGCTGGCGCCATCCTATGCAGGGCAGGCGGGCGCATGAAATCTCCGCAGGACCTCGTCCGTTTTCTGCTGCCGCTTGCGGTGTTCGCCGCTGGCCTCCTGCTCTGGGAAGCCATCGTCCGCGGCTATGGCATCCAACCTTACGTGCTGCCGAGCCCGCTGTTGGTGCTGAAGACGCTGGTTGCGGACTGGCCTATCCTGTCGCAATCGCTCGGCGTCACGCTCCTGACCACGCTCGAAGGCTTCGTTGCCGCGGCAGTCGGCGGCATCGTGCTGGCGCTATTGTTCAACCAGTCGAAATGGCTGGAGTATTCGCTGTTTCCCTATGCCGTGGTGCTGCAGGTTACGCCCGTTATCGCGATCGCGCCGCTGCTCCTGATCTATCTGCAGCAGCAGACCGCGGTGATCGTCTGCGCCTGGATCGTGGCGTTCTTTCCGGTGCTGTCGAACACGACGCTCGGCCTCAATTCGGTGGATCGCAACCTCGCCGGATTGTTTCAACTTTATGGCGCCTCACAGCTGCAGACGCTGCTGTTCCTGAAGCTGCCCGCGGCGCTGCCCTATATCCTCGGCGGTCTGCGCATCGCCGGCGGGCTGTCGCTGATCGGCGCCGTGGTCGCGGAGATCGCAGCGGGCAGCGCCGGCGCCGGCTCGGGCCTCGCCTTCCGGATCGCTGAATCAGGCTACCGGCTGAATATTCCCCGCATGTTCGCGGCACTTCTGCTGCTATCGCTGGCCGGGATTGTCATTTATGGGTTGCTGGCGCTAGTTTCGCATTTGTTGCTGCGGCGTTGGCATGAAAGCGCGTTAGGAAAGGAAAGTTGATGGCCCCGATTTCTTCCGAAAAGATCGATCTGTTGATCTATGGACCGATCCGGCCAATCCTCGAAAACGGCTTTCCCGATCAATACGTGCTGCACCGTGCCGAGAGCCGCGGCGACCTCGAGCGGCTGACGCCCGATACGCTGGCGAAGATCCGCGGCATCGCCGTCACCTATCACACGATGGCGACCGACAAGACCGCGCTGGCGATGTTTCCGAAGCTCGAGATCGTCGGCAGCTTCGGCGTCGGCTACGACCACGTCGATTCTGCCTATGCGCGCGATCACAATATCGTGGTCACCAATACGCCCGACGTGCTGACCGAGGAGGTCGCCGACGTCGCGATGGGCCTGTTGATCGCGACGTTGCGCGAGTTCGTCAAGGCCGACCGCTATGTGCGCTCCGGGCTGTGGCAGACCCAGAATTATCCGCTCAGCGTCGGCTCGCTGCGCGACCGCAAGATCGGCATCGTCGGCATGGGCCGGATCGGCCAGGCGATCGGACGCCGGCTCGATGCGTCGCGGGTGCCGGTGTCCTATCACTCGCGCAATCCGTCCAAGGACGTCTCCTACAAGCACTATCCCGATCTGATCGAGATGGCGAAGGCGGTCGACACCTTGATCGTCATCGTGCCGGGCGGCGCCTCGACGGCGAAGATGATCAATGCCGACGTCTTGAAGGCGCTCGGTCCCCGCGGCGTGCTGATCAATGTCGCCCGCGGCTCGGTGGTCGACGAGCCGGCGCTGGTCGCGGCGCTGAAGTCCGGCACCATCCTCGCCGCAGGTCTCGACGTGTTCGCGGCCGAGCCGAACGTGCCGGACGAATTGAAGGCGATGCAGAACGTCGTGCTGCTGCCGCATATCGGTTCGGCCTCGGTGGTCACGCGCAACGCGATGGACCAGCTCGTGGTCGACAACATCAAGAACTGGTTCGCCGGCAAGCCGCCGCTGACGCCGGTTGCCGAAACGCCCGTCAAGGATCGCTGATGTCGTTGTCCCGCTTCAACGCCGTGCTGTGTCTGCTGCTGGCCGTGTGCGGTCCGGCAACGGCGCAGGACGTCACGACGTTGAAGAAGGACATGATCGGGCAGTGGGAGCTCGCCACCACCGAACGCAGCAAGACCTGCGTCGTGACGCTGAAGGGCGATACGGCGCCGCAAGGCTTCAAGCTCGAGCTCGAGCCCGCCTGCGCCGCCGCGCTGCCCTTCACCAAGGACATCACCGGCTGGAGCATCAGGGGCCTCGGCGACATCGTGCGGCTGCACAATGCCGCCGGCGAGACCGTGATCGATTTCACCGAGGTCGAGACCGGAATTTTCGAAGGGATGCGCACCAATGAGGGCGTCTACATCCTGCAAAACCTTGCTGCGGCGCGCTCGCTCGCCAAATCGATGGACCAGATGATCGGCGACTGGTCGATGGTGCGCGGCAACGGCCAGGCGATCTGCACGCTGGTGCTGACCAACACCGACGCCGGCAACGACAATTTCCAGGTGTTCCTGAAGGGCAAATGCGATCCCGCGGTTGCGGCCTTCAACCCGACCATGTGGCGGCTCGATCACGGCCAGATGATCCTGATGTCGGCCAAGGGCGAGACCTGGCAGTTCGAGGCCGACGACAACGCCCAATGGCGCCGCGTCCCCGACAGCGCCGACCCGCTGATCATGCTGCGGGAGCAGTAGATCGGGTGCTGGCTTCGTAGCCCGCATGAGCGCAAGCGATATGCGGGATTTCGCCGGTGCATTCCCCGGGTATCGCTTCGCTCACCCGGGCTACGGGATTGCCACAAGCTCCGTGTCGTCCGTGCTTTCGCAGGGACGACGATGGGGCCGGTACGATCTGCTTCTGCCCGAAAAAAATTCCCTTTCCCATGTCGATTCACCCCCTCCCGGATCGTCGTTCCCCATAGCGAGCCGGTCTTGCGGCGATCATCGCCGCGTCTCGCCCAACAGGAGTTTTCCGATGCGCTTCATGTATATCGTCACCTCGCCCCAGCCCCCGGGCCCGCCGACGCCGGCTCTGATGGAGGCGATGGGCAGGCTTGCCGAGCGGGAAATCAAGGCGGGCCGCATGATCGACACCGGCGGGCTGTTGCCGGTCGCGATGGGCGCCCAGGTCCGCATCACCGACGGCAAGCTCAACGTGGTCGACGGGCCCTTCGTCGAGACCAAGGAGATGATCGGCGGCTATGCGATCTTCGAGCTCCGCAACAAGGAAGAGGCGGTCGCCGCCGCCGTGGAGTTCATGCAGCTGCACAAGGAGCATATGCCGGGCTGGGCGGGAACCTGTGAGGTCCGTCCGTTCGCCACCCCGGGCGCCGACGGCGGCTGTCAGGTCGATGTGTCCGCCTGCGCCTGATGCACCGCGCGAACAGGGCGTTCGCAAGCGAAGTGGACGCCGGTTCGCGTGAAGACAACGCGTCAAGCCGAGAAATCCAGGTCGGCGGCGATGACGGCCGCCGACATCCAGGCCACGATCCTTGCGGTGTGGCGCATCGAGCAGCCGCGGCTGATCACCAGCCTGTCGCGGATGCTGCGCGACGTGCCGCTCGCCGAGGACCTGACCCAGGAAGCGCTGGTCGCCGCGCTCGAGCATTGGCCGGCGGATGGCGTGCCGGAAAAGCCCGGTGCCTGGCTGATGGCGACGGCCAAGCGCCGCGCGCTCGACCATCTGCGCCGCAATCGCATGCTGGCCGAGAAGCACGGCGTGATCGCGCACGACCTGGCGCGGGAGCAGGAGACCATGCCCGACTTCGATGCCGCGCTCGACGACGATATCGGTGACGAATTGCTGCGGCTGATCTTCACCGCCTGCCATCCGCGCCTGTCGCGGGAGGCGCGCGCCGCGCTGGCGCTCAGGATGATCTGCGGCCTCACCACCGAGGAGATCGCGCGCGCCTTCCTGCAGGCGGAGGCGACCATCGCCCAGCGCATCGTGCGCGCCAAGCGCACGCTGTCGGAATCGGGGCTTGCCTACGAGACGCCGCGCGGCGAGGAGCTGTCCGAGCGGCTCGCCTCCGTGCTCGAGGTCGTCTACCTCATCTTCAACGAGGGCTATACCGCGGCAAGCGGCGACGAATGGCTGCGGCCGCAGCTCTGCAACGAGGCGCTGCGCATGGGCCGCGTGCTGACCTCGATCGCACCATCGGAGCCGGAGGCGCACGGCCTGCTGGCGCTGATGGAGTTCAACGCTTCGCGGATGGCGACGCGCACCGATGCGTCCGGCGAGCCGATCCTGCTGATGGACCAGAACCGCGCGCGGTGGGATCGCCTGCAGATCCGCCGCGGGCAGCTCGCGTTGGCGCGCGCCCGCGAGCTCGGCGGCGCCGGCGGCTTCTATGTGCTGCAGGCCGCGATCGCCGCCTGCCACGCCGAGGCCGGCACCCCTGACGCGACCGACTGGCACTGCATCGCCGCGCTGTACGGCGACCTCGCCGCGCTGTTGGATTCACCCGTGATCGAGCTCAACCGCGCGGTTGCGATCGGCATGGCCGAGGGGCCGCTGGCCGCGCTCGCGATCGTCGACGGTCTCGCCGATGAGCCGGCGTTGAAATCCTATCATCTGCTGCCGAGCGTGCGCGGCGATCTGCTGCATAAGCTCTGCCGTTTCGCGGAGGCGCATGCCGCGTTCGAGGCCGCCGCCGCATTGGCCGGCAATTCGCGCGAGCGTGAGTTCCTCAAGCGGCGCGCCGCGATCGCCGCGCGTGCCGCGCAGGATCACGGCTGCCGCTGACGGCTCCGCGATTTCGGCGGAGCGAGACCATGTAGCCCGCATGAGCGAAGCGACATGCGGGTCTTTGCCACGAGCGACCCCGGGTGTCGCTTCGCTCACCAGGGCTACAAGGTTGCTCGGATCGTCGTGTCCGCGATTTCGACTCAAACCTGCGGCATGCTCGGACGAAATTCCTCTGGACCGGGAACTGCCACCAAGACGAAGCCATCCGTGCTGGCGATCGGCCTCGACCCGACCTTCGTCGATCTGTCCGTCATGCCGCAGTTCACGCCCGAACTGGTGCGCAGCTATCTCGACGCGCAGATCGACGGCCTGCGGACGCTCGGCTACGACGTCGACAGCTGCCTGATCGACCTCGGCGATACGGCGGAGGCCGTGACGGCGGCGGCCCTCAACGCGCGCCGCTACGACTGCGTCGTGATCGGTGCCGGGCTGCGCGAGCCGCCGGAGCGGCTCTTGCTGTTCGAGACGATCCTCAATCTGGTGCACCGGCTCGCCCCCGATGCCGCCATCTGCTTCAACACCAGGCCGGCCGATACCGCGGCGGCCGTGCAGCGTTGGGTCAAGCCCTAGGACGCCAGATGAGCGTCGCCTTGAGCCGGCGAATCGGGCTCGGCGCGCTGCCCGCCGCCGCCCAAGGCGGACACTCGGGCCGGCCCGATGCCGGCATTGGCTGGAGGCACGCCGCGAAGGCCCGGCGGTTGTTGCCGACGGCAACCTATGACACCATCCAGAGTCCGATTTGTTTTAGACTTTGGAAGCCTATGCCGCGCCGCAAATTTGCCTGGGAAAAGCTGACGGACGAGCAGTTGCTCGCGCAACCGCTCAACCGTCTAAGGGTTGCCGTCGAAGGCACCTGGCTCGCCGATTGTGTGAATACGCTCTATGAGGAGCTCGAGGAACGCGGCATCCGGTTGCGGCCGCACACATGGATCTCGAGCGAATGGTTCAGCCCGGCAGATGTGCCCGGCATCGCGATCCCGTTCTACCTCGCCCATCCCCGCCTGATGAAGCTCGAGAAGAAGATGATGCTCGACGTCGAGGGCGCCTCGTGGTCCGAGTGCATGGCGATTCTCCGCCACGAGGCGGGGCATGCCGTGCAGCACGGCTACCAGCTGCAGCGCCGCCGGCGCTGGCAGCAGCTGTTCGGCCCGTCATCGCAGCACTACCCGCGCTACTATCGGCCCAATCCGGCCAGCCGCAATTATGTCCAGCATCTTCGGCTCTGGTACGCGCAGAGCCATCCGGATGAGGACTTCGCCGAGACCTTCGCGGTGTGGCTGCGGCCGCGCTCGAACTGGCGGACGCGCTATGCCGGCTGGCCCGCGCTGAAGAAGCTCGAATATGTCGACGAGCTGATGGGCGAGATCGCCGGCAAGCGGCCGCTGCTCCCGACGCGCGAGCGGGTCGATCCGCTGCATACGCTCAAGCAAACGCTCGCCGAGCACTACAGGAAGAAGCAGGCATTCTACGCCTTCACGCCGCCGAAGACCTACGACCGCGATCTCTCCAAGCTGTTCTCCGCCGATCCGCGGCATTATCGGCGTCCGCCGGCCGCGGCCTTCATCAGGCGGCACCGCGCCCAGATCAGGCAGCTGGTGGCGCGGTGGACGGGCGAGAACCAGTTGACGCTCGATGCCGTGCTCGATGATATGATCTCGCGCTGCCGCGAGCTCAATCTGCGTGCCGTCGGCCCCGAGCAGAAGCTCGTGACAAACTTCACCATTCTGCTGACCGCCAAGACCATGCACGCGCTGTTCGGCCCGTCGCGCCGGAAATGGATCGCGCTATGAAACAGCTTCGCATTCTGGTGCTGATGCACCCGGACTGTGTGCCGCCCGACTCCAGCGATGGATACAGCGCGCGGGAGATCAACGAGTGGAAGACGGAATACGACGTCGTCAGCACCCTGCGCGCGGCCGGCCATGAGGTTCGTCCGCTCGGCGTGCAGGAGGAAATCAAGCCGGTGCGCGACGAGATCGAGGGCTTCAAGCCGCACGTCGTGTTCACGCTGCTGGAGGAGTTTCATTACGACGTCGTGTACGACCAGCACATCGCGAGCTATCTCGAGCTGATGAAGATCGCCTATACCGGATGCAACCCGCGCGGCCTGATCCTGGCGCGCGGCAAGGATCTGTCCAAGACGCTGGTGCACCATCGCCGGATCCCGGTGCCGGCCTTCGCGGTGTTTCCGATGCGCCGCAAGGTCAAGCGGCCGCCGCGCCTCGAGCTGCCGCTGATCGTCAAGAGCCTGAGCAGCGATGGATCGCTGGGTATCTCGCAGGCGTCGATCGTCGATACCGACGAGAAGCTCGCCGAGCGCGTCGCCTTCATCCATGAGCGGATCGGAACGGCCGCGATCGCCGAGCAGTTCATCGAGGGACGCGAGCTCTATGTCGGCGTGCTCGGCAACAACCGGCTGCGGGTGCTGCCGGTGTGGGAGCTGAAATTCGGCAGCATGGGCGGCCCCGCCGCGCGCCAGATCGCCACCGAAAAGGTCAAGCACGATACCAGCTATCAGGAGCGGGTCGGGATTGTCGACGGCCCGGCCGAGGATCTCACGCCGGAGCTATCCGCCCATATTCAACGGCTGGCCAAGCGCATCTACCGGACGCTGGGGCTCGACGGCTATGCGCGCATCGACTTCCGCCTGTCCACCAACGGCGTTCCCTATTTCATCGAAGCCAATCCCAATCCCGAGATCGCCAAGAGCCAGGAGTTCGCGACCGCCGCCGGGCATGACGGGCTGGACTATCCGGATCTTCTGCAGCGCATCGTGACGCTCGGGATAAGCCGCGCCAAGGCCGGCGCATCGCTGGGCTGACTCGAGGCCGCTAGATCATGATGCGTTTCCACAGAATCGCATCATGATCTCATCTCCTTGTTTGAGCATGATCTTTTCGGAAAACCGGTTTCCACTTTTCCGGATCATGCTCTAAAGGCTGCGCTGCATCGGATGGCGTCGCGCTTCTTTGGGAATGAACATCGCAAACGTTTCCCTAACGCGCGCGGCCGGCGTCACGGTGCCGGCGGCCGCGGACACCGGGGCCGCCGTCGGATGAAACGCGTCCGGTTCCGGCCAGCGCCGTGCAAGGATTTCGTTTACCGAAACCGGCATGGCGAGCCCATCACTGCGGAAGCTGTCGTAGACGTACAAACCGGCAAGAAAAATCGATACGACAACAAGGATCGTCCTGAAAATCGGCATTGTGCTTGCGCCTTCTTGATTGAGGCGAACAATGCCCGGTGACGGTGAACCGCGCGTTTAGCGCTGCGGCCGATCAGCCGATACGGTTCCCAACTCATGAATGGGCTTGCGTAAACGGCCCGCTTACCAATGCCTTCAAGGTTGCGGCAACCAGCTTTCCTCACCGGCGGGAAAGGAGTCTCTGGCATTGAAAGACCAACAACAAGACTGAGGAGGCACCATGTTCGTCGCCATTCGAGTCATGATCCTGATCGCCAGTGCATACGCCGGCTCGGCCGTTGCAGAGATGCAGTTTGCACCGCTGCCGAGCCTTGCGGCGTCGTCCGCGCCGTAGCGCCGGCAAGCGAGACGGCGCGCACTACGCCGGATTGGGCGCCGCCGCGCCGACCCCGATAGCGCGGGCCGCGTTTTCCGTCATCCTCGTTGCCGTCAAGCGCAGGAAATACAGCGACAGTCCCGGGTTGCGCTCGCACAGCTTCCTCAGCGCGCCGTCGCTGATCCAGAGCAGCTCCACATCGGTCGCGGCTTGAGCCGTTTGCGTGCGGCGGCGCTCGAGCGAAAACAGCCCGATCTCGCCGAACAGTTCGCCCGCCGAGACCCCGCGATCGATCTCGGGAAACCTGACCTCGCCGGACACGACCATGTACAGCAGGTCGGCGTCGTCGCCCTTCCTGAAGATCGTTTCTCCCGCCTTGAGATGCTTCGGCTGCATGAACGGCTGCAGCCAGTTCGGAGAAAGGTCCGTCGCTGCAGCACGCTTCGCTTTCCGAAGCAGCCGAACCATCTGGAACAGCAACACCACGTTCAGCGGCAGCAGAATGATATGCAGGATGAGCACCGGGTAGATCCGGTCGCCCAATCCATAGCTGATGAATGCCAAATTGCTGAATATCGCGACAGCGCGCAGGCTCAACATCGTACTCATGCAGAACGTCAGCAACACAAGCGCCGACGCCAGATAACCCAAACCATCGATCAACGTCATGACAACGCCCACTGGGAAATGAAAATTGCAAGCAAACCGATCTCAAAACGACCGGCAACATACACCAGTGCGCTCAGTTTCCTGAGCGGAAATATCGCCGGCCCACGCTTGCGGCAGTGCACGCGTCGTGACGCGACCTCAGCTCGACGAGCGCACCCGCGAGGCCACGTGAATGGCGCGGGTCTTGCCGGATTTCGTTTTGGCGGCGACGACGGTCGGGCGCGCCTTGCCGAGCCGGGCCGCGCCCGGCGAGCTCTTTCTGAGCACGAGCGCGAGCCGCTTGCGCGCGCGGCCGGCGACCGACCTTGCCGCCTCTCGCGCGGCCTCGGCCTTGCGGATGATCGTCGTCACCGCGGACGCCGGCGACGCCGCGACGAAGGCGACATCCTTCGCCTTCGAGAGGCCGCCTATGCCTTCGCACGGCGCTTCGCCCGGCAAGTCGACGCGGATGGCGAGCGTCTCGGCATGCTCGACCCAGTCCTCCGCCTTGGTGCCGGTGATGATCCGGACATAGTCGCGGGTCTCGCGCGGCAGCTCGCTCTGCCGGGCGAGCCATTTCTGGACGCGGCCGCTGCCGGCATTGTAGGCGGCCGCCGCCAGGCCGAGATTGCCGAAATCGTCGCGCAGCTTGCGCAGCAGTCTTGCGGATGCGGGCAACGCCTGCAGCGGATCGAAGGGATCGTCGAGCCCGACTTCGGCCGCCGTCTCCGGCATGAACTGCGCAACGCCCTGCGCACCGGCATGGCTGATCTCGTTCGAGCGAAAGCGGCTCTCCTGCCAGATCAGCCGCGCAAAGAACGCAACGGGGATTTCGCTCGCCTGCGCCGCGTCCTTCAGGCTATGGCAGAACTTGTCGATCGCGGACAGCTGTGACTCGGCCGCGGCATCGCTCGGCTGCGCCGCAGGCGCGGGCGTCTTGTCCGCGTCCGTCGCAGCGGGTGCCTCGCTGGCATCAGCGCTTTCGATAAAGCGTGCGGCAAACGGAACGGCGTCGGATGTCGGGTCGCGCGAGAATGTCGGAGCTTGGGTTGAGGCATTGATCGAGCCGGGCGACCGATCGAAGTCGAGCATCAAGACAAGAAACGCGGCAAGCGCCGCGATGACAAATCGCATTTGCTTCCAGAGACCTGAATTGTGATGTGAGTTGCGCGCAAATGCACTTCGGATCGCGACTTTTTAGCGGGTCGATTGCGGCGAAGCCGCGAAATCAGCTGTTCCGCCGCGGAACTTGGCCGCTATTCGCATTGGAACTTCGACGCTTTCCGTAGCTTTACGGAAGATGATCACGGTGGGATGCACGATGTTCCGATCGTTTTCCGTTGCACGTTTTGCGATTGCACTTTTGCTTGTGTCGGCCGCGCCGGCGGTGGCCGCGGGTCTTGATGCCGCCGCGATCAACGACGTGGCCGCGCCGCCGGCAAAATTGCCGGACCGTCGTCAGCTCAGCGCCTTCATTGCCAAGCTCGAGATCCTGCTCGACCGCGCGCATTTTTCTCCCGGCGAGATCGACGGCAAGCTGGGCGACAACGCGCAGAAGGCACTCAGGGCGTTTGCCGAGGCGAATGGATCGTCCTTCGACAAGACGGTGACGCCGGAGCTCTGGAGCGGGCTCACAGCCGCCAGCGACGGGCCTGCGATCGTCAGCTACACGATCGTCGATGCGGACGTGAAGGGGCCGTTCGCGAAGAGGATCCCCGCGAGGATGGAGAGCATGAAGAGCCTGCCGGCGCTGGGTTACATCAGTCCGCGCGAAGCGCTCGCGGAGAAATTCCACATGAGCGAGGCGCTGCTTCAGGCGCTCAATCCAGGACAGACGTTCGACAAGGCCGGCGAGACCATTGCGGTTGCCAACGTCGTCAACGCCGAAAAACCGCCGCCGGTCGCGCGCGCCGAGGTCGACAAGACGCGGCAGGCGCTCAGCACGTTCGATGCAGCAGGCAAGCTGCTCGGCTTCTATCCTGCGACGGTCGGCAGCGCGGAGAAGCCGACGCCGAGCGGAACGCTGAAGGTGACGGCGATCAACAAGAACCCGACCTATCACTACAATCCGAAATACGCGTTCAAGGGCGTCAAATCGAAGACGCCGTTCACGATCAGGCCCGGTCCGAACAACCCGGTCGGTGTGGTCTGGATCAACCTCTCGGGTGAAGGCTATGGCATTCACGGCACGCCCGATCCCGGCAAGGTCTCCAAGGCGGAGTCCCACGGCTGCGTCCGGCTCACCAACTGGGACGCGCAGCGCGTCGCGGCCGGTGTCGCGAAGGGCACGCCGGTTGCGTTCATCGATAGCGCGACAAGCTCAGCAACGGCGGCGCGCTGACCTTGACGCAACATCGTCACAGATCAGCAACCGACAGAAATGTCGGCGCGCTCGGCCTCGGGCCGGGCGCCCGCGCGCTCGGGAGATGATGCGCAAGCCTGCGAGCAAAGCGGCTCCGCTTTCCAAGCCTAGCGCGGGATTCGCTGGTATGCCAATGTCGCGTCGTGCCAAACCCGCAGGAGGTCAGCATGCGAACGATCATAACGAACATAGTGGGAGCACTCTGCGCCATCGCGATGGTTGCGAGCGCACACGCAGCGGTCAAGGAAGAGCCGGTCACCTATAGCGATGGCGAGACCACGATGAAGGGCTTCGTCGTCTATGACGACGCGACCCAGGCCAAGCGGCCCGGCATCGTCATGGTGCACGAATGGTGGGGCATCACCCCGCATATCCATAACGAGGCGCGGAAGTTCGCGGAGCAGGGCTACGTGGCCTTCATCGCGGATATGTACGGCGACACCAGGACTGCCGACAACCCGAAGGATGCCGGCGCGCTCTCGGGCTCGGTGATGAAGAACCCGAAGGTGATGGAGCAGCGCTTCAATGCCGCGCGCGAGCAACTCGCCAAGCAGGCCTCGGTCAATCCGCAGCGGATCGGCGCCGTCGGTTACTGCTTCGGCGGCGCGGTGGTGCTGAACATGGCGCGCACTGGCGCCGATCTTGCCGCCGTCGCGGGCTTCCACGCCTCGCTCGGTCTCAACACCCCCGCACCGGCGCCGGGCACCGTCAAGGCGAAAATCCTGATCCTGAACGGCGCGGACGACCCGTTCGTGAAGCGCGAGCAGTATGATGCGCTGAAGAAGGATTTCGACGCCGCGAAAGCCGATTACCGCATCGTCGAGTATCCCGGCGCGGTTCACGCGTTCACCAACCCCGAAGCCACCGAGCTCGGCAAGAAGTTCAACCTGCCGCTCAGATACGACGCCAAGGCCGATCAGGAATCCAAGGCCGAAGCCGCAAAGCTGTTTGCCGCCAACCTCAAGAAATAAGCAAAAGGGCCACCTAAACGGTGGCCCTTTTCTTTGGCTGGTTCGGCCGCGGAAGTGGCAGGGCCGCGGCCTCGCTGGCGCGGCCGCGCCTTGAAGCCATGCGGAAGACGCAGCCGGGCGCGCGGATGCTGGCCGTCTCGCACGGTTGCCACGGGGCGCTCCCCGGCCGATGATGCGCAAGACGGATCAGAACAATCGAGAGGGAGCGAATGCGCGGGCGTCGTGTGCTGATGGAATCGTTCGTGTCGCACGGCGTGCGTCATATCTTCGGCAATCCTGGCACGACCGAAACGCCACTGCTTGACAGCCTGCCGGCATTTCCGCAACTCGAATACATCATGGCGCTGCATGAAGGTGTCGCGGTCAGCGCCGCCAGCTTCTACGCGCAGGCGTCGGGGCGTGTCACGGTCGCGAACCTGCACGTCGCTCCCGGCCTCGGAAACGGCATCGGCTCGCTGTACGGCGCGCTGAAGGCGGGTTCGCCCGTGGTCGTGACGGCCGGCCAGCAGGATACGCGAATGCGGCTGAAGAATCCGCTGCTCGGCCATGACCTCGTCGCGATGGCGGCGCCGGTGACCAAGTGGAGCGTGCAGATCGAGCGCGCCGACGAGATCGCGCCGATCATGCGCCGCGCGTTCAAGGTGGCGACCGATGCGCCGCAGGGGCCGGTGTTCGTGTCGCTGCCGATCGACGTCATGGAACAGGAGACCGCGGTCGATGCTCTGGCGCCGGACAATTTGTGGCGCTCGACGCGCCCCGATCCGGCCGGCATCGAAGCGCTTGTCGCGCTGCTTCTGAAGTCGAAGAAGCCGGCCATCATCGCCGGCGACGACGTGGCACGATCGGGCGGCGAGCAGGCGCTGGTGGCGCTCACGGAAGCGATCGGCGCCACCGTGTGGTTCGAGGGGCTGCGCCATCACGCGCCGTTCCCGACCAGCCATCCGAGCTATCGCCAGTCGCTTCCGGGCGACGCAAGGCAGGTGCGCAAGGCGCTCGGCGATATCGATCTCGTGCTGCTGATCGGCGGTCCGTTCTTTGAGGACATCTGGTTTGCGCCTGGTGGTCACATCCCTGACGGTGCGTCCCTGCTGCAGATCGAAGCCTCGGCCGAGCGTCTCGCGCTCAACAACCGGCTCGATGCCGGCATCGTCGGCGACATCGCCGTCAGCGTCAGTGCATTGTCGGAAGCGGTGCGTGCAAAGGCCAGCGCCGACTTCAGGCAGGCCGCGCAGAACCGCAATGCCGCGCTGGCCGAACTGCAGGCGAAGGAGAAGGAGGCCTATCGCGCGCGGGTCGAGAAAAGCTGGGACCGGCAGCCGACCGCGATGCCGCGTGTCACCGCGGAGCTTCGTCGCGGCCTGCCCGATGATGTCGTCATCGTCGATGAAAGCATCACGGCGAGCCTCGATCTCGCGCGCGCCTTCGACTATCGCGGCTTCGGCGATTATTTCGGCGGCCGCGGCGGCGGCATCGGCCAGGGCCTCGCCGGGGCGATCGGCGTCAAGGTCGCGATGCCGGATCGTCCGGTGGTCGCGATCTCCGGCGACGGTTCGGCGATGTACGCGATCCAGGCGCTGTGGACCGCCGCGCACCACAGGCTTGCGATCGTGTTCGTGGTGCTGGCCAACCGCGAGTACCGCATCCTCAAGCACAATGTGGACGTCTGGCGCCAGAACTTCGAAGCCGGCACCCAGCATCCCTATCAGAACATGGACATCACCGGCCCCGCGCTCGACTTCGTGCATCTCGCGGCCGGCATGGGCGTCGAGGCGGTCAGGGTCGAGAAGGCCGACGACATTGCCGGTGCCGTCGCAAAGGCTGTCGCGGCGCAGCGGCCGTACCTCGTCGAGATCGCAATCGAAGGCAAGCGCTAGAGCATGATCCGGAAAAGTGCGAAGCGATTTTCCGACAAGAACATGCTCAAACAAAGAGCTCATGCGCATTAATGATTCAGCCCAATTTCATCGCACTCTCATCGCGCTCGAGGAGTTTCTCATGGCAGGCATTCTGGACGGCAAGACCGCATTGGTGACGGGCGGCGGCTCCGGCATCGGCCGGGCGACGGCAATTGCCATGGCGCGTGAAGGCGCGCGCGTGGCGGTATCGGACCTCTCGAAGGACGGCATCGAGGAGACGGTCGCGCTGATCAATGCCGCCGGCGGCCAGTCGATCGCGATCCAGGGCGACGTCACCAACGAGGCCGAGGTCGCGAACATGGTGGCCCGCACGGTTTCGGCGTTCGGGCGCATCGATTGTGCGTTCAACAATGCCGGCGTTGCCGGGCGCTCCGTCGGCCCGCCCGGCCAGCGCATTCATGAACTCAGCCAGTCCTCGGTCGCGAAGATGTTCTCGGTGAACCTGATGGGCGTGTTCCTGTGCCTGAAATACGAGGTCGCGCAAATGCTCAAGCAGGGCGGTGGCGGCGCCATCGTCAACACGGCCTCGATTGCAGGCCTGGTCGGCCTCGCGACGTCGGGCCACTATGTCGCGACCAAGCACGGTGTCGTCGGGCTGACCAAGTCCGCCGCGATCGAATATGCCCAGGACGGCATCCGCGTGAATTGCGTCAATCCCGGATACATCAAGACGCCGATGACCAAGGAGACGATGGATGAACGCTACGACGAGATCATCGCCAAGGTGCCGGTCCGTCGCCTGGGCGTGCCCGAGGAAATCGCCGAAGCCGTGGTCTGGATGTGCTCGGACAAGGCGTCGTTCATGACCGGCGCATCGCACGTGGTCGACGGCGGTTACAGCGCGGCCTGATCTCTGAAGGCCTTGTTTAGGTTAGTGGCCCATTTGCACAAAGCCACGTTGATCTTCGCGACTTCAACGCTCTTGCTGTGAGTGGTGCATCTCAGCCAATATCGCGTTTGGCAACGAAGAGCTTCGAGGTGTTCAAACTCAATCGCATCGTCGGTTTCATCATTCTAGCAGCGCTCGTCTACGGCGTGCTCCAGGCTTACGGGTTACTTCCTGAGGGCGCACCTCGGCTGTTTCCTCAACGCAGCGGCTCGCCCGCGGCTTAAGATTGATGCTCCACATCCGAACGTCCGCTGCTGGACCCATAGCGGGTATCGTTTGACGCCGATTTTGATCGCCTCCTTCGGCAAACGGAACCGAAGCCGGTCCAGCCGGTTTGGTACGATTAGCCAAGGGAGGCCGGAATGAGGATCATTCTGATGACGACGATTGGCTGGGCGTTGTCGTGTGGATTCGCGCTAGCCCAGGCCGATCCCAACAAGGACGTGAACACGGCAACCGGGCGCTCGGCACCGGAAGAAAAAGGTCAGTTGCAGCCACAAGGTTGGACCGGGCCGCTAGAAACAAAATCAGGCGGTGCGCCGCCGGAAAGCCCGCAAGGCCAAAGCCCGCCGGGAATGCAGGGAGCGCCGGACGGATCGACAAAGACGGTGGTCGAGCCGCGGAAGTAGGTCCCACGTCTTGTCTGTGAAAGGCCAGCTTCCCTTAGGGTGAACCGGCCCTCGAGCTCGCACTTTGCGGCAAACGGACATTGCGGCAGCGCGGAATGACGTCAAAGCTTGATCCAAGCGGACCCTGGCTGGCTTGCGCCAACCAGCCGTGCGTATCGATGGGTTGATCCGCTTCCGGCACTAACGTAGTCGTTCGCGATGAGCGAACGCACGGCCGGCGCCAAGGCCGCACCCCTTCCGGATACGAAAGCCATCCTGCTCGGGGTCGCCTGCGGCCTCGGTGCGGCGCTGTGCTGGGCGCTCGGCTTCGTGGCGACCCGACACGGCCTGAGGGTCGGTTTCACACCCGTCGACCTGCTGATGCATCGCTTCCTGTGGTCGGGCATCGTCTTCCTGCCGCTCGTTGTGCGCGCCGGCCTCCGCGATCTCTGCGGCATCGGCTGGGGGCGCGGCATGGCGCTGATGCTGCTCGGCGGGCCGGTGATGTCGCTGATCAGCTATGCCGGCTTCATGTTCGTGCCGCTGGGGCATGGCAGCGTGATCCAGCCGTCCTGCGCGACGCTGGGTGGATTGTTTCTCGCGGTCGTCTTGCTGAAGGAAACGGTCTCGCTCTCGCGCGCAGCCGGCGCTGTCGTCATCGTCGTCGGCCTTGCCGTGATCGGCAGCGAGTCGATCGGCCATATGGGGCCGAGCGCCGTGATCGGCGATTTGATCTTCGTTGCGACCGGATTGATGTTCGCGGGCTTCGCCACGCTGGTGCGCTACTGGCGTGTCTCGGCGTTCTCCGTCGCCAGCGTCATCAGCGTGCTGTCGCTCTCGCTGTTTCCGCTGTATGCCGCCTCGGGTGGGCTCGCTCGCGATGCTTCCATCGGCCTGCCTGAAAACGCGCTGCAGGCCATCGCCCAGGGGATCCTGGCCGGGCCCGCGGCGATGTATTTGTTCGCGGTGTCGATCCAGCGCCTGGGCGTTGCCCGCGCAGCCGTATTTCCTGCGACCGTGCCGGTGCTGACCCTGCTGTTGGGATGGCTCCTGATCGGCGAGCCACCGACCACGCTGCAGGCGGCCGGGTTGGCCGCCGTGTTGGCCGGATTCTATCTCGCGCAGCGGCAGCGCTAGACGGCTTGCCGCTGTCCCGATTGGCGCGGTCGCGGCGACGATTGACAAGCATGCGAGGGATCGCGGATGGTGCGGCTCTCCGCCGTGTCGCATTGAGACGCCGATGCAAGTTCAACGTTTGGCGCTGCCGATGCTTGCAGGGCTCGTGCTTGCAGCTTCGGCTTTGTCGGGCGCAGCCCGGGCGCAAGGCGCCGCCGAGCCGGTGCGGCAGAACTGGCAGTGGCAGACCTCGACGCCGGAAGAGCAGGGGATGGATTCCGCCGCGCTGGCGCGGCTCGTCAAGGATGGCGCGGCCCACAGTCTCGATAGCCTCCTGATCGCGCGGCACGGCCGGATCGTGCTCGACGCCTACTATGCGCCCTACACGCCGGAGATCCCGCATCTGTTCAATTCCGTCACCAAGGCGGTGACCGGCACGCTGGTCGCGATGCTGCTCAGGGATGGCGTGCTCGACAGCCTCGACCATCGCATGGTGGACTTCTTCAGCGATCGCACCATCGCCAATCTCGACGACCGCAAGCGGGCGATCACGGTCCAGTCCATGCTGGACATGACCTCGGGAATGGCCTGGACCGAAGGCGTCGAGGGTGGTCGGCCGGACTCGCTGATCGAGTGGGGTCGCAGCCCTGATGCGATTCAGTTCATCCTCGACCGCCCGATGGCGAAGGCGCCGGGCGAGGCGTTTGATTACAACACCGGCAATGCGCAGCTGTTGGCCGCGATCATCAACAAGCTCACCGGCATGAGCGCGCGGGACTATGCGGTGACGAAACTGTTTCGCCCGCTCGGGATAGCCGCGCCGTACTGGCACAGCATCGGTCCCGGACTGACGCAGGGCGGCGGCGGGCTTCAGCTCGCGCCGCGCGACGCGGCCAGGATCGGTCTGCTCTATCTGCATGACGGTGAATGGGACGGGCAGCGCTTGCTGCCGACCGGCTGGGTCGACCGCATCAGGCATGCGACGACGGAGATGCACGCCTCGTTCGACTCATCGTTGCGCTACGCCAATTTCTTCTGGGTGATGCCGCAGCGGCAGGTTGTCATGGCGGTCGGCGACCGCTGTCAGCTCGTCATGCTGTTTCCCGCGCTCGACATCGTCACGGTCGTGACCGCGCGCGACTATTGCTCGTTCGGCAGAATGGCCGACGAGATTTCGGGCGCGGTCAAATCCGACACGGCGCTGCCGGTGAACTCCGTCGGCGGCAATCAGCTCGCGGGCGCGCTGCGCGATATCGCAACCGAGAAGCTGTCGACGGTTGGTGCCGTGCCCGAGACGGCCGCCGCCATCTCCGGCAAGACCTGGCGCTTCCCGGCCAATGGCTTCAATTTGCGGGCACTGACGCTGCATCTGACGGATCAGCCCGCGCACTACGAACTCGAAACGGCGACGCCGGATTCGGCGAGGCCGGTGACGATACTGGCAGGACCGATCGGGCTCGACGGTGCCTACCGTCTCGGTCAGCCAACGGCGCTCGGCGTGATGGCGCTGAAGGGGACGTGGCAGGACAACCAGACATTCGCGATCGACCTGCGTCTGGTCGGCGGCGATACCGACCGCCGATGGCTGCTGTCATTCGACGGCGGCAAGGCCCGGCTCAGCGGCAAGGATCGCTTCGGCCGCGACGTTAAGGCCGACGCTGAAGCGCCGGGCGCGCAATAGCTCGAGCGCGGGCCGCGTCCCTGTCCATTTCGGGCACGTGAAGCTCGGCTTCCTTCGCGTCGTCCCGGCGAAGGCCGGGACCCATACGGCGCGGCGGACGTTGTAGCTGGGGCTGGTCGTTGCAATAGTGCAGAAGGCGTCGTGCCCGCGCAGCGACCTCGCCGGCATGGCCGCAGGAAATCACGACCGGCGTACGCCAACACGCACACCGGCCATGGCAGACGGCCGCGCGAATCGACAATGCTAAGGAAACTATGCGCCCGAGGCTCTCAGCGCGGCGGCGACCTTATTGGTCCACCTTCGGCGTCTTGCCCACAATGTCGAGGCCGAACCGGAGCGCGCGCTCCTGGCGCTCTTCCGTCAGCAGCTTCAATTCCCGTTCCAGCGACCGCGCCACCTCGTCCTGGGTTTCCTTGGAGCGGCGACGGGAGTCGCCTTGCGGTTTGGCCGGTTCGGCAGTCACGGGAGAAGCCCTTGTCATCACAGTGTCACAGGCCCTGATCGCACGGCGGGAGTCGGGGCGACAATCAAAAAGAATTCAGTGGGCGCATCTTTGGAAGGTTTGTTGTGCGTCTGACTCAAATTTGGGCAGAAAATTCTCTTAAGTGTTGCCTCGAATGGAGCCGAACCCCTTCGGCCTACGGTCTCATCAATTCGGATGAGAGAGCCCGGTTCCGACGAAATCATTTCCGGATTCGCACTCCTGAAACCGACAAGGTCTAACCTTAGTAGCGTTGTGAAGGACGGCTGCCTGGTGAGACGCTGAGGACCGCGGTGGTGAGATTCACAACCTGGGTCGCAAGGTCAGTCGGTCCTGCTGAGACGTTGGGGATGATCCCGGAAATGAAGAAGTTGAATGCTGTGCCATATGTCTGGGCGGCCGCGCTGATTGCGGTCGCGATCTGGGGCGTGAGCGGCACCCCGCAGACGGCACACACCTCTGCCAGCACCCATCTGGCCCGGGTGCGCTAGAGCTTCGGCCGCAGCGAGCGCTGCATATCCATCGTGTAGGTGTAGCGCCCCTCGGGGTGCGTGGTGATGGTGACCTCGAACAGTTCCTCGCGCTGGCCGTAGTAGCGGCGTACCACGGTGAGCGCCGGCGAGCCGGTCTTGACGCCGAGCGCTCTGGCGATCGGCGCCGGCATGCCCCGCACGAAGATTTCCATCTGCGCGCGCTCGGTGACCTGGCCGTACATCCTGGCAATCTGCTCATGCACCGGGGTGCGGCCGTGGTCGGGCCGGGTCACGACATCGGCGAACCTGCGCAGCACGTAGATCTCGGCCCAGCCGAGCGGGGCTGCGAACTGGTCGGAGCGGCGCACCGCCTCGATCAGGAACCAGCTCTTGCCGGGCTCGCATTTCAAGAGCCCGGCCAGCTTGCGGTCGGCGACGATGTCGCTGCTCGCAACGACCTCGCGGTAGGTTTCGTTGGAATAACGCAGCCACTCGCCGAGCGACTTGACGCTGTGGGTAAACAGCACCGGCGGCTCGGATGCGATCACCACCGAGCCGAGGCCGGCGCGGCGCACGATCAGGCCCTGGTCGATCAGGATGCGCAGCGCCTCGCGCACGGTCTGCCGGCTGGCCTGATAGCTCGCCATCAGCTCGGTCTCGGTCGGCAGCAGATTGCCGACCGCGTAGGTGCCGAGCCGGATGTCCTTCTGCAGTCCGGTGGCGATGTCGCGGTAGCGGGACGATCGCGCTCGGTCCGGTTGTTCAGACATGGCGGATCACTGGTATGCCGTATGGCAGACGATCGGATGTCCCGATTGCATCGACTGCAGCGCGGCCTCGAACGCGGCGAGCGTCGCCAGCACGTCTGCCTCGATCACCGGGAACGTCTGCTTGCCTTCGACGGCGTCGGCAAAGGCCGATAGTTCCGCGGTGAGGGTGTCGATTGCCGGATAGCGCGTCGTCGCAGGCGCCTCGCCGGATTTCCGCAGCACCATCGTCTGTTCGTCGAGCACCTCGGCGGATCCCTTCGTTCCGAACACATGCACGCGCCAATAGAACGGTGTTGCGCGAATTGTCGCAAGGGTTGCGCTCACGCCATTCACAAATTCAATCGCCAAGGTTGCAGTGTCGAGCGGCGGCGGTCCCGCCTCGCGCGCACTCAACCGGGCATAGACCTGGCGCGCGGGACCAAGCAGGCTGACGAAGCCGTCGAGCACATGCAGCCCCGCGCCGGTCAGCCCGCCGCCCGGTGATTCCTCGGGCGACAGCCGCCAGCCCTGCGTGATGGCCTGCGAGTTCTCGTTGCTGTTGTGGCCCTCGACATGCAGGATGGTCCCGAGCTCGCCGCTGGCTGTGATCGTGCGCAGCGCCTGCATCGACGGCCAGAACCGGCGGTTATGCCCGACCGCGAGCACCACGCCGGCGCTGCGGCAGGCGGCGAACATCTCTGCGGCAGCGGCGCGCCGAAGCGCCAGCGGCTTCTCGCAAAACACCTGCTTACCGGCGCCGGCTGCCGCGATCACCTGGCCCTTGTGCAGCGAATGCGGCGTCGCCAGCAGCACGGCATCGATGCGAGGGTCGGCGAGGACATCGTCCAGGCTTGCTGTGACGGAGAGGCCGTGCGCCTCGCAAAAGCCGGCGGCGCCGTTGGCGTCGGGTTCCACCGCGCGGACGATCCTGAGCCGCGGCTCGTTGCGCGCGGCTCCGACCAGTGCGCGGCCCCATCGACCGAGGCCCGCGATCGCACAGTTGATCATGACTGTCCCTCACCGTGGCGGCCGGCCCGGATCGCCTCGATGACCGCGGCGCTGTCGCTGTCCGGCCCTTGCAGCGCGATCGCCGCGCGCAGCAGTTCGGCCTGCACCGAGGTCAGCGGCAAGGGCAGGCCGTGCCGACCGGCCTCCTGCAGGATCAGTTCGGCATCCTTCAAGGTCTGCGCGATATGCGATTGCGGCGAGAAATCCCGCGCCAGCATCTTCGGCCCCTTGCTGTCCATCACCTTGGAATATGCCGCCGATTGCCGCGCGGTCGCAAGGAACGCCGCGCCGTCGAGGCCGAGGCTTTCGGCAAAGGCGATGCCCTCGGCCAGCGCGGCGCGGTTGTTCTGCAGGATCAGGTTGATGGCGAGCTTGGTGCGGCTGGCATTGCCGATCGCGCCGACATTGACCCGCTGCGGGCAGAGAATATCGAGCGTCGTCGCGGCGGCGTCGATGATGTCGGCATCGCCGGCGACCAGCGCGGTGGCCGTGCCCGCCCGGACCTCGGCACTGGTGCCCGAGATCGGCGCTTCGATGAAGGCGAGGCGCGAGCGGGAGGCGAATTCGGCGATTGCCACGATCTCACCCGGCGCGCAGGTGGTGGTGCAGATGACGCGCGGCGGCGGCGTCGCGTTGGCGAGGTCCGGCAGCAGCGTCCTGACCTGGGCCGCGTCATACACCGCGATGACGATGGTCCGGCAGCGCGCTGCCACGTCGGCGGCAAACGCCGCGAACTCGGCGCCGCTGGCTCTCAGGCCATCGGTCTTCGCCGCGTCGATGTCGAAGCCGATCACCCCGATGCCGGCGTCGATCAGCCGCGCGGAGAGCGCCGATCCCATCAGCCCGAGGCCAATCATGCCGACAGGTGTCTCGCAAGCCATGATGCGACGCCGCCTCGCTTTATTGCGGCTGGATGCCGGCCGCCTTGACCTCCGCCGACCAGCGCACGACCTCGCTCCTGACGAAGGCGCCGAACTCGGCGGGCGCGAGCGGCGCCACCATCACGCCGACATCGGCGAGCTTCTTCCTCGTCTCCGGCATCGCGAGGTACTTCGCACACTCGGCGTAGAGCTTGCTGACCACGGGTTCCGGCGTGCCGGCGGGCGCGAACAGGCCGTACCAGATCGTGGCCTCGAAGCCCGGCATCGCTTCGGCGAGCGCGGGCAGGCCGGGCGTCAGCTCGTTGCGGGTCGCCGACGTCACGGCGATGCCGCGCAAGGTGCCGCCCTGCATCTGCGGGATCGCGACCGAGAAGTCGCCGAAGGTGAGATCGATCACCCCCGCCATCACGTCGGTCATCGCCTGCGGGACGCCGCGATACGACGCCGCGACCAGCGACAGGCCGCCGCGCGATTGCAGCTGGGCGATCGAGATCTGCGATGCGCCGGAACCGTAGCCCGCGGTCAGGTTGGGATTGGCCTTGGCGTAGCTGAGGAACTGCGGCAGGTCCCTGGCCGCGAGCTTCGGATTGACCAGCAGCACCATCGCCGTCGTGGTGGTGCGGATGACCGGCGCAAAGTCCTTCACCGGGTCGTAGGGCAGGCTCTTCAGCGTCGCGACGTTGCTGGCATGGGTGGTGTTGGTGCCCATCAACAGCGTGTAGCCGTCGGGCGCGCTGCGGGCGACCTCCTGGGCGCCAATGCTGCCGAGCGCGCCGGCGCGGTTCTCGATCAGCACGGTCTGGCCGAACGCGTCCTGCAGATGCTGACCGACCAGCCGCGCGACATTGTCGGGACCGGCGCCGGCCGGGAATGGCACGATGATCTTGAGCGGCCGTTGCGGGAAATCGTCGGCGGCGAAAGCCGGCAGGACCGGAAGCGTCGCAAGCAGGACGACGAGCAGCCCCAGCCGTAACTTCATCCCGGTCCCCTCCCGTGTCTGCTTTTGCAAATTTATACGGACAAATACGTCAGAAAGGCAAGCGCCAGGCCTGCTGCAATGTTGAGGTGTACCATATTTATCCGTATAAATGGCCCATTCAGGGGAGCCCGACGACGATGGTGGACATCAGCGATCTCCATGCGCGCGGACTGCGCCGGCGCCAGAAGATGTTCGGCGAGGGCGATGTCGCCAAGCGGATGGCGGCTGCGGGCGATTTCGGCACGCCGCTGCAAAACATCATCAATGCCTATGTCTACGGCGACGTCTGGGAGCGCAGCGGGCTGTCCGACCAGATCCGCAGCCTCGTGATGCTCGGCATCACCGCGGCGAGCAGCAAGCCGGCCGAGTTCCGCGTGCATGCCAAGGGCGCGCTGGCCAATGGGTGCACCGCCGCGCAGGTGCAGGACGTGCTGCTGCTGGTCGCGATGTATTGCGGCATTCCGGCCGCGATCGAGACCAGCAAGATCGCTGCCGAGGTGTTCGGCGAGGTGTCCCCGGAGGGGTAGGGCACAGGCCGGCGCCGTGATAGGGACGTTGCCGTCTGCGACCGGCAACAGGATCTGCCCATGTCCGCCTTCCCGACCTCGACCACCGTGCTCGATTCCGTATTGTTTCGCGATGCCTTCGGCACGCGCGAGATGCGCGAGGTGTTTTCCGACCTGCGGCTGATCGAGCGCTATGCCGAGGTCGAGGTCGCGCTGGCAAAGGCCGAAGCGCGCTGCGGCGTGATTCCTGCTGAAGCCGCCGCGGAGATCGCAAAACGGACCGATGTTGCCGCGCTCGATTTCGATCTGCTGCGGCAGGAGACCGACGTCGTCGGTTACCCGATCCTGCCGCTGGTGCATCAGATGGCGAAGCAGTGCGGCGAGGCCGGCCGCTACGTCCATTGGGGCGCGACCACGCAGGACGTTATGGACACCGCCGTCGTGCTGCAACTGCGCGATGGATTGAAGATCATCGAGGACGACATCGCTGCGCTGCGCGGCATCCTGGCCGATCTCTCGAAAAAGTACCGCGACACGCCGATGGCCGGTCGCACCCATCTGCAGCAGGCGCTGCCGGTGACGTTCGGCTACAAGACCGCGATCTGGCTCGCCGCGTTCGATCGCCACGCCGCGCGGCTCGTGGAGCTGAAGCCGCGCGTGCTGGTCGGCCAGTTCGCCGGCGCCGCCGGCACGCTGGCCTCGCTCGGCGACAAGGGTTTCGAGGTTCAGCAGGCGCTGTGCGAGGAACTCGGCCTCGGCGTGCCCGTCTCGACCTGGCATGTCGCCCGCGACGGTCTGGCGGAAGCGGTGACTTTCCTCGCGCTGGTCACGGGAACGCTCGGCAAGATCGCGCTCGACATCATGATCATGGCGTCGACCGAGTTCGCCGAGGTCTACGAGCCGTTCGTGAAGGGGCGCGGCGCGTCCTCGACCATGCCGCAGAAGCGCAACCCGATCTCGTCGGAGCTGATGCTCGCCGCCGCCAAGGCGGTGCGCCAGCATGCCGGCCTGATGCTGGATGCGATGGTGCAGGATTTCGAGCGCGCCACCGGTCCGTGGCACGCCGAATGGATGGCGATCCCGGAAAGCTTCGTGCTGACCGCGGGCGCGTTGCACCAGGCGAGGTTTGCGCTCGGCGGTCTGATCGTCGACGAGCAGCGGATGGCCGACAATCTCGACATCAGCCGCGGGCTGATCGTGGCCGAAGCCGTGATGATGGGCCTCGCGCCCGCGATCGGCCGGCAGGAAGCACATGACGTGGTTTATGACGCCTGTCGCCTCGCCAACGACAAGGGCCTGACGCTGGCCGAGGCACTGGCGGCGGATGATCGCGTCGCCAGCCGGATCGATCGGGCGACGATCGACCGCCTCACCGCGCCGAAAAACTATCTCGGCCTCGCGCCTGAGATGGTCGACCGGGTGCTGGCCTCGGTGAAACGGTAAAATTCGGAGCAATTGCTCGCCGTCGCGTGATCGAGCGCGCCGGCCAGGAACCTTGCGGATGCGGATCGAATTGGACTACGAATCCCGAGGGTTCCTCAAACGACACGGCGCTTCATGACCGCACATCAACGCAACCTTTCCGCATCGATCGATCCCGTGAAGCTCGACCGGCTCGCCGAAGTCGCGATCAAGGTCGGCCTGCAGCTGCAGCCGGGGCAGGATCTGCTGCTCACGGCGCCCGCCGGAGCGATGCCGCTGGTGCGGCGGGTGGTGGAGCATGCCTACAAGGCCGGTGCTGGTCTCGTGACCCCGTTCTTCTCGGACGAAGAGCTCACGCTGGCGCGCTACCGTTACGCCAACGATGCGAGTTTCGATCGCGCCGCAAGCTGGCTCTATGAGGGCATGGCGAAGGCGTTCGGCGCCAACACCGCGCGGCTTGCGATCGTCGGCGACAATCCGATGCTGCTGTCGGGCGAAGACCCGGTCAAGGTGGCGCGCGCCAGCAAGGCCAATTCGATCGCCTACCAGCCGGCACTGGAGAAGATCGTCAATTTCGACACCAACTGGAACATCATCGCTTATCCCAGCACGTCCTGGGCCAAGCAGGTGTTCCCCGACGATGCCGAGGACGTCGCGGTGGCCAGGCTTGCGGATGCGATCTTCTCCGCCTCCCGCGTCGATCAGGACGGCGCCGTCGCCGCCTGGGCACAGCACAATGCGAAGCTCCGCGAGCGCACCGAATGGCTGAACGGCCAGCGCTTCCACGCGCTGAAATATTCCGGACCCGGCATGGACCTCACGATCGGCCTAGCCGACGGTCATGAATGGGAGGGCGGAGCGTCGACCGCCAAGAACGGCATCGTCTGCAATGCCAACATCCCGACCGAGGAAGTCTTCACCACCCCGCACTGCCGCCGCGTCAGCGGCCACGTCGTCAGCTCCAAGCCATTGTCCTATCAGGGCACGCTGATCGACAATATCTCGGTCAAGTTCGAGGAAGGCCGCATCGTCGAGGCCAAGGCCTCGCGCGGCGAGGAAGTGCTGAAGAAGGTGCTCGACACCGACGAGGGCGCGCGCCGCCTCGGCGAGGTCGCGCTGGTGCCGCACTCCTCGCCGATTTCGAAGAGCGGGCTGCTGTTCTTCAACACGCTGTTCGACGAGAACGCCGCCTCACACATCGCGCTCGGCCAGTGCTACTCGAAATGCTTCGTTAATGGCGACAAGCTGACGCCGCAGCAGATCGCCGAGCAGGGCGGCAACAAGAGCCTGATCCATATCGACTGGATGATCGGCTCCGCCCACACCGACATCGACGGCATCCACGCCGACGGCCGCAGCGTGCCGGTGTTCCGCAAGGGCGAGTGGGCGTAAGGGGGCCGACGCTCTTCACCTCGCCCCGCGTGCGGGGAGAGGTCGGATCGCATCTTCAGATGCGATCCGGGTGAGGGGGCGCCTCCGCGAATGCAGCTGTCACCGAATATGTGGAGAGGCCCCTCACCCCAACCCTCTCCCCGTAAGAACGGGGCGAGGGAGCGCAATCCCGTCGCCGTCGCTACCGACCCAATGTCATCGCGCTCTACTGAAACCTCCGCCCCCGCGCGGCGAGCAGGTCGCCGCGTGGCGCGCTGAAGCGACAGGTCTCGTGCTGCGGCCGGAATCCGAGCCGGCGATAGATCTTCAGCGCGGGAGCGTTGCGGCTCGAGACGTTGAGCCAGCACGGGTGCTCGATCGAGACGTCGTGTGCAGCCAGCACGCGATACACCAATAGCTGGCCGAGCCCGCGTCCCTGCCGCACCGGATCGACGGCGACCGACTCGATCCACATCGAGTTCCGTTCCGGCTCGGTCAGGCAGAAGCCCGACATCTGTCCATCCTCCGACGCGATCCAGACTTCGCTTTCGGTCAGGACCTGCGCCATCTCCTCCGGCGAGTACAGGCGGAAGGCGGCGTCTGAGGCATAGGCGGCATTGTGGATGCGCGCGACCTCGCCCGCGCAGGCGCTGACGTCGCTGACCTGCTCGATGGTGGCGCGCGCGGCCGCGAGCGTGCGCGCCGGCTGCAGCGGCTCGACGCACTTCATCCCGATCTCGGACTCGACATGAACAAAACCGAAGGCCGCGACGAAGGCCATTCCGGCCGGCCAGTCGCTGCTCACCAGCGTCTGCACGGTGAGATCGGCATCGGCGTCGATCGCAAGCACCTCGTCGAACAGCGCGAGGCCAATCCGGCGGCGGCGCATCTCGGGCGCCACGACGATCTTGAGGAATCGGGTGTGATGCGCACCCTGGTCGCGCAACGAGGACTCGGCGAGGCCAACGAGTGCGCCATCGCGCTCAGCAACACGAAAGCCGCGCCCGCCGCGGTTCTGCGGCAGCTTCAGGAACTGGTCCCATTGCGGCAGCGTGACAGGGCCTAGCCGCGGTTCCACCGCGGCTGCCTTTGCGTAAAGTTCGACCACCGCTTCCGCATCAGCCTCTCGAAGCGGCCGGATGGTGATGCCGTCATCCATGAGTCGAGAGTTTACCCGATATCGAGCCGATAGACATCCTTTGCCGTCTTCAAGAACAACGCCGTCTTTTCGGCTTCGCTATATTGTGATGCAAGCCGTTTAAAGGTGTTGAAGATGACCTGGTAGCTGCATTGCCCCTTATCAGGTGGGAAGTTGCTCTCGAACATGCAACGGTCCGGACCGAACGCCTCGATGCAGGTCTCGACATAAGGCCGCCAGGCGGCGGCAAGTTCCTCCGACGAGGGCGGCCTGGGGCGGAGGTGAAAGTCGTAGCCGAGCAGGCACATCGCCAGCCCGCCGAGCTTGACCACGACGTTCGGGCATCTGGCGATCTCCCGGATCGACGCTTGCCAGACCGGAAAGGTTTCCGCGCGCTTGTCGGCGAAACGGCCGGTGCCGACCGGCCCGCCGCAATGGTCGAGCACGATCCTGGTATCGGGGAAGGTGCGGGCGAGGTCGGTCAGCTCGCCGATCTGCGGGTGGAACAACCAGGCATCGAAGCTGAGCCCGAGCGGTGCCAGGCAGGCGAACCCCCTACGAAAGGTGGAGTCCAGCAGAATGCCCTTCGGTCGGTTCGCGTACATATGGGCGACGTTGGGGTCTTCATCCCAGGCCGAGGAGTGGCGGATGCCGCGGAACCGGCCGTTGCCGGCAGCAATCTCCGCCTCCAGCACCGCCTTGGCCTGATCGCCGATCAGAAGGTTAACGTGGCTGACGATGCCGGCGCAGATCGCCGCCTTGCCGTAGCCGCCGCTCGCCGCCATCGCCGCGACGCCGTTGGCGAACTCGACCTCGCCAACCGGACGGAACGCCTCCGGGCCGTCGGCGCGGTACATCGACCGGCAATCGACATAAACGGTCGCCACGATGTTGTGGCCGGACGCGATGTCGTCGCGCATCTCCTCGATCAGATAGCGCAAGCCCCCACGGTCCCAGAGATGGTGATGCGGATCGACGATCGGCCGGGCCGGATCGATGATCTCCTCGGTGTATTGGGCGAGCCAGTCTTCGCGCGGATTGGCATAGAGCCCGCTGGCGGAGGCGGGCAGAGTGCTGGCCATCGATGATGCTCCCTGTTCTTGCTCTTGTCGGCCGCCGATACGATGTCGGCTGCGTGGAGGATAACGAGCCGCGCAGCGACGCGTCAAACCCGGGCCTCTGCCTGACCTCTGCCTGAGGAGGCATGCGTACGTCTGCGCGTGCCGGTCAACCCGACCGTATTGCCGGTCGCGACCATGTCATCGACTGAGCTTGCCTCGCCGACGCCGGCGATGCCTGCTCGGCGCGCCAGGTGATGATGACCGAGGCGATGACAAGAAGCGCTCCAAACAACATCGTGACGGAAAACGGCTCGCCCAGAATCAGCGTGCCGAGCAGCACGGCGATGATCGGGTTGACGAAGATGTAGGTCGAGACCATGAACGTCGACACATTGTCGAGCAGCCAGCGAAATGCCGTGAAGCCGATGACGCTGCCGGCAATGGCGAGATAGATCACGGCCGCGAGCGAGGGCGCCGAAACGTCGCGCGGCGAGAAGCCTTCCAGTTCACCGGACGCAAGACTGATTGCAAACAGGACCGCGCCGCCGATCGACAGTTGCATGCCTGACGACAATGTTGGCGAACCATGATCCGAAGTCCGGCGCGACAGCACCGTGCCCACCGCCCAGGAGAACGCCGCAGCGAGCAGCAGCAGAATGGGAAGGATACTGAAATGGCCCTGTTCGGCCGATTGCCAGCCCACGATTGCAACACCAGCAAGGCCGGGCAGCAATGCGGCGAGCGTCATGGTCGCGGGACGCCGGGTTTGCGGATACAGGAAATCGATGAGCAACACCCAGAACGGGATCGTAGCAAGCATGATCGCGGCGATGCCGGACGGAACCGATTGCTGGGCATAAGCGAGAACACCATGGCAGCCGACGAAGAACAGCACGCCGCAAAGTGCTGCGGTCAGCCAGTTCCACCGCGAAACACGCGTGACGTCCGCCCCGTTCAGCGCGATCAGGATCAGGCCGCCGCCGAGCGAGCGAAGGCCCATCAGCAGGAACGGCGGGATCGACTTCAAGCCGAGCGCGATCGCGAAGTAGGTGGAACCCCAAAGCAGATAGATGGCGGCGAACGCGCCGACAATCAAAAGGCGCTTGGACATACGAGGCTCCCGAGCTAGATTCTAACCCCTTAATGGGTTATCAAATCCAACCCATTAAGGGGTTATGCGTTCCAGAGGAGTTGCTGGACCATGCCGCGCGTTCCTTCGCCTGAGGCGTCGTCCCGGGAAGAGCTCAGCATCAAGTTCGTCAATACCGTCGCATGGCGTCTCCGCGACCTGGTTGAGGATCGGATCGCGACCTCGGATTCCATTCTGAAATGGCTGGTCGATGCCGAACTGGCGGATCGCCGGATCGCCGCGCAACTCAGGGCGCGATGGAAAGCCTCACCGCACGAGGCCGATGCCTTTCTGAATGCGGCGCATGGTCTGCGCGAGGCGCTCTACAGGATCTTTATCGGCCGCATCGGAGGCGGCCGGATCGATCCGACGGCGCTGGCCGATATCAACCGATACCTCGAAGCCGCGTTGGGCGGTGTTGCGCTCGGACCTGTCGGCGACACCCTGCGGTGGCTGCCGACAGCCGGGAAAGTTGCGCCCGAGACGCTGCTCAAGCCGATCGCATGGTCGGCGGTGAGCCTTCTGACCGGGCCCCGTGCGCTGAGGGTGAAGCAGTGCCAGGATGAGCGGGGTTGCGGATGGTTGTTCGTTGACGAGAGCCGTACCCAGAACCGGCGGTGGTGCTCGATGGGCGATTGCGGCAATCTTGCCAAATCGCGGCGGCACTACCGGCGCAGCCAGGCGGCGGAGGAATGAGTCCGTTGAGCCTCACACCCCATCCAGGATGATCACCGTCGGCGTCGCCGGCAGAGTGTCGCGTGAAATCCGCAAAGTGCGCTCGCCGCCGCGGCGATCGATCTCGAACTGCTGGCCGATCAGGCGCATGAACTCGTCGAGCGGGGTGGCGAAGCGGTGCATCGGCAGCACGACGGCGGCGCGCAATCGCCTGGTGATCTCGGAGATGCCGTCGAGCGACATCGTATAGGTGCCGTCGATCGGCACCATCACGATGTCGAGCCGGCCGATCGCCGCGAAATGGCTGTCGTCGAGCTTGACGTGGAGGTGGCCGAGATGGCCGATGCAGAGGCCGGCGACCTCGAAGATGAAGATCGAATTGCCGTCCTTGATCATCTCGCCGCCGGAGTCTTCGCCCCAGTAGCGGCGGATGTCGGTGGTGACATTGCGGATATAGACGTCGCCGATGCGCTCGGCGTAATGCGCGGCCTGGCCGTTCTCGCCCCAGCCATGCAGCACGTGGGGAATCTTGGGATCGGGAAACAGCGTGTAATGGGTCGCGTGGGCCCGGTTCATGGTCGCGACGTCGGGCAGCCGCCCGGTCCGATAGACGCCGTTGTAGTCGGTCGCGATCCGGATGCCGCCGGGCGTGTCGATGTAGTAGGTCGAATGGCCGGCATAGGTGATCGCGACTTCGTCGGACTTGGTCGCGGTCTTGTCCGCGACGCGGCGGTAGCTCACGGGGACGGCGCGCGGCGGCGCGTTGGCCATCGCCAGGCATTCGCTGCGCCGGGCATCCTGCGCGAAAGCGTGACCGGTCAATGATCCCAGCAAGACCAGCGCGGCGAGCAATCTCAGCATGACCTGTTCCGTCTGCGGCGGCATCCGCGGGCGGAAGACTAGCGCGCATTTGGCGCGCCGTCATGATGAGGCCCGTGCATCGCTCCATGGCGCGGGCTGCAACACGAGCCGGGCGATTATTGCGTCGGGACACGCTAGGATGCCGCGCAAACGATCGAGATCAGGGAGTTTTGCGTGACTGATACCGTCTCTTCGCAGCGCGCGCCTTCGACCAAACGGCTCGAGCCATTGCGCCATGTCGACGCCGGTGTGCTCAACATCGCCTATTACGAAGCGGGCCCTTCCGATGGGCCGGCCGTGCTGCTGATGCATGGCTTCCCCTACGACATTCACTCCTATGTGGACGTCGCGCCTGTGCTGGCGGCGCAAGGCTGTCGGGTCATCGTGCCCTATCTGCGCGGCTACGGACCGACGGCGTTCCGCGACAAGGCGACGCCACGCTCGGGCGAGCAGGCGGCGGTCGGCGCCGACATGATCGCGCTGATGGACACGCTCGGCATCGAGCGCGCGGTGTTCGCCGGCTATGACTGGGGCGGCCGCGCCGCATCGATCGGTGCGGCGCTGTGGCCGGAAAGATGTATCGGACTCGTCTGCACCAACGGCTACATGATCCAGGACATCGCGCATGCGATGGTGCCGGCGCCGCCTGATCGCGAGGTGCCGCTTTGGTATCAGTACTACTTCCAGCTCGAGCGGGGGCGGGCGGGGCTCGCCGCCAACCGGCGCGGCATCGCCAAAATCCTGTGGTCGCAATGGTCGCCGAACTGGGCGTTCGACGACGCCTGCTTCGAGCGGACTGCGGTTGCGTTCGACAATCCTGATTATGTCGACGTCGTGATCCACAGTTATCGCCACCGCTACGGCGTTGTCGACGGGGATCCGCAATATGCGGATTTGCAGCGGCGGCTCGACACATTGCCTGTCATCAGGGTCCCCGCCATCTCGCTCGACGGCGCCGACGACGGCGTGACGTTCGCGACCGACGGCAGTCGCACCGCGGCAAAGTACACCGGCCGCCTGGCCCATCGCCTGATTCCGCATGCCGGCCACAATCTGCCGCAGGAAGCGCCGGAGGCGTTTGCCGCGGCGGTGATCGAGGTGATGAACGCTAGCGCCGCGGGCTGATCTTCCAGGCGATGGCAAGCGTCAGCAGCGTCAGAATGCCGCTGACCAGCGCGGCCGTCGGGATTGTCAGGGCCAGTGCCGCGGTTGCGGCCCAGCCGATCGAGGAGAAGGCTTCCGCGAAGGTGGCGATACGGGAGGAGGTCTGACGCCGGCGGAATTGGCTGCGCTTGGCCTGCGCGCGGAACCAGAGCTGGACCGCGGCGGCGGATGCGGTCGCGATGAGGATTGCGATCGCCGTGACCGCGGCCTGCCCTGGCGAGGCAAACGCCAGCAGGGCCACCAGCGGGGCGAAGACCACGGCGATTGCGATCAGGACCACCTCGACCTTGGCGCGGGTCACGCGTGACGGCGGCAGCGGCGCGGTCGCCACCAGATCGGGCGCGTCCTCGCCGGAGATGGTCAGCCAGGCGAGCCCGCCGGCGAGCTGGCCTGCGGCCATCACGATGACGGGCGTAATCAGCACGATCGCGGTCGACGTACCGGAGAAGCTGCGCCACAGCATCAGCGCCGGAGGCAGCAGATAGAGCATCTGCATCAGGCTCTGCGACAGCAGCCACGGATCGCGGCGCAGCAGCAAGAATTCCTTGCGCCGCAGCGCCTGCTGCCGCGAGCCGGCCCGGAAGGCGCGGGCGCGTCCCCGCGTCACCGCAGCCGGATTGGCGGCGACGCTGGCAACCGTATCGGCAAACCGCGGTGCGAATAGCGCCATCACGCCGCCGAGCATCACCAGCGCCGCGGCGAGCAGCAGCAGCATGATTTCGAGGTCGCCGAGCGATGCCCGCGCCGGCCACCACAGCAGGCTGTCGGGGGCGGGGGCAATTCGCGCCGCGGTTTCCGAGGTAAGAAAGGCAAAGCGCGACAGCGTGCCGTAGGACAGCACGGCCACGACCTGCAGCGCGATGACGAAGCCGGCGCCGATCACGGCGGAGACGACCTGCGCTACCAGCCGCGTCCGGCTCGGCCCGATCAGGCGGAACAGGAACGCGGTGACGGCGATCGCGGCGGCTGCCGCCGACAGCCCGATCGCAAGGACGACGCCGAAGCCGGCGAGCCAGCGCGGGCCGCTGAGATAGACCAGCACGTCGATGAACGGCGTCGACAGCAAGAGCGCCATGCTGCTCACCGTCAGCGCGATCGCGGCGATCCGGATCGAGAAGATGTTGGTGAGTTTTGCCGGCGACGACATGATCAGATCGAGATCGGCGCGGGCGTAGAACACGCGCGTCACCGACTCGATCGCCTGCGAGAGCATCAGCGCCCAGGCCAGGAAGATCGTCGCGGTCAGCACGATCAGCGACGACGGGTCGAGCGGAAACCGCAGGTCGGCATAGCGGTTGACCACGGCATAAGCCGGCAGATGCAGGATCGCCGCGAAGATCAGAAGGCCAATCACGGCGCGATTGCGCCGGCGCCGGCCGCCGGTCATCATCGCCAGCCATTCGCGCCACGCCAGGCGGAATTCGTGCCGCGCGAACCAGGTGAGGTGGGCGACCGAGCTCACGCGGCCGCCGCTTCGGTATCGACCAGCGCGATGAACATGTCCTCGAGGGTGGTGTCGTGGCGGCCGTTCTGCGCGCGCAGCTCGGCCAGCGTGCCCTCGGCGATCAGCCTGCCGGCCGCGATCACGCCGATCCGGTCGGCCATCCGTTCGGCGACTTCGAGAATGTGGGTCGTCATGATCACGGTGCAGCCGGCGCGGACGCGCTCCTGCAGCAGTCCCTTGACGTGACGCGCCGACAGCGCGTCGAGGCCGGTCAGCGGTTCGTCGAGAATGATCAGGCGGGGATCGTGCACCAGCGCGCCGGCCAGCGCCACCTTCTGGCGCATGCCCTTGGAGAACCCTTCGCAGCGCTCGTTGAGATGCGGCTCAAGCCCGAGCGACATCAGGAGATCGCGCGCCGAGCTCTCCGAGGTGCGCGGATCGATGCCCCACAGGCCGGCGACGAATTCGAGATATTCCAGCGGCGTCAGCTTGTCGTAAATCATCGGCTCGTCGGACACCCAAGCCATGATCTGCTTGGCGGCGACCGGATCGGCGAGCGCATCGATGCCGAGGATCGACACCGAGCCGGCATCGGGCCGCAATAGCCCCGCCACCATGCGCAGCGTCGTGGTCTTGCCGGCGCCGTTCGGTCCGAGCAGCGCATAGAACTCGCCGATACGGATCGTGAGATCGAGCGCGTCGACCGCCGGGCGATCAAAACGCTTGGTTAACCCTCGCACGGCGAGTGCGGACAGTTCAGGTGTCATGGCGTGGCGGCGATCCGGAATTTCGCTCGTCGGTTGCGCAAAGCTTGGACAAAAACCGTTTCGGTGCAGTGAATCGCACGGGGCAAATCAAAGGTGATATCCGTATTAGTCCGTGCTGCGGCAAATCTCCGCAAATGTGATGATACAGCGACAACAGCGGTTTGTTGACAGGGATCGGGCCTTTTGGCTCAATCGGGGCGGACATAGGCGGCTTTCGGCGCTCCAGACACAAGGGCGTGAAGGCGGGATGCAACGAGCGATCGGATAAGAATCGCCGGGCATCGGGGAGGGAACGATGCTGGACTTTGTTCAGCAGCTCGTCAGCGGCATCGCGCTCGGCTGCGTTTACGGCCTGATCGCGCTCGGCTTCGTGCTGGTCTACAAGGCAACTGAGGTCGTCAATTTCGCGCAGGGCGATTTGATGATGCTGGGCGGCTTTTTCGCCTTCACCTTCATCGGCATGCTCGGGCTGAATTACTGGGTCGGGTTCGCCGGCGCGGTGATCTGCATGGCGTTGTTCGGCATGCTGGCCGAGCGGCTCGTGGTGCGGCCGATCCTCGGCTACCCGCAATTCTCCATCATCATGGCGACGATCGGGCTCGGCTATTTCCTGCGCTCGGTCTCCGGCATGATTTGGGGCACCGACGACTTCAAGATCGAGACGCCGTTCAGCCGGGGCGTCCTGCGGATCGGCAGCCTGGTGCTCGCCTACGACAAGCTGTCGGTGATCGCGGCGACCATCATCTTGTGTGCGCTGCTCTATCTGTTCTTCAACCGGACCACGCTCGGCACCGCGATGCGCGCCAGCTCCGAGAACATGCTGGCTGCCTATTACATGGGCATTCCGGTCAAGCGGGTGGTCTCGATCGTCTGGGCGATCTCGGCCGCGGTCGCGACCTGCGCCGGCGTGCTGCTGGCGCCGATCACCTTCATCCATTCCAATGTCGGCCTGGTGCTGGGGCTAAAGGCGTTTCCGGCCGCGGTGCTCGGCGGCTTCGGCTCGATCCCGGGCGCCGTGGTCGGCGGCGTCCTGATCGGCGTGATCGAGAGCATGGCCGGCTTCTATCTGCCGCAGGGATGGAAGGACGTCGCGCCCTACATCGTGCTGCTCGCGGTGCTGCTGCTCAAGCCCGAGGGCCTGTTCGGCCTTCATGTTCGGAAGAAAGTCTGAGGAGCAACGGATGCGGTTTCTCTTCAAGACCGATTACGAAGACGACATCAAGCTGTTCCCGCATTCGGGCTACATCTATTCCTACGGCCTGTTGCTGCCGGTGCTGCTGATCGCGCCCTACGTGCTCTCGAGCTATCTGATGAGCCAGCTGGTCTTCGTCTGCATCTACGCGACCGTCGGCGTCGGGCTCTTGATCCTGACCGGCTTCACCGGGCAGGCCTCGCTCGGCCATGCCGCCTTTCTTGCGATCGGCGCCTATACCGCGGCCTATCTGCAGCAGTTCAATGCGCCGTTCCCGGTCTACTTCCTCGCCGCGGGGCTGTTGACCGGCGTGGTCGGCGCGCTGGTCGGATTTCCGGCGCTGCGGCTGCAGGGCATCTATCTGGTGATCGCGACGATCTCCTTTGCGTTCATCGTCGAGGAGATCCTGGCGCGCTGGGAAAGCGTCACCAACGGCAATGAGGGCATGCGGGTCAAGACCATGCAGCTGCTCGGCACCACGGTGTCGCGCGACGGCCCGACCTTCTATTACCTCTGCCTTGCGGTGCTGGTGCTGACCATCGTCGGCACGCTCAATCTGCTGCGCTCGCCGACCGGGCGCGCCTTCGTCGCGATCCGCGACAGCGAGACCGCGGCGCGCAGCATGGGCATCAATGTCGCGCTCTACAAGGTGAAGTCGTTCGCGATCTCGGCGGCGATCACCGGTTTTGCCGGCGTGCTATTCGCGCACAAGCTATCCTTCATCTCGCCCGAGATGTTCACGCTGCAGCTTTCGATCGAGTTCATCATCGTGATCCTGATCGGCGGCACGTTCAGCCTGCACGGCGCGGTGCTGGGCGCGATCTTCCTGGTCATGATCGATCCGTTCCTGACCTATCTGAAGGACGATATGCCCGGCGTGATCGGCGGCATGGCGGCGACCCTTGGTGCCGGCACCGAGCGCGCGGGCCACATCCAGGACGCGGTCGCAGCATTCGCCTCCGCCAACGGGCTGAAGGGCGCGATCTACGGCATCATCATCGTGCTGTTTGTGCTGTTTGAACCGCTCGGACTCTACGGCCGCTGGCTCAAGATCAAGCTCTTCTTTCAGCTGTTCCCGCTCTACAAGCGCGCAACCTTCAAGCGGCAGAAGATCTATGTGAAATCGGAGCGGAACAGATGAGCTATTTCCGCGCCGAGAACCTGTCGCTGCACTTCGGTGGCCTCAAGGCGGTCGATGCGGTCAGCTTCGCGGTCGAGAAGGGCGAGATCCTCTCGATCATCGGGCCCAACGGCGCCGGCAAGAGCTCGATCTTCAACCTGATCTCGCGGATCTATCCGCCGACCTCCGGCAAGATCTTTTTCGAGGATCAGGACATCACCCAGGAGCCGGCCTACGATATCGCGAAACTCGGCATCGCCCGCACCTTCCAGAACATCGAGCTGTTCGAGAACGCGGCCGTGCTGAGCAATCTGCTGGTCGGCCGCCATCGCCATTCCACCACGCGGCTGTGGCAGGAGCTATTGTTCCTGCCGAGCGTTCGCGCCGGCGAGAAGGCGCATCGCCGCCGCGTCGAGCAGGTGATCGAATTCCTCGATCTCGAGCCCTACCGCGACAAGCTGATCTCGGGATTGCCTTACGGCGTGCGCAAGGTGATCGAGCTGGCGCGGGCGCTGTGCTCGGAACCGAAGCTGATCCTGCTCGACGAGCCGTCCTCCGGCCTCAATGTCGAGGAGACCGACGACATGTCGTTCTGGATCCGCGACATGAAGAGCGAGCTCGGCATCACCGTGCTGATGGTCGAGCACGACATGACGCTGGTCAACCGCGTCTCCGACCGCGTCATCGCGCTGAACTACGGCCGCGTGCTGGCGATGGGCTCGCCGTCCGAGGTGCAGCACCATCCCGACGTCGTCGCAGCGTATCTCGGCGCATGAGGATGATGCCATGAGCACAGCGGACATCATCCTGAAGCTCTCCAACATCGAAAGCTATTACGGGCCGATCATGGCGATCCGCGGCATCAGCCTCGAGGTGCCGCGCGGCCGGATCGTGACGCTGCTCGGCGCCAACGGCGCCGGCAAGACCACGGTCCTGAAGACGATCTCCGGCATCCTCGACCCGCAGAAGGGCTCGATCGAATTCCTCGGCAAGCCGATCCAGCGCATGGAGGCCGACAGGATCGTGCGGCTCGGGCTGAGCCATGTGCCGGAGGGGCGCGAGGTGTTTCCGTTCCTGTCGGTGCGCGAAAACCTGATGATGGGCGCCTATCTGCGCAAGGACCGCGACGGTGTGGCGCAGGACCTCGAGCGCGTCTACGGCTATTTTCCGCGGTTAAGGGAGCGGCTCGGCCAGCCGGCCGGACAGCTTTCGGGCGGCGAGCAGCAGATGCTGGCGATCGGGCGGGCGCTGATGAACCGGCCGACGCTGCTGTTGCTCGATGAGCCGTCGCTCGGGCTGTCGCCGATCCTGGTGAAGGAGATCTTCACCATCATCCGCCGCGTCAATGAGGAGCAGGGCATGTCGATCCTGCTGGTCGAGCAGAATGCCAAGATCGCGCTGGAGACGGCGCATTACGGCTATGTGCTGGAGATCGGCCGCGTCGTCATGAACGATACCTGCGAGCGGCTGATGAATTCACCCGATATCCAGGAGTTCTACCTCGGCGCCAAGGAAGCCGGTGCGCGCGGCGAGCGGCGCTGGAAAAAGAAGAAGACGTGGCGTTGAGAATGACTGGGCGCTGGCAATGGCGCCGAGGAAGGTTTGGCACTGAACGAGAGTTGGAGCTAGATTTCAGGCCAGTTTCGCCAACAAGACCGGCAACACAAGCCGGCGCGTGAGACCGGCGGCAGAGGAGGGAGCGCGCATGGCAGGGCCAGCGGTGCTGACGGTTGCCGACACGATCGCGAGAAGCTTTCTGCTCGCGGTTCAAACGCGTGGCGACAGGCCCGCGATCCGCGAGAAGAAGTTCGGCATCTGGCAACCGACCAGCTGGCGCGAATGGCTGCAGATCTCCAAGGACATCGCCTACGGCCTGCATGCCACAGGCTTCCGTCCCGGCGACGTTGGCTCGATCATCGCCAACGCGGTGCCGGAATGGGTCTATGCCGACATGGGCATCCTGTGCGCCGGCGGCGTCTCCTCCGGCATCTATCCGACCGATTCGGCCGCGCAGGTCGAATACCTCATCAACGATTCCCGCACGCGGGTGATCTTCGTCGAGGACGAGGAGCAGCTCGACAAGGTGCTGACCTGCCGGTCGCGCTGTCCGACGCTGGAGAAGATCGTCGTGTTCGACATGGAGGGCCTCTCCGGCTTTTCCGATCCGATGGTGCTGTCGCTCGCGGAATTCACGTCGCTCGGCCGCAATCATGCCTGGGGCAATCCGGCGCTGTGGGACGAGATGACCGGCAGCCGCACCGCCTCCGATCTCGCGATCCTGGTCTACACCTCCGGCACCACGGGCCCGCCCAAGGGCGCGATGCACTCCAACCGCAGTGTGACGCACCAGATGCGCCACGCCAACGATCTCTACCCCTCGACCGACAGCGAGGAGCGGCTGGTGTTCCTGCCGCTCTGTCACGTCGCCGAGCGGGTCGGCGGCTACTACCTCTCGCTCGCGCTGGGATCGGTGATGAATTTCGCCGAGAGCCCGGAGACGGTACCGGACAATCTTCGCGAGGTGCAGCCGACCGCATTCCTCGCGGTGCCCCGGATCTGGGAGAAGTTCTATTCCGGCATCACCATCGCGCTGAAGGATGCGACCCCGTTCCAGAACTGGATGTATGCCCGCGCGCTCGCGATCGGCAACCGGATGACCGAGTGTCGGCTGCAGGGCGAGACGCCGCCCTTGTCGCTGCGGCTCGCCAACCGCGCGGCCTATTGGCTGGTGTTCCGCAACATCCGCCGCATGCTCGGGCTCGACCGCTGCCGGATTGCGCTGACCGGCGCCGCGCCGATCTCGCCGGATCTGATCCGCTGGTATCTCGCGCTCGGCATCGACATGCGCGAGGTCTACGGCCAGACCGAGAATTGCGGCGTCGCGACCATGATGCCGGCGGACCGCATCAAGCTCGGCTCGGTCGGCAAGGCCGCGCCCTGGGGCGAGGTGATGATCTGCCCGAAGGGCGAGATCCTGATCAAGGGCGATTTCCTGTTCATGGGCTATCTCAACCAGCCGGAGAGGACCGCCGAGACGATCGACGCCAAAGGCTGGCTGCACACCGGCGACGTCGGGACGATCGACAATGAAGGCTATGTCAAGATCACCGACCGGATGAAGGACATCATCATCACCTCCGGCGGCAAGAACATCACGCCGTCCGAGATCGAGAACCAGCTCAAGTTCTCGCCCTATGTCTCGGATGCGGTCGTGATCGGCGACAAGCGGCCGTATCTCACCTGCCTGATCATGATCGACCAGGAGAATGTCGAGAAATACGCCCAGGATCACGACATCCCCTTCACCAATTACGCAAGCCTGTGCCGCGCCCGCGAGATCCAGGATCTGATCCAGCGCGAGGTCGAGGCGGTCAACGTGAAGTTCGCGCGCGTCGAGACCGTCAAGAAATTCTATCTGATCGAGCGCCAGCTCACGCCCGAGGACGAGGAGCTGACGCCGACCATGAAGCTGAAGCGCAGCTTCGTGAACAAGCGCTACGCGGCCGAGATCGCCGCCATGTATGGCGAACGCGCGGTGGCATAGAGCATGATCCGAGAGAGTGTGAAGCGGTCTTCCCTCGCGACAAGCGCGCAGCGCTTGCGCGGAGATCATGCTCAAAGAAGGATTCGACGACACCGAATTGGCGAAGGAGCGAGCAGGCCCGACCCTTCGCTTAACATGGGCCATGTAAGGAGGAGACTGCAATGTCGAAATCGCTGAAGGCGCTGGGCCTTGCGGTGAGCGCGCTGGCGCTGACCTGTCTGCCGGCCGCAGCCCAGACCAAGGTCACCAATGAAGGCATCTCGCCGACCGAGATCGTGATCGGAACGCATCAGGACTTGTCCGGCCCGATCAAGGTCTGGGGCGTTCCGGTGTCCAACGGCATGAAGATGGCGGTCGAGGAAATCAACGCCGGCGGCGGCATCAACGGCCGCAAGATCAAGATGATCCTGGAGGACAACGGCTACGATCCGAAGAAGGCGGTGCTGGCCTCGCAGAAGATGGTCGAGCGCGACAAGGTGTTCGCGATGATCGGCCCGATGGGCTCGCCGACCGTGCTCGCCGCGCAGGACATCCTGTTCGATGCGGGCGTGTTGCAGCTGTTCCCGCTGACGGCCGCCGAATTCACCTTCAAGTTCGATCCCGCCAAGCCGCAGGAGCGGCTGAAGTTCAACAACCTCCTGCCCTATGTCGAGAGCACGCGCGCCGCGCTCAAATACATGATGGAGTGGAAGAACTTCAAGAAGCCCTGCATCATGCATCAGGATGACGAGTACGGCAAAAACGTGCTCGACGGCTTCACCCAGCAGCTTGGCGCGATGAAGGTGCAGCCGGCCTCGGTCACGAGCTACAAGCGCGGCGCCTCCGACTTCTCGGCGCAGGTCGCCAAGATGAAGGCCGACGGCTGCGACCTCGTCGTGCTCGGCACCGTGATCCGCGAGACCATCGGCGCGATGAACGAGGCCAAGAAGCTCGGCTGGGACGTGACCTTCCTCGGCGCCACCCCGACCAACGTGCTCGAAGTGCCGGCACTCGGCAAGGAAGCCGTCGAAGGGCTCTATGCGGCCTCGGGCTTCGAGATTCCCTACGAGGACACGGCCAAGGGCAAGGTGAAGGACTGGCTGGTGAACTACAAGAAGATGTTCAACACCGACGCCAACACCCAGGCGATCATCGGCTACAACGCGGTGATGACCTTCGCCTTCTACGCGCAGAAGGCGGGCAAGGATCTCTCCGGCCAGAAGATGCTGGACTCACTGGAGTCAGGCGACAAATTCCTCGACATCTTCAGCTCGCCGCCGACCAAGTTCTCCAAGACGGATCATCTCGCCAACACCATCACCCAGGTGCAGCAGGTCAAGGGCGGCCGCTGGGTGCTAGTGAAGGACAATCTGATGTTCTGACGGGCAGTCGCTCATCTGGATTCACTCGTCATTGCGAGGAGCGAAGCGACGAAGCAATCCATCTTTCCGCGGAGGGATGGATTGCTTCGCTTCGCTCGCAATGACGGAAAGGTATGTCTGGCCGGCTCTTAGTTCGTCCGCGCCGCCGGCCGCCACGCAGCCTCGGCGACGAGCGGGGCATCGACATAGCGGCTGACGCCGTGCTGGTCGATCACGAAGGTCGGCCGAAAACTCCTGATGTCGCTGTCCTCGATCATCGCCATGCGGCGGTTGTCGAGGGTCAGCCAGCGGCCGTCGAGCCGCGCGGCGAGCACCGCATGGTCTTCGCCGCCGAGCAGGTCATGCAGGACGACGATCCGCAGATCTTCCGGCGCCACGCCGGCCTTGCGCAGCGCCACCAATTTCGCGATCGCATAGTCCTCGCAGTCGCCGCTGCCGCGGGCGAAGGTGGCGAGCGGCGTCGCCCAGACGTCGGGCTCGCCATAGGCCACGAGATCGCTGCCCGGACGGATCGCAAGGTTGATCGCGCGGTTGATCTCGCCGAGCCGGGCGCGACCCTGACGCGCCCGTCCGGCATCGACGATCGCCAGGAATCGCAGCGCCGCCGGCGACGCGCAGCCGGCGCGGTCGCTCTCGCAGGCTGCCAGTTGCTCCAATTCGTCGGCGAGCTGGCGCTGCACGCCGAGCCATTTGTCGTGCAGGCCGCCGTCGGCAAGCAGGCTGGTTATCAGGCCGAACGGCTCGGTCGACTTTCTGATCAGCGTCGCCGGACCGGGCGAAAGCAGCGAAGCGGCATTGAGCTCGGCAACCGGCGCGGCCAGGGCCAGGCCGAAGCCCAGCATGACGGCGCGCAGCACAAGCGGGCGAAGCGAGAATCTCATCTGACACCCCCTGTCCGCTCTTCGGCGGGTGGACATTGCACCGCGCACGCGACCGGATCGTTTCATGCCGGGCAGCATGGCGAACGATCCATTCGAATCGACTTAAGATGTGGGGAATCAGGGGAAGAGGCTAAAGGGCGCCTGCTTGGGGTCCCGAAAACTTTACCGGTTTGTGAAAGGAAGCGGCGAACCTTTTTCCACTGCTTTGCAACTCATCCTTGCCCTCTGGTTAACCCGGCCGGTCCGCGCACGGGACTGCTGTGATTTGTAAGCTAAGTCACAGCTTTGGCCGGGAAATTGGGGTCAAATGCCCGCTCTGGGCTAAGGGGAAATAGAGGCAAGTACAGAAATGCCAATCAATACCACGAATACGTGGCTCAGTACGTATCTTGGCTTGAATCCCACCTTATGGTACCGTCAAGCGAATCCGAACTACACGGCTCTTCACAGCGTGAGCCAAGTCACATCCAGTCAAACCGCACAACAGGGCCACCTTGCGCAAGCACAGAGTGGTTTCGCCAAGCTTTATCCGATGATATGCAGGCATAATCATTCGGATATTTTAACAATATTAACTCCCGTGCGGTGATCCGCAGTGAACTTTGTCGAGAAATTCGACGGCCTGTTGCCGAACACGGACGCTTATGCCCGTGGATACGTGCACGTCGACAGCGTTTCCACGCATGCTCCCCCCGGCGCGATCATCGTCGCCGACGGGCAATTGCTGTTCACCGGCGACTTCAAGCGGACCGGGCTCGATCTCGTCATCGCGAAGGACGATCGGGAACTCGTCCTGCACGACTACTTCAAGGGCGAAAAGCGCGCGCCGCTGGCGTCGCCTGACGGCGCGCATCTCACCGGCGATCTCGTCAACGCACTCACCGGCTACACCCAATATGCCCAGGCCGGCGGCGCGGCGGAGCCGGCCAAGGTCATCGGCCATGTCACCAAGCTGACCGGGAACGCCACGGCCATCCGCAATGGCGTCGCGATCGTCCTGAACCAGGGCGACAACGTCAACAAGGGTGACGTGGTGCAGTCCAGCGGCGACTCGACGCTCGGCATCACCTTCATCGACGGCACCGTGTTCGGTCTCGGACCGAACGCCAAGATGGTGCTGAACGAAATGATCTACGACCCGAACGGGTCGAGCAATACGTCGCTGATGAGTCTGGTCTCGGGCACGATCTCCTTCGTGGCCGGCGCGACCGCCAAGCACGGCGACATGAAGGTCGATACGCCGGTCGCGACCATGGGCATCCGCGGCACCGCGGTGCTGGTCGAGATCGATTTCGACGTGCAGGGCACCGGCGGCGTGCCGCCGGCCAAATTCCAGGTGCTGGTCGAGCCCGATGGCAGCACCGGCTCCTACATCCTGTTCGACAAGACGACGCTCAATCCGATCGCGACCGTCGATCAGGCCGGCACCCAGACCATCGTCAACGGCCAGGGCAGCGTCAGCTTCGTCTCGTCGGCGCAACTGTCGACCGATGCGCAGAAGCTGATCTCCGACGTCTTCGCGCTGAAGTTCACCGACAACAACAATCCCAACACCAAGCTCACCACCAACTTCACGGACAGCGTCGTCCCGGTATCGAGCAGCTTCAAGCTCACCAGCAGCGACGGTGGCGCGCCGATCATCATTCTGCTGACCTTCGTCAACACGACCGGCCCTCAGGCCGGTGGCGTTCCCAACAGCAGGATCGACCACATCCCGGGGCCGCCGCAGGTCGTGACCCAGGACGCGGCATTTACCGAGCGGCCGGGGCTGACCCAAAGCGGGCTGTTCGACACTGCGACGGGCCAGATCAAATGGCTGGACCTCAATGTCGGTGACATACCGAGCGCGAAGGTCGACTATTCCGCGTTCAGCTACCGGGACGCCAACGGCAGCGACGTGACCTCATCGCTGACGGCAGCGCAGCTTGCGGCCATCAAGACCGTCGAGATCCCGTTGCTGCTCGAGCCCGATCCGAACAACAAGAATGCCGGTTCGGCGACCTGGACCTACAACCTTGCCGACAGCGCGTTCGACTTCCTGGCTGCCGGAGAAACGCTGACGCTGGCCTATGTCGCGCGCGTCGATAACAATTTCGCGCCGAACAACGAGACCACGTTCAAGACCTTCACGATCACGATCACCGGCACCAACGACACGCCGGTGGTGACGTCCTCGGCGCAGGCCGGTTCGATCACCGAACTCCCAGCAACGACGAATTCCGCCCAGCCTGATACGGCGCACGGCACGCTGACATTTACCGATGCGGATCTGACCGACACGCATACGGTCACCATCACCGGCGTCACCGAGGCCGGCGTCACCACCGGACTTGCCGGCCATGCCACCGTGCTGAGCTGGCTGTCGTTGGGCGCGCTGACGGATTCGACCGATGGCGTGACGGGATCGCGCTCCTGGACGTTCTCGGCCGCCGACAGGAGCTTCGACTATCTCGCCACCGGCGAGACGCTGACGCTGACCTACACGGTCGAGATCGACGACCATCAGGGCGGCGTCGTCACGCTGCCGGTCACCATCACGATCGTCGGCACCGACGACAGGCCGGCGATCACCTCGCCGACCCAGTTGGCCGCCATCACTGAAGCCGAGGAGACGACCGGCTCGGTCGTGCCGGATACCGCATCCGGTACCGTGACCTTCGTCGATGTCGATCTCAGCGACACCCACAGCGTCACCGTGGCCAGCGTCACCGAAACTGGCGTTACCGCAGGGCTTCCCGATCAGGCGACGATACTGGGCTGGATGTCGCTCGGCACGCTGACGGATTCGACCGGCGGCGTAACCGGATCGCGCGCCTGGACTTTCTCGGCCGCCGACAGGAATTTCGACTATCTCGCCGTCGGCGAGACGTTGACGCTGACTTACCTGATCCAGGTCGACGACCACCACGGCGGTGTCGTCACCCAGCCCGTCACCATCACCATCACGGGCACCAACGACGTGCCGACGTTCACGTCGGAGCCGCCGACCGCCACGGTCCCCGAGATGATCGGCGAGACCGGATCGATCAAGCTCGACGTGGCCCAGGGCGCGGTGACATTTGCCGACGTCGATCTCAGCGACACCCACATCGTGTCCATCACCGGCGTCGCGGAATCCGGAACGACCACAGGCCTGCCTGAGGACGAGTCCATCATCCTGAACTGGCTCTCGCTGGGGACGCTGACCGATTCGACCGGCGGGATCGCCGGATCCCAGGCCTGGACCTTCTCGGCCGCCGACCGCAATTTCGATTATCTTGCCGACGGTGAGACACTGACACTGACCTATACGGTCGAGGTCAATGACCATCATGGCGGCGTGATCAGCCAACCGGTGACGATCACGATTACCGGCAGCAATGACGCGCCGATCGTCACGTCGGTGCCTCAGGCGGCCATCATCCCCGAACAACCCGATACGACCGGTTCATCGACGCTGGACAGCGCATCCGGCACCGTGACGTTCACCGACGTGGATCTCAGCGACACCCACACCATGACCATCACTGGCGTCGCCGAATCCGGGGCGACCACGGGCCTGCCGGACGAGTCCACGATCCTGAACTGGCTGTCGCTGGGTACGTTGACGGACGCGACCGGCGGTTCAACCGGATCGTCGACCTGGACGTTCTCGGCCGCGGACCAGAATTTCGACTATCTCGCCCTCGGCGAGACGCTGACGCTGACCTACACGATCCAGATCGACGACCACCATGGCGGCGTCATCAACGAGCCTGTGACGATCACGATCAACGGCGCCAACGACGCGCCGATGCTCGCCGACGTCAATGCCGGCACGCTCACCGATACCGCTGATAACGACACGTTCGGCACGCTGACCGGCACGCTCCATGGCAACGACGTCGACCATGGCGAAACCGCGACGCTGACTTATGCCGCGCTCAATTCGGACCACGCCGCGGTCACGCAGATCGCAGGCCTCTACGGCTCGCTGACCGTCAACCCGGACGGCACCTACAGCTATGTTCCCGATGCTGCCGCGATCAACGCGCTCGGCAAGGGCACCTATGCCGACACGTTCGATGTGGAGACGATCGACGCGCATGGCGCCGTCGGGACCGCGAAGCTGACGATCGACGTGATCGGCGCCAACGACACGCCCGTGATCCATACCGACAACGTCAGTATCATCGAACATCCCAACGGGACCGAGACGATCTCCGGCCTGACCGTGACGGACGCCGATGCGACGGCCGACGAGACCTTCACCATGGCCGCGGCGACGACGCCCGGTGCGGGCAGCAGCGTTGCGCCTTCGTCGCAGGAGGGGCTTCTCTCCGGCATCAACACCGCGCTTGGATCGTCGGGTCTCGTTTACAACTCCGGCCAGACGGCTCCGGCGACCGACACGATCGCGCTTTCCGTGACCGATGGCCATGGCGCAACCGATACGGTCAACCTGATCTTCAACGTCCAACAGGATCGGCCCGAGCCCGTGATTCTGACCGGGACCAGCGACAAGGACGTGTTTTTCGGGTCGGGTTACCAGGACAAGTTCGTGTTTGCGCCGAACTTCAACCACGACACGATCCTGAACTTCACGCCAGGCGAGGACCAGATCGACCTGTCCACGGTCGTCTCGGCAAGCACCTTCAGTAGCTGGTTCGATCAGCATGTTGCGATATCGCCGACCAATTCGGCGGATACGCTGATCACGATCGACAGCGCAGACACGATCACATTGCACAATGTCGCCAAGGCGAGCCTGTCCCAGAACGACTTCATTATTCATTTTACGTGACGGGCGCGCGGCCGTGCCGCCAGGGGGCTGGCCCGGCTGATTGTGCACTGCGCATGCTTGCTCGATTGGAACAATTCTGCGCGCGTGATATCCAGATGGCATGAAACGGCTGAAGGCGATACGCAGGTGGTTCGCACGGCGCTTCGGCTATGCGCGGCTGGTCTGCGTGGCGCTGTTGATCGGCATTGCTGCGCTGCGGATCGTGGATCCGGCTCCGGTCCAGGAGCTTCGTGTCAGGACGTTTGACACATTCCAGGCGCTGCAACCGCGCCAGAAGACGGCGCGGCCGGTCACCATTGTCGACATCGACGAAAAGAGCCTCGCCGATCCCCGGCTCGGACAGTGGCCGTGGCCGCGGACCCGGCTCGCCGACATCGTCACCAATCTCACCCGGCTCGGCGCCGTGGTGATCGCGTTCGACGCAGTGTTCTCCGAGCCGGATCGTCTCAATCCCGATATCGCCGCCGATACCTTCAGCAGCCTCGATGAGGAGATGCGCGCCAGGCTGCGGCAGCTGCCGAGCAACGACAGCATCATGGCCGAAGCCATCAAGAACTCGCGCGTGGTGCTCGGCGAATCCGGTGGACCCAACGTGCGCGCCGACCTCAACGAAAAGCTTCCGGTCACCGGACTTGCGATGCTCGGCGAGGAGCCGCAGCCTTTCATGTTCATGTTCCCGGGGCTGCTGCGCAACGTGCCGTTGCTCGAGGAGGCGGCTGCCGGGCGCGGCCTGTTCACGATCAGGCCGGAGCGCGACGGCATCGTCAGGCGCGTGCCGATGATCATGGTGGCGCAGGGCATCACGATGCCATCGCTGAGCTTCGAGATGCTGCGGGTGGCGAGCGGCTCGGGCACGATCCTGATCAAGGCCGACAAGGCCGGTATCAAGAGCCTGGGTCTCAAGGGCTTTGCGATCCCGACCGATCTCCACGGCCAACTCTGGATCCACTACGCTCGCCGCGATCCCTCGATCTATGTCTCGGCGGTCGATGTGCTGGACGGGCGCGTCTCACCGGACCGAATTGCCGGCAAGCTGATCGTGATCGGCACCTCAGCAACCGGGCTGAACGACATCAAGACGACGCCGGTGACGCCGGCGATGCCTGGTGTCGAGGTTCACGCCCAGGTGCTGGAGAGCGCGCTGACCGGCGATGTCGTTTCGCAGCCGAATTACGGCATCGGCATCGAGTTCTTCGCCGCGCTGATCATGGGGCTCCTTGTCATCGCCTTCGCGCCGAAGTTCGGTCCGATCACGCTGGTCGCCGTCGGCGGAATGTTTGCCTCGGTGCTGATCGGCACGTCCTGGTATTTCTATTCCCAGCACCGGCTGCTGATCGACTTCACCTATCCGCTGATGTCGACCACGGCGATCTATCTCACGCTGATCTTCTCCGCCTTCGTGCGCGAGCAGCAGCAGCGTCGACAGATCAGGTCGCAATTCGTGCAGTACATGTCGCCCGCGCTGGTCGAGCAGCTGGCGCAGTCGCCGGAGCGGCTGGTGCTCGGCGGCGAGGAACGCGAGATGACCATCATGTTCTCGGACATGCGCGGTTTCACCTCGATCTCGGAAACCTACAAGAGCAATCCGCAGGGCCTTACGGCGCTGATGAACCGCTTCCTTACTCCGCTTTCCAACGCGATCCTCGCCCGCAAGGGCACCATCGACAAATATATGGGCGACGCCATCATGGCGTTCTGGAACGCGCCGCTCGATGACAAGCAGCACCAGCTCAACGCCTGCGATGCGGCGCTCGACATGCTGGAGCGCGTCGACGACCTCAACCGGGAGCGCGAGCAGGAGGCGAAGGACGGCGGCCACGTCTATGTGCCGCTCAACATCGGTGTCGGTCTCAACACCGGCTCCTGCGTGGTCGGCAATATGGGCTCCGACGTGCGCTTCGACTATTCGGTGTTCGGCGACAGCGTCAATCTGGCCTCGCGGCTCGAGGGACAGTCCAAGGAGTATGGCTTCCCGATCATCGTGGGATCGAAGACTGCGCTTGCGGTGAAGGAGAAGTTTGCGATCCTCGAGCTCGACTTCATCATGGTCAAGGGCAAGAAGGAGCCCGAGGTGATCTATGCGATTGCCGGCCGCGAGGATGTCGCGAGCTCCGGCCGCTTCCAGCGGCTGCGCAATCTGACCATCGAGATGCTCGCCTGCTACCGCGGCCGCGATTGGGACGGCGCGCTCGCCGCGATCGAACGCGGCCGCAAGACCGACGACGCGCAGACGCTGCAATATCTCTACCGCCTCTATGAGGCGCGCATCCACGCCTTCCAGAAGGAGCCGCCGCCCGACGACTGGAACGGCGCATTCGCGTTGACGACGAAATAGACTCCGCAGGCCCGCTGTCGTCCCGGCGAAGGCCGGGACCCATACGCCGCGGCCCGCGCAATGGGCAAGCGGCCAGGCGGCCTTCTAACAACACCCCTTCGTGGTCATGGGTCCCGGCTCCCGTACGCAATTGCGCACCAAGCCGGGACGACGATGGAATGTTTACTCCAACCCGATCTGGGTCAGATCCTGGAACCAGTGCTGCGCCTGCACGAAGGTCTTCACCTTCGGCGACAGCGCGTGCGGATTGGTATCGTGCACCACCCACACCAGCGCCGCATCGTCGACGATCAGCGCGTGTGCCTGCGCCAGCAGCGCATCCTGTTTGGTGGTATCGAAGGTCTGCTTGGCCTCGTCGATCAGCGCATCGACCTTCGGGTTCTTGTAGCCGCCCCAGTTGACGCCGACCGGCGCGACCTGGCCGGAATGGAAGAACCGCACGATGGCGTAGAGCGGATCCGACGTGACATAGGCGATGTTGTTGGCGGTGATGCCGGCGTTCATCTCGTCCGCCGCGCCCTTGCGCCAGTGCGTATATAATGTCTCGAGCTCGACCACCTTGAAGTCGATGTCGATGCCGATCTCCTTGAAGCTCTGCTGCAGGAACTCGTTCATCGGCAGCGACAGCATCTGCCCGGTGCCGCCCTGGGCGATGATGAAAGTTGTCTTCAGCGGCTTTTCCTTCGAATAGCCGGCTTCCTCCACCAGCTTCCTGGCGGCTGCGAGATCGTATTTCAGTTCAAAGGTCGGCTTGCCGAACCACGGGCTCGACGGATCGACCTGGCCCTTGGCGGGCTTGGCGAGGCCGTTCATCAGGCCAACCACCGCGTCGCGGTCGATCGCGAGGTTGAGCGCCTTGCGCAGGCGGATGTCGGTCCATGGCGAGCCCGGCAGCACGCTCAAGTGATAGTTCCAGACATGCGGCGTCACGTTGTCGACGATCCTCATGCCGGCGGCCTTGAGCTGCGGCACGGCATCGGGCGCCGGTGTTTCGATCAGGTCGACCTGGCCGGCCAGCAGCGCGTTGGTGCGGGTCAGCGCTTCCGGCATCGGAATCAGGATCATCTTGTCGACCTTCGCAAGCCGCTTCTTGTCCCAATAGTCCGGGTTCTTCGTCAGCTCGGCGAGCTCGCGCGGCACCAGCTTGGTCAGCTTGAACGGACCGGTGCCGGAGGGCTGACTGGCGAACTTGTCCCAGTCCTTGCCGAGCTTTTCATATTGCGCGGGGCTCGAGACCAGGAACCAGAGCATCTGATAGGGGAAGAAGGAGTCGACCGTCTTGGTGGTGATCTCGATGGTGAAATCGTCGACCTTGGCGTAGCTCGCAACCGAAGGCAGGCGGGTCTTGACCTGCGCGCTCTGCCGCTTGTCGAATTGCGGTGCCTTGTCGTTCAGCACCTTGTCGAGATTCCAGATCACCGCGTCGGCATTGAAGTCGCTGCCGTCGTGGAATTTGACGCCCTTGCGCAGCGTGAAGCGCCATTTGGTCTTGTCGCTGTCGTCGACCTTCCATTCGGTCGCAAGCCCCGGCACCAGCTTGCCCGGCCGGTCGGCAACATCCATCTCCCAGGCAACCAGCGGATCGTAGATCGTGTAGGCGGTGAACTGATAGGCGCCGGCGCCGCGATCGGGCTGGCCGGTGGTCAGCGGAATGTCGGCCATCGAAATGCCGTAGCGCACAATGGACTCTGCTTGCGCCGACATGGCCGGCCAGCCCGCGGTCAAGGCAAGCGCCATTGCCGCCATCAGGATCGAATTGCGCGCACGCATATGAAGGCTCCGTTGGAAAGACGTTGGAGTCAAATCCTGCAAGCATGATGCCAGAATAGGCATCTTCGCTCCGTTCGGGCCCGAGGTGGGAAGAAATGACGCGCCCGGCGGTTATTTGCTGATGAACTATTCCCCTTGGCACAGGCATTGCATACGCTTGCCCAAGAAATAATCACCAAAACGTCACCAGACTCGAAGGGGCTGCTCAGATGCGTAACAGGAAAACCAATGCGACGGCGATCATGCTGGCGCTTGCGATAGCCACAGGCGTGCCGGCGATCGCCGGCGCCGAGACTGTGCTGCGCATTGGCATGACCGCTGCCGATATTCCGCGCACGCTCGGCCAGCCCGACCAGGGTTTTGAGGGCAATCGCTTCACGGGTCTGACGATGTATGACGCGCTGACGATGTGGGACCTGTCGTCGTCGGACAAGGCGAGCGCGATGATCCCCGGCCTCGCTACCGAGTGGAAGGTCGACGATGCCGACAAGACCAAGTGGATTTTCAAGCTGCGCTCTGGCGTCACCTTTCATGACGGCTCGCCGTTCAATGCCGACGCCGTGGTCTGGAACGTCGACAAGGTCTTGAAGCAGGACGCGCCGCAATACGATGCGAGCCAGGTCGGCGTCACCGCCTCGCGCATGCCGACGCTGGTCTCGGCGCGCAAGATCGACGACATGACGGTGGAGCTGACCACCAAGGAGCCGGACAGCTTCCTGCCGATCAACCTCACCAATTTGTTCATGGCGAGCCCGGCCAAGTGGCAGAAATTCTACGACAAGGCCGAAGGCGCCGACGCCAAGGCGAAGTCGCAGGCCGCGTGGGCCGCGTTCGCCAAGGACGCGTCGGGCACCGGACCCTGGAAGATGTCGAGCTTCACCCCGCGCGAGCGGCTCGAGCTGGTGAAGAACGAGAACTACTGGGACAAGGCACGGGTGCCGAAGGCCGATAAGATGGTGTTGCTGCCGATGCCGGAGGCCAATGCCCGGACGGCGGCGCTGCTGTCGGGGCAGGTCAACTGGATCGAGGCGCCGGCGCCGGACGCCCTGCCCGAGATCAAGCAGCGTGGTTTCAACCTCTATTCCAACGAGGAGCCGCATGTCTGGCCGTGGCAGTTCTCGCGCGTCGAGGGCTCGCCGTGGAATGACATCCGCGTCCGCAAGGCGGCCAATCTCTGCATCGATCGCGAAGGGCTGCGTGAGGGCCTGCTCGCCGGCCTGATGGTGCCGGCGACCGGCACCTTCGAGCCCGGTCATCCCTGGCGCGGCAATCCGACCTTCCAGATCAAGTACGACAAGCCGGCCGCGCAGAAGCTGATGCAGGAGGCGGGCTTCGGTCCGAACAAGAAGCTGACGGTCAAGATCCAGACCTCGGCATCGGGCTCGGGCCAGATGCTGCCGCTGCCGATGAACGAGTATCTGCAACAGGCGTTGGCCGAGTGCTACTTTGATGTGCAGCTCGACGTCATCGAGTGGAACACGTTGTTCACCAATTGGCGGCGCGGCACCAAGGATCCGACCGCCAACGGCTCGAACGCCATCAACGTCACCTATGCGGCGATGGATCCGTTCTTCGCGCTGGTGCGCTTCCTGCAGTCGGGCATGGCGCCGCCGGTATCGAACAATTGGGGCTTCAACAACAACCCGAAGTTCGACGAGCTGGTCAAGAAGGCCCGCCAGACCTTCGAGCCGGCGGCGCGCGACGCCGCGCTGGCCGAGCTGCATGCGGCCTCGGTCGACGACGCGGCCTTCCTCTATGTCGCCCACGACGTCGCACCGCGCGCGATGAGCCCGAAGATCAAGGGCTTTGTGCAGCCGAAGAGCTGGTTCGTCGACTTCTCTCCGGTCACGGTCGCGCCGTGAGGCGCTAGTCGCGCAACAGGTGCACCCTCTCCCCTTGTGGGAGAGGGTGGCTTCGCGAGAGCGAAGCCGGGTGAGGGGTTGTCTCCGCGGACACGCCTCCCTGGGAAATGATTGTATCCGCGGATAGAAACCCTCATCCGGCGCGCTCGGCGCGCCACCTTCTTCCACAAGGGGAGAAGGAAGAAAGAACGCAACGTGTTCGCCTATACGTCCAGACGGATCGTCTACGTCATTCCGATCGTGCTCAGCGTGGCGCTGGTGTGCTTCCTCCTGGTGCACATCACGCCCGGCGACCCCTTGGTCGCGGTGCTGCCCGCCGATGCCTCGCAGGAGCTCGCCGCGCAATTGCGCACGGCCTACGGCTTCGATCGCCCGTTGCCGGTGCAATTCGGCCTGTGGCTGTGGCGCGCGATCCATGGCGATCTCGGCAATTCGATCGCAACCGGGCGGCCCGTCCTGACCGAGGTGATGCGTGCCGTCGGCAACACCGTGATGCTGGCGATCGCGGCCGCGATGATCGGCTTTACGCTCGGCCTGCTGTTCGGCCTGATCGCCGGCTATTTCCGCGACACCTGGGTCGACAAGGTCGCGACCTCGGTGGCGATAGCCGGCGTGTCGCTGCCGCATTATTGGCTCGGCATGGTGCTGGTCATCATCTTCTCGGTGCAGCTCAACTGGCTGCCCGCGGTCGGTGCCGGGCCCGGCGGCTCCGGCGCCTGGGCGTGGGACTGGGAGCATCTGCGTTATCTGGTGCTGCCGGCGATCACCACCTCGGTGATCCCGATGGGCATCGTCACCCGCACGGTGCGCGCGCTGACCGGCGACATCCTGAGCCAGGACTTTGTCGAGGCGTTGCGCGCAAAGGGCCTGCGCGAGACCGAGGTGTTCCGCCACGTCATCAAGAACGCGGCGCCGACCGCGCTCGCGGTGATGGGCCTGCAGCTTGGCTACATGCTGGGCGGCTCGATCCTGATCGAGACCGTGTTCTCCTGGCCGGGTTCGGGCCTGCTGTTGAACTCGGCGATCTTCCAGCGCGATCTGCCGCTGCTGCAGGGCACCATCCTGGTGCTGGCGCTGTTCTTCGTGCTGCTCAATCTCCTGGTCGACATCGCGCAGGCCGCGATCGATCCGCGCATCAAGCGGAGTTAGAGCATGAGCGCGATGAGCGATACTGCGTTGCAGGCTGCCCCGACCACCAAGGCGCGCGGCTATTGGGCGACGGTTGCGCGCCGCATCAGGCGCGACAAGGTCAGCATGGCCTGCGCCATCATTTTGGTGCTGATCTTTGCCTCGGCGCTGCTCGCACCATGGCTGCATCTCGCCGATCCCTATCAGGGCTCGATGATCCGCCGCCTGCGCCATATCGGCACGCCGGGCTATCCGCTCGGTACCGACGAGCTCGGCCGCGACATGCTGGCGCGGCTGATCTATGGCGGACGGCTGTCGCTGGTCATCGGCATCCTGCCGGTGATCTTCGCGTTCGTGATCGGAACCTCGCTCGGCCTCGTCGCCGGCTATGTCGGCGGCAAGCTCAACACCGCGATCATGCGCACCGTCGACGTGTTCTACGCCTTCCCGTCGGTGCTGCTGGCGATCGCGATCTCGGGAGCGCTCGGCGCAGGCATCACCAATTCGATCGTGTCACTGACCATCGTGTTCGTGCCGCAGATCACCCGCGTCGCCGAAAGCGTCACCACGGGCGTGCGCAACATGGATTTCGTCGAAGCGGCGCGGGCGTCCGGCGCCGGCCCCTTCACCATCATGCGCGTCCACATGCTCGGCAATGTGCTCGGCCCGATCTTCGTCTACGCCACCGGCCTGATCTCGGTGTCGATGATCCTTGCGGCCGGCCTCTCGTTCCTTGGGCTCGGCACCAAGCCGCCGGAGCCGGAGTGGGGTTTGATGCTGAATACGCTGCGCACCGCGATCTACGTCAATCCGTGGGTCGCGGCGCTGCCGGGCGCGATGATCTTCGCGGTCTCTATCTGCTTCAATCTGCTCAGCGACGGCATGCGCAGCGCCATGGACATCAGGAATTAGAGCATGAGCGACGCCAATCTCTCCGTCGATATGCTGGAGCCGGTCGCCGACATCGGCGGCGCCGCGCAGCCGCTGCTGCAGGTCAAGGGACTGACCAAGCATTTTCCGGTGCGCGGCGGGCTGTTCAGCCCGCGCAAGACCGTGCGCGCCGTCGACGACGTCACCTTCGCGGTCATGAAGGGCGAGACCGTCGGGATTGTGGGCGAATCCGGCTGCGGCAAATCGACCACGGCGCGGCTGTTGATGCACCTGATGGCACGCGATGCCGGCGACATCATCTATGACGGCCGGCAGGTCGGTCCGTCGCTCTCGCTGCGCGATTTGCGGCGCGGCGTGCAGATGGTGTTCCAGGACAGCTACGCCTCGCTCAACCCGCGCCTTACCATCGAGGAATCGATCGCCTTCGGGCCGAAGGTCCACGGCATGGCCGACGACACGGCGCGGACGCTGGCGCGCGAGCTGCTCGGCAAGGTCGGCCTGCGGCCGGAGATTTTCGCCAACCGCTATCCGCACGAGGTGTCCGGCGGCCAGCGTCAGCGCGTCAATATCGCGCGTGCGCTCGCGCTGTCGCCACGGCTCGTGATCCTCGATGAAGCGGTGTCCGCGCTCGACAAATCGGTCGAGGCCCAGGTGCTCAATCTGCTCGCTGACCTGAAGCGGGAATTCGGCCTGACCTACCTGTTCATCAGCCACGATCTCAACGTCGTCCGCTACATCTCCGATCGCGTGCTGGTGATGTATCTCGGCGAGGTCGTCGAGCTCGGCCCGGTCGATGCGGTCTGGGACGCGCCGGCGCATCCCTATACCCGCGCGCTGCTGGCGGCGATGCCGTCATCCGATCCCGACAAGCGCACCGAGGTGCCGCCGATCTCGGGCGATCCGCCCAATCCGATCGATCCGCCGTCGGGCTGCCGGTTTCACACCCGTTGCCCGTTTGCGGAGCCGCTCTGCGCAAACGACACGCCAAAACTCAGCGATCTCGATACAATGGGCCATCAAGCGGCGTGCTACATGACCATTCCTGGCTCGGGGCACAGCCGCGCGCCGGCAAAAGCAAAAGGAGAAAACGCGGCATGACCAGACCTACTCCCAAGGATGTCAAGGTGATCGCGCACGTCGCCGACGTGCCCGCCGCCGACGAAGTCGCCACCCGGATCGCCAATTCGATCGGCCCGGCATTCGACGGCTTCGCGCCGATCTCCGGCACGCTGCCCTTCGATCTCGAACCCGCGAGCTTCCTGCTGGCGCAGATCGCGCAGAAGATCGAGAAGGTGTCGAAATGAGCTCTGATCCGGCCCTGATGACGCTGACCGCAGTCGCCAAGGCGATTGCCGACAAGAAAGTTTCCTCGCATGAGGTGACGCGCGCCGTGCTGCATCGCATTGCGGAATGGCAGCCGCGCCTCAACGCCTATATGGCGATCGAGTCCGAGCAGGCGCTGGCCGCCGCCACCGAGGCCGATGCCGCGCTCGCCAGGGGCAATAGTCGCGGCGCGCTGCACGGCGTGCCGCTGGCGCACAAGGACATGTATTACGACGCCGGCAAGGTCGTGACCTGCGGCTCGCTGATACGCCGCGACTTCGTGCCGAAGACGACCTCGACCGCGCTGCAGCGGCTGAAGGATGCCGGACAGGTCCGTCTCGGCTCGTTGCAAATGGTCGAGTTCGCCTATGGGCCGACCGGCCACAACGTGCATTACGGCGCGGTGCGCAATCCCTGGAATACCGAGCACATCACCGGCGGCTCGTCGTCGGGCTCGGGCTCGGCGGTCGCCGCGCGGCTCACCTTCGCGGCGCTCGGCTCCGACACCGGCGGCTCGGTGCGCATGCCGGCGCATTTCTGCGGCGTCACCGGCCTGAAGACGACGGTCGGCCGCATCAGCCGCGCCGGTGCGATGCCGCTGTCGCAGTCGCTCGATACCGTCGGTCCGCTGGCGCAGACCGCGGAGGACTGCGCGCTGCTGCTCGGCCTGATGGCCGGCGCCGACCCCGAGGATCTGACGGCGTCGACGCAGCCGGTGCCGGACTATATGGCCGCGACCAAACAGTCGCTGAAGGGCCTGAAGATCGGCGTGCCGACGGCGTTCTATGTCGACGACCTCGATCCCGAGGTGGCGCGTATCCTCGACGAGAGTATCGCCACCCTGAAAAAGGAGGGCGCCAAGATCATCAAGGTCGAGTTGCCCGATCAGCGCCAGCTCTCTGCGGCATCGCAACTGGTGCTCGCGGTCGAGGCTGCCGCCTTTCACAAGCGCTGGATGATCGAGCGGCCGCAGGATTACGGCGCGCAGGTCCTGATGCGGCTGCAGAACGGCCTGACCATTCCGGCGGTCACCTATCTCGAGGCGATGCGCTGGCGTGGCCCCGCGCTCGCCGCGCACAACGCGGCGGTCAACGGGGTCGATGCGGTGATCGCGCCGTCGTCGCCGGTGCCGGCGCCCACGATTGCCGAGAGTGATGTCGGCAATGGTCCGGGCGCCGACGCGGTGCTGCAGCGGCTGACGCGCTTCACCCGCCCGGTCAACTATCTCGGTCTGCCGTCGCTCTCGATTCCCTCCGGCTTCACCAAGACGGGTCTGCCGGTCGGCATGCAGCTGATCGGCCGCTCCTTCGAGGAAGCGGTTCTGCTTCGGATCGGCGCCGCGTTCCAGCGCGCCACCGATTTCCACGCCAGGGTGCCCAAGCTCGCATGACCAACCTCGTCGAGATCGACAACCTCAACATCCGCTTCACCGGCGATCGCACGGTTCATGCCGTGAACGATCTCAGCCTACAGCTCGGCGAGGGCGAGGTGTTGGGGCTGCTCGGCGAGTCCGGCTCGGGCAAGAGCGTGACGCTGCGCGCGTTGATGCGGCTGTTGCCGAAGAAACGCACGCAGGTCTCCGGCAGCGTCAAGGTGCTGGGCCAGGAGGTGCTGGCGATGGACGATGAGGCGCTGTCCGCGTTCCGCGGCCAGACCGTCTCGATGATCTTCCAGGAGCCGGCGCTGGCGCTCGATCCGGTCTACACCATCGGCCGCCAGATCGCGGAAACGGTGATGCGTCACGAGGGCAAGAGCGAGCGCGAGGCTACGGCCCGCGCGCTTGAAATGCTCGAGGTGGTGCGGATTCCCTCCGCGAGGCGGCGGCTGGACTCTTATCCGCACGAAATGTCGGGCGGCATGCGCCAGCGTGCGATGATCGCGCTGGCGCTGGCCTGCAAGCCGAAGATCCTGCTCGCGGACGAGCCGACCACGGCGCTCGATGCCACCGTGCAGATCCAGATCCTGCTGCTGCTGCGCGAATTGCAGCGCGAGTTCGGCATGTCGGTGATCTTCGTCACTCACGACATCGGTGTCGCGATCGAGATCTGCGACCGCGTCGCGGTGATGTATGCCGGCCAGATCGTGGAGCAGGGCGCCTTGCGCGATATCGTGCGCTCACCGGTGCATCCCTATGCCAAGGGCCTGCTGGCCTCGACCATTCACGGCGCGATGCGCGGCCAGCGGCTGGAAACCATTCCGGGCACCCCGCCCTCGCTCGATCATGCGCCGGCCAGTTGCTCCTTTGCACCGCGTTGCAAGTTCGCCGAGCCGCGCTGCAGCGAGCGCTTGCCGCCGGTCGTGCAGGTCGCTCCCGGCCGTTTGGCACGGTGCATCCTGGCCGAGCAGGCGCCCGCCACGGCCTAGCTCGCCCGCGCGACGGCGTCCGTGATCCAGCGCCGCACCGCCGCGATGCGGCGGTCCCGCGCCTGCTCGGTGCGGGAGACCAGGTAGATCGTCTCGCTGTGCGCCGCCTCGAACGCAAACGGCGCCACCAGCCGCTTGCCGAAGCCCGGCCGCGCCTTGATCAGCGGCGCGATCGCAATCGCGACGCCGAGCCCGTGTTCGGCGGCCTCCAGCATCGCCGGCACGCTGTCGAGCCACAGATGTCCGCGCGGAGCGAGATTCGGCAGCCCGGCCTCCCTCAGCCAGGCCGGCCACGCCCGCGGCTGCGTCGTGACATGGATCAGCACCTCGCGCGACAGGTCCGCTGGGGTCCGAAGACCTGCCTTGACCAGCGCCGGCGTACAGACCGGCAATCCTTTGACCTGTACCAGCGGCTCGACCTTCAGCCCGGTGGCATGTTCCCGCCCGTAACGGATCGCGACATCGACGCGTGATCCGTTGAAGTCGGCATATTGGTGGGTGGCCTCGATCCGCAGCGTCAGTTGCGGATGGCGCCGCTTGAACTCCGGCAGCGCCGGCAGCAGCACGGCACTGGTGAAGAACGGCAATGAGCTGATCCAGAGCTCGCTGCCGGCCTCACCGCGTCGCCGCAGCATGTCACGGCTCGCCTCCTGCAGCGTCGCCAACGCGGCCGACACTTTTGCAAGGTAGCGCTCGCCGTCGTCGGTCAACCGCACCTGGCGCGCGCCGCGGACGAACAGCTTGGTGCCGAACTGCTCTTCCAGCCCGCGGATCTGGTGGCTGATCGCCGACGGGCTCAGCGACAGGTCTCGCGCGGCGCGCCGGAAGCTGAGTTGGGTGGCCGCGCGCTCGAAGGCGAGCAGCGCCGGCAGCGGTGGGATCACCCGCGGATCGGGGGCATCCAATGGGTGAATCTTGCTCACCTGAAGTGATGAATGGCCTTTTGTCATGGCCGCTATTCTTGGATGAGATTGGCCGAACGCTCAATCCTGGTCATCTCAGGGGACCATTCGCCTTGGCCATCTTCGAACCGCTCGCCACGCCCCATCACTGGAAGCCCGCGGCGCTGGCGGCCGGGCCGTTCACCGGCCTTCAGGGCGGGGCGGTCGCAAGCCTGCTGACCGGCGAGGTCGAGGCCATGGCCGGTGCGCGCAATTGGGGCACCGCGATCTCGGCGGCGGCCTGGTTCCTGCGGCCGACGCCAATGGCGGAACTGCGCACGCACGTCACCGTGGTGACCGAAGGCGGCCGGGTCAGCGTCGTCGACAACACGCTCTGGCCGGCCGGCGAGGAGCAGCCCTGCGCGACGGTGCGTGTGACGCTGTCGCGCGAGCGTGCCGTTGAGGTCCCGGGGTTTTACGGGAGCGCAGCCGATCCGGTGGATCCCACGGTGTTTCCGTTGCGTAGCCTGCGCGCCGTCCATGGCCGCAGCTGGTTCATGGATGCGATGGAAGCCCGTGCCGGCGGCGATACCGCCTGGTTTCGCTTGCATCACGCCGTCATTGCGGACGCCGGCCCGCTGGCGCGGGTGCTCGGCCCGGCTGACTGGACCCACGGCATCGCGCGGCCGGTCCAGAACGTGGTGGCAGACCCCAATCCGAACCTTGCGGTGCAGCTGTTCCGGCCACCGCGGGGCGCCTGGATCGGCGTTCGCGCCGATGCGCGCTGGCGCCCGGAGGCCGGGCTCGGCGTCGGCAGCGGGGTATTGCTCGATGTGGATGGCGAGATCGGCCGGGTCTCGATGTCGGTCATTCTCGTGCCGCTTCCGGGAAGCGCGCCCGCGCAGGGCCAGGGTTCCGCCGCCGGTTAACCCTAATTTATTCCGTCAACTGTCGGTGCGATCACAGAATGAGGCCGCGAACCATGCTTTGGTTCACGCGACTTAAAATGGACGGTGGTCGCAAACGTCTATACAACGTGGTGATCACGTAACTCTTTTGTTTTGCAGAGATCAGTTTTTATGGCAGCCGCGCCCGCTGTCCGGCGTTCCGAACTGGCTGAGGCGCTGCGCGCTTGCCGCAGCGCCTTTATCGGCGTCGGCCTCATCAGTTGCATGATCAACCTGCTCTACCTGACAGGTTCGATGTTCATGCTGCAAGTCTACGACCGGGTGCTGCCGAGCCGCAGCGTTCCGACCCTGGTCGGCCTCGTGGTCATCGCCGCGGTCCTCTACATGGCTCAGGGCGTGCTCGACCTGCTGCGCGGACGGATCCTCGGCCGCGTCGGCACCTCGCTCGACGAAGCGCTCAATGCGCGGGTGTTCGACACTGTCGTGCGGCTGCCGCTGATGGCCGGCAATCGCAGCGAGGGCCTGCAGCCGCTGCGCGACCTCGACAATGTGCGCTCCTTCCTCGGCAGCATGGGTCCCGGCGCGTTCTTCGATCTGCCATGGCTGCCGTTCTACATGGTGATCTGCTTCGCCTTCCACTGGCTGCTTGGCGTCACGGCGCTGGTCGGTGCGATCATCCTGGTGACGTTGACGCTGATCACCGAATACTTGTCGCGCACGCCGGCCAAGGAAGCGATGACGCTCGCGGCGCGGCGCAACGATCTTGCCGCCTCCAGCCGCCGCAACGCCGAAGTGCTGGTGGCGATGGGCATGGCCGGCCGCATGAACAGGCGCTGGAACGAGGCCAACGAGGAATACCTGTCCGGCAACCAGCGTGCGAGCGACGTCACCGGCGGGCTCGGCGCGGTCGCCAAGGTGCTGCGCATGATGCTGCAGTCCGCGGTGCTCGCGGTCGGCGCCTATCTCGTGATCCATCAGGAGGCCACCGGCGGCATCATCATCGCCGGTTCGATCCTGAGCGCGCGGGCGCTGGCGCCGGTCGATCTCGCGATCGCGCATTGGAAGGGCTTCGTCGCCGCGCGGCAGAGCTGGCAGCGGCTCAACCGCCTGCTGCAGCAGATGCCGGCGCGGCCCGAGCAGACGCTGTTGCAGGCGCCGGAGAAGAAGCTCTCGGTCGAGGCCGTGACCATGGTCGCGCCGGGCGACCAGCGCGCCATCGTGCAGGACATCACCTTCGCCGTCGAGGCCGGCAGCGGTGTCGGCGTGATCGGCCCGAGCGGCTCCGGCAAGTCGTCGCTGATCCGGGCGCTGGTCGGCGTCTGGGTTCCGGCGCGGGGCAAGGTACGGCTCGACGGCGCCGCGCTCGACCAGTGGTCGTCGGACCAGCTCGGCCGTCATGTCGGCTATTTGCCGCAGGACGTCGAACTGTTCGCCGGTACGGTCGCGCAGAACATCTGCCGGTTCGATCCCAATGCCAAGTCCGACGGCATCATCGCGGCGGCCAAGGAGGCCGGTGTGCATGAGATGATCATCAAGATGCGCGAGGGCTACGACACCCAGGTCGGCGAACAGGGCACTGCGCTCTCCGCGGGCCAGGCGCAGCGCGTGGCGCTGGCGCGGGCGCTGTACGGCAACCCGTTCCTGATCGTGCTGGATGAGCCGAACTCCAATCTCGACAGCGAAGGCGACGAGGCGCTGACCCGCGCGGTGCGCGGCGCCCGCGAGCGCGGCGCGGTCGTCATCGTGGTTGCGCACCGGCCGATCGGCATCGAGGGCGTCGATCATCTGCTGGTGCTGAAGGACGGACGCATGCAGACCTTCGGGCCGAAGGAGGCCGTGCTCGCGCAGGTGCTGCAGCGTGCCGCGCCGCCGATGCCGACGCCGATCAAGATCGTCGCCGACGCGGGGGCCGCCAAATCATGAGCGACCGCATGACCGATCAACCGCGCAACGCACATCGCTCGATCCGCAAGCATCTGATCGTCGGCCTCGCCGTGGTTCTGGTTCTCGGCGGTGGCGTCGGCGGCTGGGCCGCAACGGTACCGATCTCGGGCGCGCTGATCGCGCCGGGCTCGGTGGTGGTCGAATCCAACGTCAAGAAGGTGCAGCATCCGACCGGCGGCGTGGTCGGCGAGGTGCGGGTGCGCGACGGCGACGTGGTCAAGGCGGGCGACATCGTCGTGCGCCTCGACGAGACCGTCGTGAAGGCCAGCCTCGCAATCGTGGTCAAGACGCTGAACGGTCTTTATGCGCGCGCGGCCCGGCTCGAGGCCGAGCAGCAGGGCCGCGACAAGATCGCCTTCCCGCCGCAGCTGCTCGAGCAGGCCAAGGAGCCGGACGTTCGCGACATCATGGCGAGCGAAACCAAGCTGTTCGAGGTTCGCGTCAACGGCCGCACCGGCCAGAAGGCGCAGCTGCGCGAGCGCGTCACCCAGCTCAACGAGGAGATCTCCGGCCTGCAGGCGCAGGAGAGCGCCAAGGACAAGGAGATCGCGCTGGTGCAGCAGGAGCTGGTCGGCGTCCGCCAGCTCTATGAGCAGCATCTGGTGCAGCTGACGCGCCTGACCACGCTCGAGCGCGACGCGGCGCGGCTCTCCGGCGAGCGCGCGCAGTACATCGCCTCGCGCGCGCAGGCCAAGGGCAAGATCACCGAGACCGAGTTGCAGATCATCCAGGTCGACAAGGACATGTTGTCGGAGGTCTCGAAGGACCTGCGCGAGACCAACGACAAGATCGGCGAGTTCGTCGAGCGCAAGGTCACCGCAGAGGACCAGCTCCGCCGCATCGACATCCGCGCGCCGCAGGACGGCGTCGTGCTGCAGTCGACCGTGCACACCGTCGGCGGCGTCATCACCGCGGGCGACGCCATCATGATGATCGTGCCGAAGGCGGACGATCTGTCGGTCGAAGCCAAGGTCAATCCGCAGGACATCGACAAGCTGCAGGTCGGACAGAAGACCGTGCTGCGGCTCTCCGCCTTCAACCAGCGCACCACGCCGGAGCTGAACGGCGTCGTCACCCGCGTCTCCGCCGACGTCACCACCGACCAGCGCACCGGGCAGAGCTATTACACCATCCGCGTCTCGATGCCGCCGGAAGAAGTCGCGCGCCTCGGCAGCGAGGTGAAGATCATCCCGGGCATGCCGGTGGAAGCCTTCGTGCAGACCGGCGACCGCACCATGCTGTCCTATCTGATGAAGCCGATGAGCGACCAGTTCATGCGCTCGTTCCGCGAGAAGTGAACCCCGCGCTGCTCTTGTAGCCCGGATGAAGCGCAGCGAAATCCGGGAACAGTCGCGCAGCGGATGAAGTCGTCCCGGATTGCGCTTCGCTTCATCCGGGCTACGCCGTCCTCGTTAGATTGCAGGCTCTTTCCCCAAGTCGTCCCTGCGAAAGCAGGACCCATAACCACAGGATCGAGTTGTTGAAGCGGGCTGTGGCTCCAGCGAACCATCGTCAATGGCCATCGGTGGTTATGGGTCCCGGGTCGCGCTTCCGCGTTCGCTCGTTGAGCTACAGCGGACAAGTCGCTTGCCCGGGACGACAGCGGAGATTTATTGCTCCAAATTCCTCAACAACAACTCCAGCGCCGCTTTCGCAAATGCCTGCATGTTCGCCTGCCGGTCGCCGCTGGCGGTTTCCAGCGTGATCACCTGCTGCCGGGGGCCGGCGACCGCCATGCAGCTGTGGCCGGCGGCATCGCCGTAGCGGTTGCCGGTCGGGCCGGCGGCACCGGTCTCCGACAATCCCCAATCGGTTGCGAGGCGCTCGCGAATCTGCCGCGCCAGCAATTGCGCGTAGGGTTCCGACGACGAGCGGAGCCCACGCATGGCATCGTCGGAAATATCCATCAGCGCGCGCCGCGCGTCGCGGGTGTAGATCACGCCGCCGCCGAGGAAATAGGCCGACGCGCCGGGAACCGCGAGCAGCGATGCGGAGATCAGTCCGCCGGTTGAGGATTCCGCGACCGCAATCGTCTGCTTGTTCCCGATCAGCTTTGCGGCGACCTGTTCGGCGATGGATGTGAGCGCGTTCATCGGCCTTCTTTCTCGTTGCTTGCCATGAAAATCCCGTGGGGCGTTCTGCCTTCCTAGCACAGCACGCAGGCCCTTGCCGAGTTGCAGGCCGCGGCATGGCCTGCTTGAATGCGAGCCAAGAACCAAGCGCCGCCCGACAAGCTTGTTGTGAGAGCGTGCGCGGAGGAAACATCATGACGTCGCCGATCGCGGGCGGCGTGGATTGCGATCTGCATCCCGCCGTACCTCACCTCACCAGCCTGCTGCCGTACATGAACGACTACTGGCGCGACCAGGTGACGACGCGCGGCATGACCGACCTGATCTCGCAATCCTATCCGACCAATTCGCCGATCTCGTCGCGGCCGGACTGGCGTCCTGCACAAGGCAAGCCGGGCTCGAGCCTTGCGGACATGCAGCGGCAGGCGCTCGACAGGTTCGGCACCGCCTACGGCATCTGCAATCCGCTCTACGGCGTGCAGATGGTGTTCTCCGAGGACATGGCCGATGCGTTCTGCCGCGCGCTGAACGACTGGCTGGTCAAGGAATGGCTCGACAAGGATGATCGCCTGCACGGCTCGATCGTGATCCCGGTGCAGAGCATCGAAAAGGCGGTCGCCGAGATCGAGCGCTGCGCGCAGGACAAGCGCTTCGTGCAGGTGCTGATGCTGGTGATGGGTGACATGCCGCTTGGCAAGCGCCACTACTGGCCGATCTACGCCGCGGCCGAGCGGCTCGGCCTGCCGATCGGCATCCATGCCGGCAGCGCCTATCACAATCCGCCGACCTCGGTCGGCTGGGGCTCCTATCACATCGAGGATTATGTTGCGCAGGCGCAGGCGTTCCAGACGCAGCTCACCAGCCTGATCGTGGAGGGCGTGTTCGCGCGCCATCCGAACCTGAGAATGGTGATGCTGGAATCCGGTTTCACTTGGCTGCCGCCATTCCTGTGGCGGCTGCACAAGTTCTGGCGCGGCGTGCGCATGGAGACCCCGTGGGTCGACCGCGCGCCGCTGGAGATTGTGCGCAGCAACATCCGCTTCTCGCTGCAGCCGGTCGATGCGCCGCCGGACGGAGACACGCTGAACCGCCTGTTCGACCATATGCAGTCGGACGAATTGATCCTATTCTCGTCAGATTATCCGCATTGGCAGTTCGACGGTGACGAGGTGCTGCCGCAGAGGTTGTCGCAGGATCTGGTACGCAAGATCATGATCGATAATCCGCATGCGACCTATGGCCGGCTCAAGGTGAAGGAGATGACGCCATGAACATCCAGCTCCGCGAGCGTCCCGAAACCGCATCGCCGACCAGCATCAAGACCGCGATCGCCGACTGCGACATCCATCCGGCCCGCGCCACCAAGGATGAATTGTATCCTTATCTCGAAAAGCGCTGGCATGCGCATCTCGAGGCCTTCGGCGTCCATGCCTATCAGGGCATGATGGGAGGCCCGCCCTATCCGAAGGCGCAGCCGAATGCGTCGCGCCGCGATGCCTATCCGCCGGAAGGCGGCCCGCAGGGCTCGTCGCTGTCCTTCATGCAGAAGCAGCACCTCGATCCCAACAATGTCGCGCTCGGCGTGCTCAACCCGCTCAACACCGGACAGGGCATCCGCAACCAGGATCTCGCCGGCGCGATCTGTTCGGCAATCAACGACTGGCAGATCGAGAAATGGACCAGCAAGGATTCCCGCCTGAAAGGCTCGGTCGTCGTCGCCAATGAGGATGGCATGTCGGCCGCCGCCGAAATCCGCAAGCGCGCGGGCGACACAAATTTCGTCCAGGTGCTGCTGCTCAGCCGCAATGTCGAGCCGCTCGGCCAGCGCCGTTACTGGCCGATCTATGAGGCGGCACAGGAAGCCGGCCTTCCGATCGGCGTGCACGCCTTCGGCTTCGGCGGCAACCCGATTACCGCGTCGGGGTGGCCGAGCTACTATATCGAGGAGATGGTCGGGCATTCGCAGTGCCAGCAGACCGCGCTGGCGAGCCTCGTGCTCGAGGGCGTGTTCGAGCGCTTCCCGAAACTGAAGATGGTGATGGTCGAGGCTGGCTTCGGTTGGGCGCCGTCGCTGGCCTGGCGGCTCGACAAGGTGTTTTCGCGGCTGCATGCCGAGGTGCCGCATTTGAAGCGCAAGCCGTCGGAATATATCCGCGACCACATCTGGTGGACGACGCAGCCGATGGAGGATCCGGAGAGCCGCGACCATCTGTTCCAGACCATCGAGTGGATCGGCTGGGACAGGCTGCTGTTCGCGACCGATTACCCGCATTGGGATTACGACGAGCCGTCGCGCGTGCTGCCGGCCGGCGTCAGCGATGCCAATCGCCAGGCGTTCTATCTCGACAACGCCAAGCAGCTGTACGGTATCGCATGATCCGAAAAAGTGGGAACCGGGTTTTCGAATCAGATCATGCGTGAGAACGATTGATGGCGCGGCATGTGATAGCCCCAGTGGACGAACTGCCGCCGGGCTCGCGAAAATTTCTCGAGATCGACGGACGGCCGATCGCCGTCTTCAACGTCAAGGGCGAGTTCTTCGGCCTGCTGAACCGTTGCCCGCATCAGGGTGCGGCGCTGTGCGAGGGGCCGCTGATCGGGCTCGCGTCGTCGTCGGACCCCGGCGAGATCGAATACACCAAGCTCGGCGAGATCCTGCGCTGTCCCTGGCACGGCTGGGAGTTCGACATCCGCACCGGCCAGTCCTATTGCGATCCGCGCCGCTTCCGCGTGCGCGCCTATCCGGTCAGCGTCGAGCCGGGCACCAATGTGGTGAAGGGGCCGTATGTCGCCGAGACCATCAAGGTTGCGGTGGAGAGCGACTACGTGGTGGTGGATCTGTAGCCGCGACCGTCCCGAAACCCTGTTCACCGGAGATGGCAATCGGTGAGCGTCATGCAAAGCATCCTCTTGCGTGCGTTTGGCCGTCCTCGGGGCCTCCTGGGGAGGCTCGGCGGCATGATCATGGCGCGCACCAATGCCGATTGCGGCGCGTGGGTCGCAGATCGCCTCGAGGTCGGACCTGATGACAGCGTTCTCGAAGTCGGGTTTGGTCCGGGCGTCGTCATTCAACGCCTGTCGACATTGGTGCCGGCGGGACGCGTCGCGGGCATTGATCCGTCGCAGGAGATGGTCGGGCAAGCTCGCGCCCGGAACGCGGCCGCGATCGAGGATGGTCGTGTCGAGCTTCGGCTTGGCTCCGTGGAGCGCATGCCATTCGATGCGGACAGCTTCGACGCGGCGCTGGCGATCAACTCGATGCAAGTCTGGCCGGACGCCGTCGCCGGGCTGCGGGAGGTCCGGCGCGTGATGAAGCCGAGCGGCGGGATCACACTCGGCTTTACGCGTTACTCCGGACAGCCCAAGGAAGGGGTCGCTGAAAAGCTGGCAGCAGCCGGCTTCACGAGGGGTCACCTTGTTGAGACGGATGAGTGGTTCTGTGCCCTGGCGACGAAGCCCGATGCAGAATGATTTCGTAAGCCGGGCTTACGCTGCGCTACCCACCACCATTCATTCCGCCATCATCTGCCGTTCGCGCGCATAACGCACCAACGCGACGAAGCGGTAGATGCCGTGCACGAATTTGCCGTAGGGCATGGTGATGAACAGCGCGAACACCACGCCGAGATGCAGCGCCAGCAGCGGGCCCATCGCGGCGGTCTCGCGCCATAGCAGCAAGGCGAGGCCGGTGATGCTGGTCAGGAACAGCATCAGGATGAACGCGGTGTCCATGCCCATGCGCTGCTCGTCGACCAGCACGCGGTCGCGCTTCCATTTCTCGCCGAGCAGGCCGAGTGGGCCGACCACGAGCCCGATGCCGCCGAGCGTGCCGAGCACGACGGGCAGGTCCCACCACGCATAGGGCGCCTCGCGCGCCAGGAGGTAGTGATACAGCGTGCCGACGCAGGTCGCGGCGAAGCACAGCGCGAAGCCATAGAAGGTGAAGTGGTGATACAGCTTGCGGCGGTCGGTCGGTTGGTCGTCCTCGTTGAAGCAGCCGACGCCGCCGCCGTCGAGATAGCGCAGCTCGCCGGCGTCGCGGACCGCCTGCAACAGCGCCTTCGCATCCGTCGTCATGCCGACCGGCTCGCCGATGTCGCGCCAGAACGCGCGCACGCCCATCACCAGCGCCAGGATCGCGTAGAGCAGGGCGGCGCCGAACAGCAGCGCCATCGCATTGTGCGGCATCAGTTTGTAGAACGCGCCGGGACCGGTGTGGATGCCGGTGAGCACGCCTCGATCATTGACCGCGGCGAAGCCGAAGATGAAGGCGGCGACGCTGAGCGCTGCGATCAGGCTGATGACGAGGCCGTTGCGCGCGAATGCGCCGGCAAAGGCGCGCGGCCAGGCATAGGCGGCATAGGATTCGGCGCGCGCGACCGCCAGCGTCTTCGGCACATTGACGTTGAATTCGTGCGGCGGCGAGAACTGGCAGTCGGTGTAGCAGGCGCCGCAGCTATGGCAGAGGTTGGCGAGGTAGTTGAGATCGCCGTCGGAGAAGGCGCGGCGCATCTCCATCGCGGGAAACACCGCGCACAGGCCCTCGCAATAGCGGCAGGAATTGCACACCGTCATCAGACGGTCGGCTTCCTGCAAGATCCTCGTCCCGTGCATCGCGTCAGTCCCGCCTTCAGTTCCGCGCATTCTTGGCTGCTTCCCGGCCGGCGACGCGACCGAACACGCTGCCGATGGTCATGCCGATGCCGGCGGCATAGCCCTTGCCGAGCACGTTGCCGGCCATGATCTCGCCGGCGGCGAACATGTTGGCGGACGGCTTGCCGTCCTTCATCAGTATCCGCGCCTCCCTGTTCACGCGGGTGCCGAGATAGGTGAAGGTGATGCCGGGCCGCACCGGATAGGCGAGGTAGGGCGGCGTCTCGATCCGGCGCGCCCAATGCGTCTTCGCTGGCGTGATGCCTTCGGTAGCGCAGTCGTCGAGGATGGTGTGGTCGAAGGTGCCGGGCTGCACTGCGGCGTTGAACTCGGTGATGGTCTTTTCCAGCGCGGCTGCGTCGAGCTCGAGCTTGCCGGCGAGCTCGGCAATCGTCGCGCCCGCGATCGGCGGAAACAGCGTCGGCATGAAGCTCGTCACCACGGTCGAGTCGAAGATGATGTAGGCGATCTGGTCCGGCTGCGCGGCGACCAGGCGGCCCCAGATCGCATAGCGCTTCGGCCAGATGTCCTCGCCCTCGTCGTAGAAGCGCTCGGCATGCTTGTTGACGACGATGCCGAACACGACCGAATCGTGACGCGTGATGATGCCGCCGTCGAATTTCGGCGCGCGGGCGTCGATCGCCACGGCATGGCATTGCGTCGGATCGCCGATCTCCTGCACGCCCTTGGCGAGCAGCATCTTGAGGATCGCGCCGCGATTATAGGGCGTGCCGCGGATCAGGAAATTGTCGGCCGCATCGCCCCAGGATTCCTTCAGCCATTTGACGTTTGCCTCGAAGCCGCCGGCGGCCGCAACCAGGGTCGAGGCGCGGACTTCGGTCTTGCCGCCGACCGGCTGCTTCAGCTGCGCCGAAAGGAACATGCCGTCCTCGACCGTGAGGTCGATGACCTCGGCATCGTAGAGGATGTCGACGCCGAGCTCCTCGGCGGTGTGATAGAGCGCGTTCAGCATCGCGCGGCCGCCGCCGAGGAAGAACGAGTTGGTGCGGCCAAGGCTCAGCGTGCCGCCGAGCGACGGCTGCCAGCGCACGCCCTGCTCGACGATCCAGTTCAGGATGTCCTTGGATTCGTGGATCATGAAGCGGGCCAGTTCCTCGTCGGTCTGGCCGCCGGTCACCAGCAGCAAATCCTTCCAGAATTCCTCCTCGGTGTAGGGACCGGTGAGGATTTCGGTCGCTGCGTCATGGGCGCAGCGCATGTTGCGGGTGTGGCGGGTGTTGCCGCCGCGATAGAATTTCGGGGCGCCTTCCAGCACCAGCACCGAGGCGCCGGCGCGCCGTGCGCTGATCGCAGCGCACAGCGCGGCGTTGCCGCCGCCGATCACCAGGACGTCGAACCTGCGCGTCAGATCAACCATGCGCTCTTGTTATCGTTGTTGGCATGGAAAGCAACACGGCCGGGCGCATGAGCATGATCCGGAAAAGCGTGTCGCGATTTTCCGGAGAAGTCATGCCCAGCGAGCCCGCCCGGCCGCGAAGTGGAATATCAGGCCGCAACCGTCTCGCGCTGCTCGATGGTCTGGCCGCCACGATAGACGATCAGCGCGGCGACGATGCCGAGAGCTGCGGCGCACATCAGCCAGTAGCCGGGCGAAGCCTTGTCGCCGGTCCGCTGGATCAGCCAGGTCGAGGCGAACGGCGTGAAGGTGCCGAACAGCCCGGCCGCCAGTGCAAAGGCCAGCGAGAAGCAGGTGGTGCGGACATGCGCCGGCACGATCTCGACCAGGCAGCCCAGCATGGTGCCGCTGTAGACGCCGAAATAGAACGAGAACATCATCTCGACCGCCAGCATCTTGCCGAACGACGGATTGGTCACCAGCCAGTGCAGCGCCGGATAGGCCGTGATGAGGGACAGGCCGGCGATCGCCAGCAGCACCGGCTTGCGGCCGATCCGGTCCGACACCGCGCCGCCGACCGGATTCCAGATGAAATTGGTCACCGCAACCAGCAGCGTCACCAGCAGCGCATCCTGGGTCGAGAGCTTCAGCACGGTCTTGCCGAAGGTCGGCGTATAGACGGTGACGAAGTAGAAGGTGGTGGTGGTCAGCACCGCGATCATCATGCCGAGCACGACGATGCGCCAGTTCGCGATCGCCGAGGCGAACACCTCGCTTGCGGTCGGATGCTTCTTCATCGCGAGGAACGCCGGGGTCTCCTCCAGCGTCCGGCGCAGGAAGAAGATCACCGGGATGATCAGGCAGCCGACGAAGAACGGGATGCGCCAGCCCCAGGAGGCAACGGTCGCGGCCGGCATGCTTTCGCTGAGGACGAAGCCGAGGATCGAGGCGACGAAGATCGCGACCTGCTGGCTCGCCGACTGGAACGAGGTGTAGAAGCCGCGATTGCCGGGCGTGGCGATCTCCGCGAGATAGACCGAGACGCCGCCGAGCTCGACGCCGGCGGAGAAGCCCTGCAGCAGGCGCGCGATCAGCACGATGATCGGCGCCGCAATGCCGATGGTCGCATAGCTCGGGCAGAGCGCGATCACCACGGTGCCGATAGCCATGATCGACAGCGTCACGATCAGGCCCTTGCGGCGGCCGATGCGGTCGATATAGGCGCCGAGCACGACGGCGCCGACCGGGCGCATCAGGGCGCCGAGCCAGAACACGCCGAACGCGTTGAGCAGCGCCGCAGTCTCGTTCTCGGAGGGGAAGAAGGCCTTCGCAATCGCCTGGGCATAGAAGCCGAACAGGAAGAAGTCGAACTGCTCGAGGAAATTGCCGCTGGTCGCGCGCAGGATGGCGCCAAGACGCGATTTGATCTGCGGGACTTGCGATGAACTCGACTGCGACATAACGCCCTTTCCTCCCCGTGACGAAACGGCCGGCGCAAATTGTTTCGCCGGCCAAAGCAGTTAACTGCCATGTGCGGCAATTTGGCACGCCTGTCCGGCGCGACCAACCCGAAATCACGCGGGGGGCTATGGGAAAAAAGCCGTAGGTGGAAATCGCAGGGAGCCTTTCGAGCGAAGGGGATATTGGTTCGCGCGAAGAAACCTCGTCAAAACAATGATCTAGTGCTTCGGCCCAGGTTCAATCAGAACCGAAGCCGGCGCGTGCGCCGCATCAAGGCGCGGCGTGCGCCGTTGTGCCGAGCCAGCTCCGGAACGCGGAGAGCTTTGGCGTATCGGCGCGTCCCTGCGGCGAAACCAGGTAGAAGCCGGCGTCGGCCGGCAGCGTGATCTTGAAGGGAACCACGAGGCGGCCCTTGGCGATGTCGTCCTGCACATAGGAGGTGCGGCCCATCGCGATGCCGATGCCGTCGATCGCGGCCTGGATCGTCACGAACAGCAGGTCGAAGGTGACGCCGGGCTGCTTGGAAATATCGGTCGGCAGCCCCGCCGCGGTCAGCCACAGCCGCCAGTCGTCGCTGTTGGCGTTGCTGGTGTGGAGGAGCGTGTGATCCCTGAGGTCTTCAGGGCATTTCAGCGGTCTGGTTCCCTGCAACAGCGACGGGCTGCACACCGGAAACAGCTCATCTGCCATCAGCCAGTCGGCACGCAGGCCCGCCCATTGGCCGCGGCCATAGCGGATCGCCGCATCGACCTTGTCGCGCTGGAAGTCGACCAGGCTGGTCGAGGTGGTGATGCGAACGTCGATGCCGGAATGCGCCTCCTGGAACGCCGACAGCCGCGGCAGCAGCCATTTGGCGGCAAGCGATGCCAGCGTCGAGACCGTCAGCACGTGATCGTCGTCCCTGCGCAGCAGGCGATCGGTGGCGAGCCTCAGGTCGTTGAAGGCGGCGCGGACGCCGGGAAGGTATTCGCTAGCCTCCGGCGTCAGGCTCAGCGAGCGGTTCTGGCGGACGAAGAGGCGGACGCCGAGCTCCTCCTCCAGCCGCCGGATCTGATGGCTGATCGCGGTCTGCGTCACGTTCAGTTCGGACGCCGCCAGCGTGAAGCTCATATGCCGTGCGGCGGCCTCGAACGCTCTCAGGCCATTCAGCGAAGGCAGGCGGCTGGTCATCCCCGGCTTGTCTCCAGATACATGACTTTAATTCATCCGAAACGGTACAAAGTGTCGTTTGTGAACGAGCCGAATGGCGCAGATATTACCGCCAACAGGTTACCGATAGGAGCCGCAGATGTCCATTTTCACCCATGAATCGATGACAAATCATCATACGCCAAATCATCACGCGTCGGGGCTGCTGAACCAGGTCGGCGAGACGCTTCACGTCTGGTGGGAGCGCTACGAACGCCGCCGCGAGCTGTCGCAATGGACCGAGCGCGACCTGCACGACATCGGCATGTCCCGCAGCGACATCGTGTTCGAAACCGAGAAGCCGTTCTGGCGGGCCTGAGAAGGACGCCTTCGCTGGCGTCGCCTCGATCGAGGGACGCCGGCCAATTTCTTCACCCGAGGAGCGTGTCATGGTTGCGCTGCATCTCGACGATCTCAAGCAATACTCTGACGTGCTGCGCGCCAAGAACGGCGGCGAAGTCAAGGTGCGCTTCGTCGAGCCGCGCGACCGCGAGGAGCTGCAGAGCTACATCCGCTCGCTCTCCGCGGGGTCCCGTTACAACCGCTTCCTGGGCGCGTTGAGCGAGCTGCCGAAGACGGAGCTCGAGCATTTCATCCATGTCGGCGAGGCTGACCGGTTCACGGTGGTCGCGACGATGCCGGTCGATGGCTTTGAGACCATCGTCGGCGAAGCCCGCTACGCCTTCCATGCCGATAATTCGAGCGTCGAGTTCGGCCTGTCGATCGATGACCGGTGGCAGGGCCACGGCATTGGCAAGGCGCTGGTCAGGAATCTCGAATGCCGCGCGGCGTCCTTCGGAGCCGAGCGCATCTTCGGCGATACACTGCGTTCCAATGCGACGATGGTCGGCCTCGCCCGAAAGTCGGGCTACGCCTTCACCCAGAGCCCCGGCGACTGGAAGCTGGTGCGCTTCGTGAAAGAGATCCACGTCGAACCGCAAGACATTCCCTGTGCCAGCTGGCGGCTTGCCGCCACTTCCCGCTTGGCCGCGATGTCCTCGCTTGCGGTTTGACTGACTAGGCCCGGTTCTGGCCCCTCCAGAACCGGGCCCTTTTCTTTTTGATTGCTCCGACCCCGTAGCCCGGATGAAGCGCAGCGTAATCCGGGGTCGTACCGCCGCGAGACTTGTCCCGGATTTCGCTTCGCTTCATCCGGGCTACGGGTTCTCACCTCCCCCTGAAAAGGGGGAGGTGAGCTTTGCTCGCCAGAGCAACGCGGGTGGGGATCTTCTCTCTCCCCGGCAATGGCGCGTGTGGCTGACCCCCATCCCGACCTTCCCCCTTTCAGGGGGAAGGAGAAGAGATCGCGCTCAACTCCCCCGGAACACCGGCTTCCTCTTCTCGATGAAGGCCTGCACCGCCTCCTTGTGATCGGCCGTCGTGGTGAGGCGGATCAGCCGCTCGGCCTCGTGGTCGCGCGCGGTGGCGAAGTCGAACTGCAGCGCCTCGTCGAGATTGTCCTTCATGTAGCGCAGCGCGAGCGTCGGGCCCTCGGCGATCGACTGCGCCAGCGCAAAGGCCTCGTCCTGCAGCGTCTCGTCCGGCACCACGCGGTTGACGAGACCGATCTGCTCGCATCTCGCGGCGTCGACCTTCTCCGAGGTGAACATCAGCTCGCGGGCGCGCGAGGTGCCCACCAGCCGCGTCAACAGCCAGGCCATGCCGTAATCGCCGCTCAGCGCCACGCGCAAGTAACCGGTCGAGATGAAGGCGGATTGTGCCGCGATCCGGATGTCGCACGCCATCGCAATCGCAAGGCCGGCCCCGACCGCGGGGCCGGGAAGGGCGGCAATGGTCGGCTTGCGCACCGAGGCCAGCGCGCCAGTGAGCAGGCGCTGGCGCTCCTGCAAATCGGCGACCTTGTCCTCATAGGACATCTCGAGCTTCTTCTTGTCGCGATGCGCGCCCATGCCCTTGACGTTGCCGCCGGCACAGAACGCCTTGCCGGCGCCGGTGACGAGCAGCACGCCGACCTCGGGATTCTCGCCGCAGGTCTTGATCATGGTGCGCAGCGCCGGCGTCAAGGTATCCGACAGCGAGTTGCGGGCGTCAGGGCGGTTCAGCGTGATGACGGCGACGCGATCGCGGATCACGCAGAGCAGTTCGTCGGTGCCGGTCTCGATCTTGATTTCAGCGGTCATGTCGTCGCTCCCCATGTCTGTTTGTTTCGTCATTCCGGGGCGATGCGAAGCATCGAGCCCGGAATCTCGAGATTCCGGGTCTGGTGCTAGCGCACCATCCCGGAATGACGGTGAAAGTTACTTCACGCGGTGAGCAAAAGGCGCCAAGCCTCGTGCGCACCGCCTCACAGCTTGCTCGCGATCTTGATCACGTTGGCGTTTCGTGCAGCCTACGCTGCTTACATGATCTCCGTCATCTCAAAACTTCTCAACCCAGGGCCGCAATTCCAGCTCCCAGGTCCAGGCGCTGCGCGGCTGTTGCAGCACGTTCCAGTAGCTGAGTGCAATCGCGTCGGGATCGAGCATCGAGTCCGGCCGATCGGCGGGCTCGGTGCGGGCGGCGCTGCGGATGCCGCCGTCGATCACGAAATGCGCGACATGGATGCCCTGCGGCGACAGTTCGCGTGCCATGCTCTGCGCGAGGCCGCGCAACGCGAACTTGCCCATCGCGAACGGCGCCGACTGCGCATAGCCCTTCACGCTGGCAGAGGCGCCGGTGAACAGGATCGCGCCTTTCTTGCTCGGCAGCATGCGCTTCGCCGCCTCCTGCGCCACCAGGAAGCCGCCGAATGCCGAGACCGCGATCGCCTGCTCGACCTCTGAAGGCACGAGTTCAACGAACGGCCCGCGCGAGCGGCCGCTGGCGTTATAGACCACGAGATCAGGTGTTCCGATCTCGCGCTCGACCAGACCAAAAAGCCGTTCGACATCCTCGGCCTTGGTGGTATCGCAGGCATAGGCGCGTGCGCCGGTTTCGGTGCAGAGCGCGCCGAGTTTCTCGATGCTGCGGGCGCCCAGTGCCACGCGAATTCCCTCCCGCGAAAATAGCCGCGTCAAGGAGGCGCTGAGGCCCGCGCCGGCACCGACGATCAGGGCGATCTTGTATTTTGGAATATCCATTGGGCTTTCCTTTGCTCGGCCGGAGGAGGATAGTCGTGCCCAAACAAATGAGCACCGAAGCCGGGAATTCAATGCAGCCGCACAAGCAGGACCCGAAAACGTCAGCCGCCACCAACCAGCCGGGGCTGCTGGCGCCCGACACGACGGGAATGAATTTCTACCGGGCCGATCCGGCGCTGACCGACCTTCTGAAGCTGCATCTGCCCGAGGCATTGTTCCGCCACATCGAGCCGCATCTCGACCGCCTCGGTGGGTTAGCCGGAGGCTATCTCGACGAATGCGCGCGACTTGCTGACCGGCATACGCCGGTGTTGCACCAGCGTGACAAGTTCGGCCGCGACGTGCAGCACATCGAATACCATCCGGCCTATAGCGAGATCGAGAACGCCGCGTTCGGCGAGTTCGGCATCCACGCGCTGTCGCTCCGCAAGGGCATCATGGGTTGGCCCGACAAATACCCTGTGGTGGCCAAGCACGCCTTCACCTTCCTGTTCAACCAGACCGAATTCGGCATGGGCTGCCCGATCAACGTCACCGACGGGTGTGCAAAGCTGCTGGCAAATTTCGGCAGCGAGGCGCTGAAGGCGAAATATCTCGACGGCCTGACCCAGACCGACATGAGCAGGCTGACGCAGGGCGGCCAGTTCATGACCGAGAAGGAGGGCGGCTCCGATGTCGGCACGCTGACCACGCGCGCCGTGCAGGAGGGCGACCACTGGCGGCTCTATGGCGAGAAGTGGTTCTGCTCCAACGCCGATGCCAAGGTGGTGATGCTGCTGGCGCGGCCGGAAGGCGCCGGGCCGGGCACCCGCGGCGTCGGCCTGTTCCTGATGCCGCGTTTCCTCGACGACGGTTCGCAGAACCATTACCGGATCGTGCGGTTGAAGGACAAGCTCGGCACCCGCTCGATGGCCTCGGGCGAGATCAAGTTCGACGGCGCGATCGCCTACGCCGTCGGCAAGCTCGACCGCGGCTTCGTGCAGATGGCCGAGATGGTGAACTCGTCGCGGCTCTCCAACGGCGTGAAATCGACTGCGCTGATGCGCCGCGCCTGGCACGACGCGATGACAGTGGCGCGTGGCCGCGTGGTGTTCGGCCAGCGCATCATCGACCTGCCGCTGGCGCGGCGGCAGCTGATGAAGATCATGCTGCCGACCGAGCAGGCGCTGTCGATGAGCTTTCTGACCGCCGACGCGCTCGACCGCGCCGAGGCCGGCAGTCAGGACGCCGCGGCGCTGCTTCGCATCCTGACGCCGACGCTGAAATTCCGCGCCACTCGCGACGCCCGCAAGGTCTGCGGCGATGCGATGGAGATGCGCGGCGGCATCGGCTACATCGAGGAATTCGTCACGCCGCGGCTGCTGCGCGACGCGCATCTCGGCTCGATCTGGGAGGGCACCGGCAACATCGTCGCGATCGATGCGCTGAAGCGCGCGGTCGGCCGCCATGGCGCCGACAATGCGCTCGCCGCCGATCTGCATGCGCGGCTCGATGACAGCCCGACTGTTCCGCAGGCCTGGCGCAATCGGCTGCGTGACCTCAGTGACCGTGCGGTCGCGTTTGCGCGCGAGGTGGCGAGCCGCATCGACAATGAGGGCGACGCGCGGCGCGCCACCAGCCTGCTCTATCATGTCGCAAGCGCGGTCGCGCTGGCGTGGGAGGGCGGGCGCATCCACCAGATGCGCGGCGATGCGCGCCGGCTGTTGCTGTCGCGGATGGTGATCGATCACCGCGTGCTGCCGGGCGATCCGTTCCGGCTAACGGAAAATACCGTTCAGCGCAGGATGACCGAGCACCTGCTCGGCGATCGCGCGGTCGGCATGGCCGAGGTTGGCGAATTGCTTGACGCAGCGTAGGCTGCTGCGCGAGCGAACTTTTCAAACAATCAAAAACGTCAAGGGAGACCCCGATGAAGGCCGCCGTCCTGCATGAAGTCAATCAGCCGCTGGTGATCGAGGACGTCAGCGTGCCCAATCCGGGGCCGCGCGAGGTCCTGATCCGCACCGCGGTCGCGGGCCTCTGCCATTCCGATCTGCACTTCATGGAAGGCCTCTATCCGCATCCGCTGCCGGCGGTGCTCGGCCATGAATCGGCCGGCGTGGTCGAGAAGGTCGGCTCCGACGTCAATTACGTGAAGCCCGGCGATCACGTCGTCACCTGCCTGTCGGTGTTCTGCGGCACCTGCGACAACTGCACCACCGGCCGCACCGTGCTGTGCACCGACACCACGGTGAAGATGCTGCCCGGCGCCTCCAACCGCCTGTCATGGGGCAGGAAGGAGAAGCTCAACCAGTTCCTCAATCTGTCGTCGTTCGCCGAGCAGATGCTGGTGCACGAGAACGCCATCGTGAAGATCAAGAAGGAGATGCCGCTCGATCTCGCCGCGCTGATCGGCTGCGGCGTCATCACCGGCTATGGCGCGGTGGTCAACACCGCGAAGGTGACCGCCGGCGAGACGGTGGCGGTGATCGGCTGCGGCGGCGTCGGCATGGCCGCGATCAACGGCGCGCAGATCGCCGGCGCCGGCCGCATCATCGCGATCGACACCAATCCGGCGAAGCTGCAGCTTGCGACCAAGCTCGGCGCCACCGATATCGTCGATCCGGCCCGCGGCGACGTGGTCCAGCAGGTGCGCGAGCTCACCGGCGGCGGCGTGCAGCACTCCTTCGAGGTGCTCGGCCGCAAGGACACCGCCGAGCAGGCCTTCGCCATGCTGGCGGCGGGCGGCACCGCGACCATCGTCGGCATGATCCCGTTCGGCCAGAAGATCGAGCTGCACGGCTTCGACTTCCTGCGCGAGCGCCGCATCCAGGGCTCGTCGATGGGCTCCAACCACTTCCGCGTCGACATGCCGCGCCTCGTCGACTTCTACATGCGCGGCAAGCTGCATCTGGAAGACTGGATCTCGGCCAAGCTGAAGCTCTCCGAGATCAACGAGGGCTTTGCCAACATGAAAGCCGGCAAGACGCTGCGCAGCGTGATCATGTTCGACAGCTGAGCGTCTGTCGTCCCGGCGTAGGCCGGGACCCATACGCCGCGGCCTCGCTTTGGGCACGTGGGTGGACGACTTTCTTTACTCACCACAAGCTGCGGTGGTTATGGGTCCCGGCCTGCGCCGGGACGACACCTGAATCGCTCACCGCGCCACGTGCGCGGATACCGCGAGCCATTTTCCGTTCTGCCGCGCCCAGCAATCGGTGTAGCGGCCGGACGCCGGCTCGCCGTCCGCGTTGGTGTAGCTGGTCTGGGCGTGGATGATGGCGAAATCGCCGAGGATGCGGATTTTGACGTCCTCGGCCTTCAGCCCCTTGATCTTCACCGGGATCGCCGTCTGCTTCAGGAAGGCAGCGCGGTCGACCAGGCTCTTGTCGGGATTGGTGCAGTAGAAGTCCTGCGCCAGAATTTCGTCGAAGCGCTTGACGTCGCAGTTCTGAACGGAATCGACGTAATCCCTGTTGAGCTTTGTCAGCTCCTCGAGATCGTTGCTCATTGGCCTTCTCCCTGGTTTTGTTGTCCGTCATTGCGAGCGCAGCGAAGCAATCCATCTCGCCGCTCGTTGAGATATGGATTGCTTCGTCGCTTCGCTCCTCGCAATGACGGTTTTTTCCAGCACCTAATCATCGAACATCTTCGGCGGCACGAAGCCGCCGAATTCGTGCTCGATCAGCTCGGCGAGCTTGAGCGGCGTGCGGTCCTCGAGCCATGGGCCGACGATCTGCACGCCGACCGGCAATCCGTCGGGCGCAAAGCCGGTCGGGATCGCAGTCGAAGGCAGGCCGGGCAGGGTCGCGATGCCGGGCCAGGCGAGCTGGTCGGTGTAGATGTAAGGCTCGCCGTCGATCAATATTCGCCTCTGCTCCTGGTCGGGCGCATGATCGTGCGGATAGGCCGGCGTTGGCATGATCGGGCAGATCACCGCGTCGAACGACTTGAACAGCTCGCGCCATTGCGCGCGCAGCCGCGAGCGGGCGACCGTCGCCTGCACCCAGTCGCGGTGGCTGAGCGCGATGCCGCGCAGCCGTTCGGCCTGCAGGCTGTTGTCGCTGGCCGGCAGCGCGGCTGCCGCCGCGCAGGCGCCGGCATAGACCTCCGGTGGGAAGGTCGCGGCGAGGAACGACAGCAGCATCCGCATATAGAGCCGCGAGGACGCCGCGAAATCCGGCAGCAGCGGGCTCGAACGCGATATTTTCGCGCCGGCCTTGTCGAGGTGGCTCGCGAGCTTGTCGATGCTGCCGCGAACCGCCTTGTCGGTCGGCAGCACCGGATCGGTGTCGATGACGAGGATGCGGAAATCCTTCAGGCTGGCGTGGCGCGCCGCCGGCAGGTCGAGGCGATAGGCCTTGCCGCCATCGAGCGGATCGGGAGCGGCCATCACGTCGAGCAGCAGCGACAGGTCGGCCGCGCCGCGCGCCATCGGGCCGGTCACCGCAAGGTCGCGCTCATAGATGATGGGCGGCGCCGGCGGCGCGGTGTGGCCGCGCGACGGCAGCAGCGCGAAGGTCGGCTTGTGCGCATAGACGCCGCAATGAAACGCCGGCACGCGCAGCGAGCCGCCGATGTCCGAGCCGAGCGACAGCGCGCCGTAGCCCGCGGCGAGCGCCGCCGACGATCCACCGGAGGAGCCGCCCGGTGTGCGGCCGAGGTCGTAGGGGTTGTTGGTGGTGCCGTAGACCTCGTTGTAGCTCTGCCAGTCGGCGAGCCCGACCGGCACGTTGGTCTTGCCGAGGATCACGCCGCCGGCGTCCTTCACGCGCTGAATCGACAGCGCGTCCTCGGTCGGGACAAAGTCCTTGTGTGGCAGGAAACCCCAGGTCGTCGGCAATCCGGCGACGTTGTAGGATTCCTTCACCGTCATGGGGATGCCGAGCAGCGGCCTGTGCTCGCCGCGCGCGATCGCGGCGTCAGCGGCGCGCGCAGCGGCGAGGCCGCGCTCGAAATCGCGCACGCAGACCGCGTTGACCTTGCCGTCGTGGCGCTCGATGCGGCCGATCGCGTCCTGTGCGAGCTCGACCGCCGAGACCTGCTTGTTGCGCAGCGCCTTCGACAATTCGACGGCGGTCTTGAAGCTGTATTGCGATTTGGCCACGGCGTGCTCCCGGTTTGTTGTTGGCGCGATGATGGGCAGTTTGGTTGCCGCCCGCAAGCGCTGTAGCCGTGACGGTGTCGCCGTGTTTGATCGGAATTGCTCTGCTTTACCTCGCCCCGCTTGCGGGGAGAGGTCGCCGCGCGCTTGCGCGGCGGGTGAGGGGGTACATGTACGTCCACTTGCGTCACGTGTGGATATGGCCCCTCACCCCAACCCTCTCCCCGTAAGAACGGGGAGAGGGAGAATTGAACCGTTGCTACGCCGCGCCGATCAGGATGCCGACCGCGAGCACGATCGCGCCGCCGAGCACGATCTGGAATACCGCCTGCAGGAATGGCGTGTCCATGTAGCGCGCGCGGATGAAGGCGATCGCCCACAATTCGAAGAACACCACGATGCCGGCAATCGCGGTCGCGATCCAGAATGCGTTCGGCCAGGCGTCGGGCACCAGATAGGGAATGGTGTGGCCGAGCCCGCCGAGCGTCGTCATCAATCCGCAGGTCAGGCCGCGCAGCCAGGGCGAGCCGCGGCCGGTCAGCGAGCCGTCGTCGGACAGCGCCTCGGCAAAGCCCATGCTGATGCCGGCGCCGATCGAGGCGGCAAGCCCGACCAGGAAGGTTTGCCAGTTGTGATGCGTTGCGAAGGCGGCGGCGAACAGCGGCGCCAGGGTCGAGACCGAGCCGTCCATCAATCCGGCGAGACCCGGCTGCACATATTGCAGCACGAACATCCGCCGCCGCGTGCGGTCTTCCTCGGCGCGCACGTCCGGCTTGAGGATCTCGCCGGTCAGCTTCACCGCGAGCTTCTCGTGGCCCTTCTCCTCCTCGGCGAGATCGCCGAGCAGCCGCCGCACGCCGACATCCTCGGCCTTCTCGGCGGCTTTGGCATAGAAGCGCTCGGCTTCCAACTCCATGGTCTCGACTTCCTTGCGGATGGTGTCGAGCGGCAGGTTCTTGGTGAGCCAGATCGGGCGGCGGCGCAGGAAGCCTTTGACGTCCTCGCGCCGGATCGGCGGCAGATGCGCCCCGAAGCGCTGCTCGTAGGTTTCCAGCAGTCGGTGGCGATGGCCGCGCTCCTCCTCGGCCATCTCCTCGAAAATCTTGGCGGTATCGGGATAGCGCCCGGCGAGATCCTCCGCGAACGTCATGTAGATGCGGCTGTCCTCCTCCTCGGAGGCGATCGCGACCGCCAGCACCTCGCGCTCGGTCAGATCGGCAAAGTTCTTCACGGCAACGCCTTGTTCACGGAGTTTAAAATTAGAATAGTTCTAAACTATAGGGTTGCACCGGCGCCGGGTCAAATCCGGATCGGCGCGGATTCGCTGCCGCAGCACCGGCAAGCCGCGCGGGTTGAGCGAAGAAAACGCCTGAGATCAACGGGATGCGACGCGACCGCCGAACGGGTGCCTAGCGCTGTGCGCCGGCGTCTCGCAGGAATGTGAGCAGCAGCCGGTTCACCTCATCCGGCTGTTCCTGCTGCACCCAATGGCCGGCGCCGTCGACCAGATGGCAGCCGATCATGTTGGTGCAGGCTTTCGTCTGCATCGCCTCGAACACGCCGGGCCGCTGATAGGTGCCCCAATCCTGCTTGCCGGAAATGAAGGCCGACGGCTGGTCGATCGTGCGGCCGCTCCAGGTCTGCAGTTCCGGGACGAAGGCCCCCGAGGTGCCGCAGCGATACCATTGCAGCCCGCCCTGAAATCCGGTGCGCTGATACTCGGCGCTGTAATAGGCGAGCTCGCTATCCGGCAGCCATGTGTTAGCGGCGATCGCCTCGCGTGACGGCATCTCCTCGGCGACAGTGGCGGCCATGTCCTTGGCGAAATCCATCACGTAATAGGTCGGCAGTTTCGCCAATTCGCCCGCCGACCAGGATTGCGGCGGATACGGCTTGTTGTCGTTCCAGTCCGCGCTCTTGTGGTGGTAATAGGCGCGCAGGAAGTCGTGCACGCCCTGCGGCGCGCGATGCATGTCGTCATTGGCCGGGCGCGTCGAATAGTACCATTGGTAGTGCTTGCGCGGCCGCGGCAGCGCGGCGAGCTCGCGATGCGCGGGGTCTTCGGTCGCGGGCCTTGCCGGTTCATTTGCTGTGTTGAACGGCAGCGACGGCGGTCCCGAGAACGGCGCGCTCATCATCACCACCGCGCGGAACACGTCGGGCCGGATCAGCGCGCACCACGCCGCAACCGAGGAGCCGAAATCATGCCCGATCACCGCATCGACATGCTTGTAGCCGAACGCTGCGACCAGCCCGAGCGCATCGCGCACCAGATTGGGCAGGCGGAACGACGCGAGATCGCCGTCATACTCCGCGCTCCAGCCGGTGGTGCGGCCATAGCCGCGCTGGTCCGGCGCGATGACGTGGTAGCCGGCAGCGGCGAGCTTCGGCATCACCTTGCGCCAGGAGAACGCCAGCTCGGGAAAGCCGTGCAGCAGCAACAGGCAGGGCCGGCCGGATGTTTCAAAGCCCGCTTCCAGCACATGCATGCGCAGGCCGTTGATCTCGTCGACATAACGCGAGCGGATGGTGGAGGGCAGCGGGACGTCGGGGAGGGCTTCCATCGTGCAGATCACCTGTTGGGCATCGCCGCAGAACCAGCGCATTTGGCTGTATGCTGACGGTCATTATTGAACGATAGCAATTTTGCCCAGGGGATGCATACCGCATGCGCCACGCGAGGATTGCAGAGCTGCCCGGCTGGATGTCGCGTCTCGGCGTGATGATCGTGGCGGCAAGTCTGGTGCTGTTGTCGGCGGTGCGTGCCGCCGACATCAAGCAGCTCACCGAGAAACTGCCGCGCGCCTATGTCGGCGAATTCCTGTGGGACGGCGACAACGCGGTGCAGAACGTCGTCATTACCTTCGACAAAGTGCAGGCCCTGAACGAGCAGAACGCGGAAGCGCGCGGCTGCGGTTCATATGAGGTCGGTCGCCACGTGACCAAGATCGGCGTGCAGATGTTCGTCCGGCTGTCCGATCTCGAGGTCGAGATCTTCGAACGCTCGCCCGATGGCAATGGGGCGTTCGAAACCGACGGCAGTCATCGCGGCAAGCTGTCGGAAGATTTTCAGCAGATCGATGCGCAATGGACCACCACGGCATCAGGCAAGCACGGCCAGCTGCATTTGCGTGCCGTGGCATCGGCTGCCTGCGAGCCGGCGGAGGAGTTGTAGGTCGGCGGGCTCGGCGCAAGCGGCGTCCCGCATGCGCTCTTCATCCTCCCTGATGGGCGGGGCGGATCGTTTGCACTATTTCGGAATATTGGAAATATATAGCTGAGTTGCCCGACATGTCAAGCTGCCTTGTCGAATGCCGGCAGCCGCCAGCTCCTTTGCATGGGGTTGTTTTCGATATTTTGGCCGCGCGCGGCGGCGGCCCCTCCGGGGAGGGGCGAACCGCGGTCACCCCCTGGCAGGCGCCTTCGGCCAATAGCGGTCGCGCAGATGGCGCTTCACCAGTTTGCCGGTCGGCGTACGCGGCAGCTCTTGCTCGAAGTCGATGCTCTTGGGGCATTTGATCGGCGACAAGTGCTGCCGGCAGAACGCGATCAGCTCGGCCTCGAGCTCCTTGCCGGCCCTGGTGATGTCGTGCGGCTGCACCACGGCCTTGACCTCTTCGCCCATCTCCTCGTTCGGCACCCCGAACACCGCGACGTCGGACACCGCCGGATGCGTGATCAGGACGTCCTCGGTCTCCTGCGGGTAGATGTTCACGCCGCCGGAGATGATCATGTAGCTCTTGCGGTCGGTGAGATAGAGGAAGCCCTCTTCGTCGAGGTAGCCGACATCGCCGAGCGTCGACCAGCCCTTGGCGTTGTAGGCCTTCTTCGTCTTCTCCGGATCGTTGTGATAGGAGAACGCCGGCGCGTCGGCGAAATAGACCTGGCCGATCTGGCCGGTCGGCGCCTCCTCGTCGTTCTCGTCCAGGATCTTGACCTTGCCGACCACGGCGCGGCCGACCGTGCCGCGGTGGCTCAGCCATTGCTGCGAGGTCGAGACGGTGACGCCATTGCCTTCGGAGCCGGCGTAATACTCGATCAGGATCGGTCCCCACCATTCGATCATCTTGGCCTTGACGTCGACCGGGCAGGGCGCCGCGGCGTGGATCGCGCCTTTCAGCGACGAGACCTTGTAGCGGGCGCGCACTTCGTCGGGCAGCTTCAGCATGCGCACGAACATGGTCGGCACCAGCTGCGACTGCGTCACCTTGTGCTTCTCGACCTGCTTCAAAAATTCCTCGGCGTCGAAATGCTCCATGATGACGGAGGTGCCGCCGAGCACGGTGGCCATCATGTTGAAGCGTAGCGGGGCGGCGTGATAGAGGGGCGCCGGCGACAAATAGATGCTGTCCGCATTCATGCCGCACATGTCTGCGGTGAGAATCCGCAGGAACGGGTTCGGCACGTCGATCCGGTTGCCTTCGAACTGCTTCTTGATGCCCTTTGGCCGGCCGGTGGTGCCGGAGGAATACAGCATGTCGTAGCCGGCGACCTCGTCGGCAACCGGCGTGGTCGGCTGCGCGCCGGCTTCCTTGTCGTAGGAGCGGAAGCCCGGTGAGGGCTCGTCCATCATGTAGAACAGCGGCTCGCCCGCCTCGCCCTTGATCAGGCCCTTCACCTTGTCGGCGCATTGCGGCGTGGTGATGAACACCTTCGCGCCGCAGTCCTTGATGATGTAGGCGATCTCTTCTTCCGTCAGGTAGCGGCTGATCGCCGTGTAATAGAGACCCGAGCGCTGCGCGGCCCAGCAGATCTCCATGAAGGCGAGCCGGTTTTCCATCAGCAGCGCGATGTGGTCACCGGCCTTCAGGCCGAGCGAGCGGAACAGATGCGCGCCCTGGTTCGAAAGCTCGTCGAGCTCGCGATAGGTGATGGCCTTGCCGGACGCCGCCATCTGGTAGGCGATCTTGTTCGGATGGGTGCGCGCGTGGATCGACGGATGGGTCACAGACGTTTCCTCAAACAAGGTGGTCGTCCCTGCCTAGTGCGCAATTGCGCACGGGAGCAGGGACCCATAACCACCGATCTTATTTATTGAAATGAGCTGGGGCCTCAGCTCGCCATAACCACATCGACCTGTGGTTATGGGTCCCGGCTCAAGGCCGGGACGACACCTTTTGTATGGAGGCTCTTGCGGCCTCTCAAACGCTTCTTAAAGGTCAGGCGCTCCTACAGCCGCTCGACAATCGTCACATTCGCCATGCCGCCGCCTTCGCACATGGTCTGCAGGCCGTAGCGCTTGTTGCGCTGCTTGAGGGCATGCAGCAGCGTCGTCATCAGCTTGGTGCCGCTGCCGCCGAGCGGATGGCCGAGCGCGATCGCGCCGCCATTGACGTTGAGCCGGGCCGGATCGGCGCCGGTGGTCTTCAGCCACGCGGTCGGCACCGAGGCGAAGGCCTCGTTGACCTCGAAGAGATCGATGTCGTCGATCTTCATGCCGGCCTTCTGCAGCGCGCGCTGGGTCGCCGGCAACGGCGCTTCCAGCATGATCACAGGGTCGCCGCCCATCATGGTGAGGTGATGGATGCGCGCCATCGGCTTGACGCCAAGCGCCTTCAGGCCCTTCTCGTTGACGACCATGACGCCGGAGGCGCCGTCGCAGATCTGGCTGGCGCTCGCCGCGGTGAGCTTGCCGTTCTCGGCGATCAGCTTGACGCCCTTGATGCCGTCGAGGCTGGCATCGAAGCGGATGCCTTCGTCGATGTGATGGGTGTCGGTCGAGCCGTCGGCGCGGGTGATCTTGACCGGCACGATCTCGTCCTTGAAGTGGCCGGCCTGCGTTGCCGCGATCGCGCGCTGATGGCTGTTATAGGAGTATTCGTCGAGCTCATCCTTCGACAGGCCGTACTTCTCGGCCATCATCTCCGCGCCGGTGAACTGGCTGAACACGATGTTGGGATACTTCGCCTCGATGCCCGGGCTCTTGTAGTGGCCGAAGCCGTTCTTGGCGGGCAGCGAGGAGGCGAGGCCCATCGGCACGCGGGTCATCGATTCCACGCCGGCGGCGATCACGCAGTCCATCGTGCCAGACATCACGGCCTGCGCCGCGAAGTGCAACGCCTGCTGCGAGGAACCGCACTGGCGGTCGATCGAGGTCGCCGGCACGCTCTCCGGCAGCTTCGAGGCCATCACCGCGTTGCGCGCGATGTTGGTGGACTGCTCGCCGGTCTGCATCACGCAGCCCATGATCACGTCCTCGACCAGCGCGGGGTCGGCGCCGGTGCGCTCGACCAGCGCATCGAGCACGGTCGCGGCCAGATCGGCCGGATGCCAGCCGGCGAGACGCCCTCCCTTGCGGCCGCCCGCGGTGCGAGCGGCGGCGACGATATATGCCTCGGCCATGTCTGATCTCCCTGATGTTTCCGGATTGGGCGGTCTGAAAGTTGGGCCGGATTTAAGGGGTGGCTCAGCATTTAGTCAATCAATCAATTAACTCTTGAGTGCGGCCCCGCCATGGGCTTATGTGCGGCCTCGATTTACCGTCGAACCCTGACCTAGAGCGGGACCAGAGCGCAGTTGAATACCAGCGTACCGACGAAACTTCCGGCCGGCAAAAATGCCACCGCCGACAAGCTTTTGGTTGCGGCCAGTGAGCTGATGATCGAGCGCGCCTCGATCGAGGTCTCGTTGTCCGACATCGCGCAGAAGTCGGGCGTCAACGCCGCGCTGGTGAAATATCATTTCGGCAACAAGGACGGGTTGTTGCTGGCGCTGCTGGCGCGCGACGCCGCCACCGAGATATCGCAACTCGAATATCTCATCAGCCAGCCGATCACGCCGTCCGCGAAATTGCGGCTGCATATCGGCGGCATCATCCGCGCCTATCACCAGTTCCCCTATATGAACCGGCTGATCCATTATCTCCTGCACGAGAGCTCGCCTGCCGCTGCGAACGAGGTGTCGAAATTCTTCGTCGCGCCGCTTTTGGATTTTCACCGCCGGCTGCTCGCAGAAGGGATCAAGGCCGGTGAATTCCGCAAGATCGATCCGGTGCTGTTCTACACCAGCCTGATCGGCGCCTGCGATCATCTGTTCTTCGGCCGTCACGCGATGTCGCGCGCGGTCGGCGTCGGCCCGGTCACCGACGAGGTCTGCCGCGATTACATCAAGCACATGGAAGCCTTGATCTTCGGCGGCGTGCTCAATCCCGATAAGGAAACGGCAGCAGTCGCCGCCGGATAACAAGTTCGAAGTCTAGAGAAGAAACGCCCAAGGAAAGGTTGTATCCATGCAGTTGAAAGACGTTGCCGTTCTCATCACCGGCGGTGGCTCCGGCCTTGGTGCCGCAACCGCGCGCGCCATGGCCGCCAAGGGCGCCAAGATCGGCGTGATCGACCAGAACAAGGAAAACGCCGAGAAGGTCGCCGCCGAGGTGAAGGGCGTTGCCCTGCATGCCGACGTCACCGACGAGGACGCGATCAAGGCGGCGATCGCCAAGGCCGAGGCCGCGCACGGCATCGCGCGCGTGCTGATGAACTGCGCCGGCATCGGCGGTTCGCAGCGCATCGTCGGCAAGGACGGCGTCTATCCGCTGGCCAAGTTCGTCCGCATCATCAACGTCAATTTGATCGGCACCTTCAACGTGCTGCGCCTTTTCGCCGAGCGGCTGGCGACCGAAGCCCCGATCGGCGAGGAGCGCGGCGTCGCGATCAACACCGCGTCGGTCGCGGCCTATGAAGGCCAGATCGGCCAGATCGCCTATTCCGCCTCGAAGGGTGGCGTCGTCGGCCTCACGCTGCCGGCCGCGCGCGACCTCGCCAGCCTGAAGATCCGCGTCAACACCATCGCGCCGGGCCTGTTCCTGACGCCGCTGTTGATGGGTCTGAACGAGGAAGCGCGCAAGAGCCTCGGCGCCCAGGTGCCGCATCCGGCCCGCCTCGGCGATGCCTCGGAATACGGCAATCTCGCGGTCCACATCGTCGAGAACCCGATGCTCAACGGCGAAACCATCCGCCTCGACGGCGCCATCCGCATGGCGCCGCGCTAACGGCGAATCCCGCTGTCGTCCCGCCGAAAGCCGGGGCCCATATTCCGCGGCGTCTGTAACAGGCAAGCTGGCAGACGCCGCGCAAAACAACAAAAGCCTGTGGTTAGGGGTCCCGGCTCGCGCTTCGCTTAGCCGGGACGATGGTCGGGAGGACCATGCGCGTGTCTCAGCCGCTGCTGATCGAACATCACGACGGAACAGATTGGGTCACGCTCAATCGCCCCGAGAGCCTCAATGCGCTCGATCCTTCGCTGATCGACGCGCTCAACGTCTATTTCCAAGGCCTGCAGCGCAATCGCGACACCCGCGTCGTGGTGCTGAAGGGCGCCGGTGCGAATTTCTGCGCCGGGCTCGATCTCAAGCACGCGATGGCGCGCCGTGGTGGACAGACCGAGCCGCCCGGCGTCACAGAGTCGCTGGACTCGCAGCGCCGCATTGCCGACATCGTGATGCTGATGCGGCGCGCTCCGCAGCCGATCATCGCGCTGGTGCAGGGCGCTGCCGCCGGCGGCGGCTTCGCGCTGGCGCTTGCCGCCGACATCCGCATCGCCGCGAAGAACGCGCGGATGAACTGCGCCTTCATCAAGCTTGGTCTCGGCGGCTGCGATATCGGCACCAGCTATTTCCTGCCGCGCCTCGTCGGCGTCTCGGTTGCTTCCGAATTGATCCTCACCGGGCGCTTCATCCATGCCGACCGCGCGCTTGCGGTCGGCCTGGTGTCCGAGGTGGTCGAGGCCACCGATCTTGATGCTGCGGCCAATCCTTATGTCGAGGCGATGATGACGGCCTCGCCGGTCGGTCTCCGCCTCTCGAAGGAATGCATCAACATGAGCATCGATGCCGGCTCGATCGAGGCCGTGATTGCGATGGAGGATCGCAATCAGGTGCTGTGCAGCCGCTCGGAAGATTTCCAGGAGGGAATCAGGGCCTTTCTCGAGAAACGAAAGCCTGTCTATATCAGGCGCTGAGAACAGATCCTCTAAAGGACAAGAATTCCGGGAGACGCAAAATGGATGGAGACGCGGCGATGCTGACGAAACCTGCCTTTCGCAAGGTGGATTGGCTCGCACGTGACATCGCGGTCGAGCGGCGCGGTGACGGCACCGTCGTCCTGAAGTCGCGGATTCCGCTCCAGGCCTACGAGACGCATATTCCGGCTTATCTCGCCAAATGGGCGGCGCAGGCGCCGGAGCGGATCTGGCTCGCGCAACGCGGTGGTCCCGACCGGCAGTGGCGCAAGGTCTCCTATGGCGAAGCCAAGCGCACCGTCGATGCGCTGACGCAAGGCCTGCTCGATCTTGGCGTTGGCGACGGCCGGCCCGTCGCGATCCTCTCGGGCAATTCTATCGAGCACGCGCTGATGACGCAGGCCGCGATGCAGGCGCGGCTGCCGGCCGCGCCGGTGTCGCCGGCCTATTCGCTGATGAGCCAGGATCATCTCAAGCTCAAATACCTGTTCAACCTGATCAAGCCGGCCGTCGTGATGGTGCAGGACGGCCCGACTTTCGAGAAGGCGCTCAAAGCGATCGATCTCACCGGCATCACGGTCGTCCACGTCCTGCGTCCCTGCGAGGGCATCAGGAGCGCGGCCTTTGCCGACCTCGCGGCAACGCCGGTGACGGCTGCGGTCGGCGAGTCCATCGCGAAGATCACGCCCAAGACCGTCGGCAAGCTGCTGTTCACCTCGGGCTCGACCGGCATGCCCAAGGCCGTCATCAACACCCAGGAGATGATGTGTGCCAACGCGGCGATGATGATGCAGGTGCGCCCGCGTGAAACGGAGGGACCGATCGCGACGGTGCTCGACTGGATGCCGTGGAATCACACCATGGGCGGCAACGCCGCGTTCAATCCGGTGCTGGTCGACGGCGGCACGCTCTATATCGACGACGGCCGGCCGATGCCGTGCCAGCTCGAGGAGACCATCAGGAACCTGCGCGAGGTGTCGCCGACCTATTACGCCAACGTGCCGGCCGGCTATGCCGCGCTCGCCGCCGCGATGGAGAAGGACGAGGCGCTGTGCGCGAGCTTCTTCAAGAACCTCTCGATCATGGCCTATGGCGGCGCGCGGCTGCCCGACGATCTCTATGACCGCATGCAGGCGCTGGCGGTGAAGACCACGGGCGGGCGCATCGTGTTCTACACCGGCTGGGGCTCGACCGAGACCGCGCCGACCTCGACCGGCACCTATTGGGACACCGAGCGCGTCGGCCTGATCGGCCTGCCGTTCCCCGGCGTCGAGCTGAAGATGGTGCCGTGCGGCTCGAAATATGAATTGCGGCTGCGCGGCGTCAACGTCACGCCAGGCTATTTCGGCCAGGCGGACCTCACGGCCAAGATGTTCGACGAGGAAGGCTTCTACTGCATCGGCGATGCCGGCGTGTTCGTCGATCCCGAAGATCCGCTGCAAGGCATCATCTTTGCCGGCCGGGTGGTCGAAGATTTCAAGCTGACCACCGGCACGTTCGTGCATGTCGGCTCGTTGCGCACCGATGCGATATCAGCCGCGACGCCGGTCGTGCATGACGCGCTGGTTGCGGGGCAGGACCGTGAGTTCATCGGCCTGCTGTGCTGGCCGAACCTGCACGCCTGCCGCCAGCTCGTCGGCAATGCCGATGCCAGCTACGAGGACGTGATCCGGCATCCCGAAGTGCTTGCCTGCCTGAAGAAGGGTTTGCAGGCGCACAATGCGTCCACCACCGGCAGCAGCATGCGTATCGCGCGTGCGATGCTGATGGTCGAGCCGCCGTCGATCGACGGCAACGAGCTCACCGACAAGGGCTACATCAACCAGCGCGCCGGCCTCGAACGCCGCGCCGCACTGGTCGAGAAGCTGTATGCCGGCAAGCCCGGCGACGACGTGATCATCTTGAATTGATCCTACGAAAGCAAACGCGTCATTCCGGGGCGCGCGAAGCGTGAACCCGGAATCCAGAGGTTCCTTACGTCGAGATTCCGGGTTCGATGCTGCGCATCGCCCCGGAATGACAGCAAGAAAAGGTAAGCGCCATGAATTTCGATTTTTCCGACGAACAGAAGCAGATGCGCGACGAGGCGCGGAAGTTCCTCAGCGAACAGTGCCCGCCGAAGGCCGTGCGCGAGGTGCTCGACGGCAAGGCGCCTTACGACAAGGCGCTGTGGAAGGGCCTCGCCGAGATGGGCTTCCTCGGCGTCGCGATCCCGGAACAGTTCGGTGGCGCGGGCGCCGGCCATCTCGAGCTCTGCGTGATCGCGGAGGAAATGGGCCGCGCGCTGGCGCCGGTGCCGTTCTCCTCCACCGTCTATCTCGCCGCCGAAGCGATCCTGATCGCAGGCAGTGACGCGCAGAAGCAGAAGTGGCTGCCGAAGATCGCCGCGGGCGAAGCCATCGGCACGCTGGCGCTGTTCGAGGGCAAGGGCAACCCGTCGCCGAAGGCGATCAAGGTGACGGCCAATGGCGGCGTGCTCAACGGCGTCAAGAAGCCGGTGCCTGATGGTGCGATCGCCGATTTCGCCGTGGTCGCCGCGCGCACCGGCTCGAGCGGACGCGAGTCCGATATTTCCTTGTTCATCGTCGACCTCAAGGCCGGCGGCGTCGAAATCAAGTCGCTGACCAACATCGACCTGACCCGCGGCCAGGCCGAGTTTACCTTCAAGGATGCGAAGGCCGAGCCGCTCGGCGCGGCCGGCGAGGGCTGGAGCGTGATCACCCAGGTGCTCGATCGCGCGGCCGTGTTGACGGCGTTCGAGCAGGTCGGCGGCGCCGACCGCGCGCTGGAGATGGGCCGCGATTATGCGCTTGATCGTATTGCCTTTGGCCGTCCGATCGGCTCGTTCCAGGCGGTCAAGCACATGCTGGCCGATATGTATGTGTCGGCGACCTTGGCGCGCTCGAATTGCTACTACGGCGCCTGGGCGCTCTCGACCAATGCCGGCGAATTGCCGGAAGCGGCCGCCGCCGCGCGCATCAGCGCGACGCAGGCATTCCAGCATTGCGCCAAGAACAACATCCAGGTGCATGGCGGCATGGGCTTCACCTGGGAGTTCGACTGCCACATGTACTACCGCCGCGCCAATGCGGTGGCGCTCGGTCTCGGCAGCCTGTCCTATTGGGAAGACGCGCTGATCGACCGCATGCGCAAGAAGAACGCGGCGTAACGATACGATTCGTCATTCCGGGGCGCGCGTAGCGCGAACCCGGAATCCAGAGGTTGGGAAATCGAGATTCCGGGTTCGATGCTGCGCATCGCCCCGGAATGACGGAAAGAAAGCCACCATGAATTTCGACGACACCCCGCAGGAGGCCGCATTCCGCGCCGAGGCGAAAGCCTGGATCGCGGCCAATGCACCGAAGCAACATGAAAACGAGCTGCGCAAGGCCTCGCTCGGCCGTGTTGCGCTCAAGGGCGCCAACATTCTCGAGGTCGCGAAGGCCTGGCAGAAGAAGAAGGCCGATGCCGGCTGGGCCTGCCTGCACTGGCCGAAGGAGTATGGCGGCCGCGGCTCATCGCCGATCGAGCGCGTGATCTGGCAGCAGGAGGAGGGCCCGTTCGGCCGCCTCAGCTCGATGTTCATCATCGGCCACGGCATGTGCGGCCCGACCATGATGGCGTTCGCCGGCGAGGAGCAGAAGCGCAAATATCTGCCGCCGCTTGCCTCCGGCGAGAAGATCTGGTGCCAGCTGTTCTCCGAGCCGGCCGGCGGCTCCGACGTCGCCGGCCTGCGCACCCGCGCCGAGAAGCATGGCGACGAGTGGGTGATCAACGGCCAGAAGATCTGGACCTCGGGCGCGCATTATTCCGACTACGGCATCTTGCTCACCCGCACCGACCCGACCGTGCCCAAGCACAAGGGCCTCACCATGTTCTTCCTGGACATGAAGAGCCCGGGCGTCGAGGTCAGGCCGATCAAGCAGGCGAGCGGCGCCTCCGACTTCAACGAGGTCTATTTCACCGACGTGCGCATTCCGGACTCGCAGCGGCTCGGCAATGTCAATGACGGCTGGAACGTGTCGCTGACCACGCTGATGAACGAGCGGATGTCGATCGGCGCCGGTGTCGCCACCGGCTTTCCCGAGCTGTTCGACTTCTGCAACAGCCTGATGCTGGAGGACGGCCCCGCGATCGAGAACCGCGCGGTGCGCTCCAAGCTCGCCAACTGGGCCGTGAAGGCGAGCGGGCTGAAATACACCAGCATGCGCGCAATCTCGGCGCTGTCGAAGGGCGAGCGTCCGGGACCGGAGAATTCGATCGGCAAGCTGGTCGCCGGCTCGATGATCCAGGACGTCGCGACCTACGCGCTCGATCTGCAGGGCGCGGCCGGCGCGCTGAACGGGATCGAGGATGCCGAGGTCGCCGGCAAATTCCAGGCGATGCTGCTGCGCGCGCCGGGCACCCGCGTCGAGGGCGGCACCGACGAGATCATGCGCAACATCATCGCCGAACGCGTGCTGGGCCTGCCCGGCGACATCAGGGTCGACAAGGACGTCCCCTTCAACAAGATCCCGACCAAGGGAAGAGCTTAACCGTCGTTCCGGGGCGGCGCGAAGCGGCGAACCCGGAACCTCGAGCGACATAACTTCTAGATTCCCCGATGCGCAACCGCGCATCTGAGGTTCGCGCTGCGCGCGCCCCGGAATGACAAAGAAAAGGAGCCGCCATGAATTTCGATGACACGCCGCAGGAAGCCGAGTTCCGCGCCATCGCCCGCAAGTGGATCGCGGCCAACGCGCCGAAGGAGTTCGAAGAGGAGCTCTCGAAGTCTTCGCTCGGCCGCATCCGGCTCGCCAGGCACGACATGGTCGAGGTCGGCAAGGCCTGGCAGAAGAAGAAGGCAGAGGGCGGCTGGGCCTGCCTGCACTGGCCGAAGGAATATGGCGGCCGCGGCGCCACCCCGATCGAGCGCGTGATCTGGCAGCAGGAAGAGGGCGTCTACGGCAAATTGACCCAGCCGTTCCAGATCGGCGAGGGCATGTGCGGCCCGACCGTGATGGCGTGGGGCAGCGAAGACGCAAAACGCCGCTATCTGCCGAAGCTCGCCTCCGGCGAGGAGATCTGGTGCCAGCTGTTCTCGGAGCCGTCGGCCGGCTCCGACGTTGCGGGGCTGCGCACCCGCGCCGAGAAGAAGGGCGACAATTGGGTCGTCAACGGCCAGAAGATCTGGACCTCAGGCGCGCATTACTCCGACTACGGCCTGTTGATCGCGCGCACCGATCCGAATGTGCCGAAGCACAAGGGCCTCACCATGTTCTTCCTCGACATGAAGAGCCCCGGCGTCGAGGTGCGGCCGATCAAGCAGGCCAACGGCATGCAGGAGTTCAACGAGGTCTATTTCACCGACGTCGTGATCCCGGACAGCCAGCGCCTCGGCGCGGTCGGCGAGGGCTGGAGCGTGTCGCTGACCACGCTGATGAACGAGCGCATGTCGATCGGCGCGCGGCTCGCCACCGGCGTGCCCGAGATGTTCGAGTTCTGCTCCAATTTGATGCTGGAGGACGGTCTCGCGATCGACGATCCGGCGGTGCGCTCCAGGCTTGCGAGCTGGGCGGTGAAGGCGAGCGGGCTGAAATACACCAGCTACCGCGCCATCTCGGCGCTGTCGAAGGGCGAGCGACCGGGCCCGGAAAACTCCATCGGCAAGCTCGTCTCCGGCCTGATGCTGCAGGATATCGCGACCTATGCGATGGACCTGGAAGGCGCGGCGGGCAGCCTCACCGGCACCGACGAGGAGCAGGCCAACGGCCAGTTCCAGCAGATGCTGCTGTCGTCGCCCTCGATGCGCATCGCCGGCGGCACCGACGAGATCCTGCGCAACATCATCGCCGAGCGCGTGCTGGGCCTGCCCGGCGACATTCGCGTCGACAAGGATGTGCCCTACAACAAGATCCCGACCAAGGGGCGGGGTGGTTAGTCGTCATTCCGGGGCGATGCGAAGCATCGAACCCGGAATCTCGAGATTCCGGGTTCACGCTTCGCGTGCCCCGGAATGACGAAAAAAGAGGATATATCATGGACGCGAAGACACCGAACCCGCGCTACGCGACCGAGGACCGTATCGGCGCGCTCGAGGAACTGCTCAACGAGCGCTACTCGGTGCGCGCGTTCCAGCCGCGCGAGGTGCCGCGCGAGGTCATCGAGCACATTCTGTCGACCGCGCAGCGCACCGCATCCTGGTGCAACAGCCAGCCCTGGCAGGTGCTGATCGTCTCCGGCGAGGCCAAGGAGCGGTTTCGCAAGGCGATCTATGCCGAGGCCTCGCGCGGCCTCGGCGAGGACTACGACTTCACGCCGCCGCGCGAATATGTCGGCGTCTATCTGGAGCGCCGCCGCGAAAGCGGTTTCCAGCTCTACAACACGCTCGGCATCGCGCGCGGCGACAGGCCGGCCTACGCAAAACAGGCGCTGGAGAACTACAATTTCTTCGGCGCGCCGCACATTGCCGTGGTCCACACCAATGAGCCGCTCGGCATCTATGGTGCGATCGACTGCGGCGGCTATGTCTCGAACTTCATGCTGGCGGCGCAGGCGCTCGGGCTCGGCACCATCCCGCAGGCGGCGATCGCGCGCCATTCCGGGCTGATCCGCCGTCATTTCAACCTGGCCGACGATCGCCGGGTTGTCTGCGGTATCTCGTTCGGCTATGCCGATCATGCGCACAAGGTGAACAGCTACCGCACGTCGCGCGCGACCGTGGAAGATACTGTCACATTCGTCGATGTATAATTTCCTCAAGGCGGGAAGGCCGGTTCGCCCTCCCGCCGAGGACAAGAAGAGCTACAAGAAGAAACGACAAGAACAACAATGGCGAATAACGCCTCCCTGACGCCGGCGGAGATCAGCTGGCAGCTGCACCGTCTGCCTGCACTCGAGCGCGACGCGTTCGTCGCCGCGCATTATCTGGGACGGCCCGTTGCCTGGAAGACCCGCTTCTTCGACGCGATCGATTGGGGCGCGGGCTCGGTGCTGCAATTCAGCTTCCTGCAGCGCGGCTGGCATCGCCATTCGCGGCTCGACAATCCGATCTATGCCTATATCGACATCGAGCAACATCCGGAAACCCGCGGCCTGCGCCGCGGCCGGCGGATCGATCTTGAGGGCACGATCAAGGGCGTGGACTTCGTGACCGGGATTACGCTGACGCTGGAGCGGTTCGAGATCCTGCCGGTCAATTTTTTCGACCGCTTCGTGATCAGCTCCGACAGCCGCTACTAGCAAGCAGCGAACCGCAGACTCTGCTCCACCTCGCCCCGCGCGCGGGGAGAGGTCGGAACGCATCGTTAGATGCGTTCCGGGTGAGGGGGAGTCTCAGCAAGCGCAGCTATCACCGTATGCGCGGAGACAGCCCCTCACCCCAACCCTCTCCCCGTAAGAACGGGGCGAGGGAGCGCACTGCTCCTGCGGCTCCATTCAACCCAATCTCATTACGCTTCAGCGTCCCGCCACCGCGCGGCGGGCTGGCGCGTCGGCATAGCGCGCGGCCATCGCGCTCGTCAGCTCGGCCATCTTCTCGCGCAACTCTAACGGCGCGACCACTTCGGCCTCGGCGCCGAGCCGCAGCAATTCGGTCGCCGCATGCCACACCGTCTTGCCGACCGGCATGGTGGCGAGCCGCCAGCCGTCGGCGTCGGTGCCATCAGTGAGCCTCATCCGCGCCTTCACGTAAGGATGCGCAAGCGCGTCGAACAGTTTCAGCCCGAGCGGCGACAGCCGCACCGTGGCCTCGTTCGGATGCAGCTCGGCCTCCAGCCGCTCGATCGAGGCGCGCCAATAGGCGGCGAGGTCGAACGCCGCCGGCCGTGCGAACGGGGTCTCCAGCGCGGTGCAATCCAGTACGCGCGCGACGCGGTAGGTGCGCACATTGCCGTCGACGAGGCCGGCGAGATACCAGCTGCCGCCCTTCAGCACGAGGCCGAGCGGCGCCACGCGCCGCCGCTTCTCGGCTTTCCAGCTCTGGTAGCGGATCTCGAGCATGGTCTCGCCCAGCACGGCGCCGGCGATGGCGCGCAGATGCTCCGGCTCCTCGGTCTCGCCGAACCAGCCGGGCGCGTCGAGATGGAAGCACTGCTGCATCCCTCTCGCGTTGGGCCGCAGGTTCTCCGGCAGCGCCGCCATCAGCTTGGTCTGCGCCGCCGCCATCGCGGCATTGAGGCCGAGCGCGGCGGCGGGCCCCGGCAGTCCGGCCATGAACAGCGCCTCGGCCTCGCCCTGCGACAGGCCGTTGAGCCGCACGCGATAGCCGTCGAGCAGGCGATAGCCGCCCTCGGCACCACGGTCGGCGTAAACCGGAACGCCGGCGGCGGCGAGCGCGTCGATGTCGCGATAGATCGTGCGCACCGAGACCTCGCAAGCTTCCGCCAGCTCAGGTGCGGTGACCTGCCCCCGCGCCTGCAGGGTGGTGACGATGGAAAACAGCCGGCTCGCGCGCATGGTCAAATCATACCTGACACAAGATGTCAGGTATAGGCGGGCATAACGGAGCCATGCCCGACGGCGCAAGGAGACCCGCCATGACCACCCCCACCGACCGCGTCACGTTGTATTATTCGCCGCAAAGCCGCGCCACCGGCACCCGCGTGCTGCTGGAGGAACTCGGCGCGCCGTATGACCTGCACGTCCTGAACATGAAGTCCGGCGAGCAGCGCAAGGCCGCCTATCTCGCCATCAATCCGCTCGGCAAGGTGCCGGCGATCCGCCATGGTGACGCGCTGGTCACCGAGCAGGTCGCGATCTTCATCTATCTCGCCGATCTGTTTCCGCAGGCCGGCCTGACGCCGGCGCTGAACGACCCGCGCCGCGGCCCGTATCTGCGCTGGATCGCCTATTACGGCGCATCGTTCGAGCCGGGCGTGATCGACCATTTCATGAAGCGCGAGCCCGCGCCAATCACGCAGTCGCCCTATGCCGATTACGACACCATGCTGGGCGCGCTGGAATCGCAGCTGGCAAAGGGGCCCTATCTGCTCGGCGAAGAGATCACGGCGGCCGACATCCTCTGGGGCATCGCGCTCTCTTGGACCATGATGTTCGGCATCGTGCCGAAAAGGGACGTGTTCGTCCGCCATGCCGAACGCATCGCCGCACGCCCGGCCTTCCAGCGGATATCGAAGGCCGATGACGAGATGGCGGCGCAGCATGCCGCGGCCACCGGAGTGTGATACGGATCGGGCCGATGGCGAAAGTCCTGCACAGCACCAACTGCTTCAACACCCTGATCCGCGTCGCGGAGGACTGTCCGGCGCAGCGCGGCGAGGAGCCGCAGTTGCGCGGTGGCCAGCCGACGGTTGCCTTGCTGCAATACCGGATGATCGCGGGCGCGCCCTACAAGTACACCTCCGACGATGTGGTGTTCGCGACGTCGGCGGCCGGCCGTGCGCTCGATGCGAAAGTGGCGAAGAAAGCGCGCAGCCTCGCCCGCGAGACGTTCTTCTCGCGCGGCCAGGCCTGCATGCGCGCCTCGCCGCTCGGCAAGCGTTTCGGCTGGGGTGTCCATGCCGACGCCGAGGGCCGCATCGCGCTCTACGCCGTCGACAGCAAGCGCTACCAGGCACTCGCCGCGGATCCTGACATCGCGCAGGTCCGCGCGATGCGGAGCAAGCGGGCGTGAGGGGAGGTTGATACGGCCGTCATTGCGAGGAGCGATAGCGACGAAGCAATCCATGCCACCGCGTTCGCGCTGAAATGGATTGCTTCGCTTCGCTCGCAATGACGTCTCAAAGGCTGAGCGCGCCATTAGACCCGTCATCCCCGCGCAAAGGCTTCGCCTTTGTCGCTGGAGGTGCGAGCGGAGCGAGCCTCGAAGGATGAATCGGCCACCAACCGGGCCGTCGACCCTTCGAGACGCCGCTACGCGGCTCCTCAGGTGACGGGATAAAGGAGCCGGGACGCCGACCTAAAACCGCGGCGCCCGCTTCTCGGCGAAGGCCTTGATGCCTTCCTTGATCTCGTCGCCGCGCATGCTGTCGCGGTGGCGGGCGTCGGCGGCGGCTTCATCCAGTGCGCCGCGGGCGAATTCGTTGATTGCGCGCTTCATGCCGGCCATCGCCTTGGGCGCGTTGCCCGCCAAAATCGTCGCGAGCTTGTCGACTTCCTCGTCGAGCAGGTCGAGCGATACCATCGCGGTGAGGTAGCCGATCCGCAGCATCTCCGGCGCCGATATCTTCTGCGCGGTCAGGAACAGCATCCTGGCGTTGTCGACGCCGAGCCGCGTGACGTAGCGCTGAATGCCGCTCTTGTAATAGTGCAGCCCGAGCCGCGCCGCCGGCATGAACATCTCGGCGGTATCGACGCCGATGCGGAAGTCGCAGGCGAGCGCGAGGTCGGTCGAGCCGCCATAGACCCCGCCATTGAGCCGGCAGATCGTCGGCACGCTGAGATCCTCGAGGCGGTTGACCACGACCTCGAACGCCGAACCCGCGCTCTGTTGTTCGCTGGCGCTCACCGCGCGCTCGGCGACGGAGTTGAGGTCGTAGCCGGCGGAGAACGCGCGGCCGGTTCCGGTCAGCACCAGCACGCGGATCGCGGGATCGGCCTCGATCCGGTCGAACAATGTCAGCAGCTCGCCGAGGTCCTCGGCCTGCAGGCGGTTGAGATGCTTCGGCCGGTTGAGGCGGATCGTTGCGCGTGCGCCCGCGATTTCGAGCACGGGTCCGCTGGCGGTGTCGGCCGCGTCAGCCATCTTGGTCTCCATCATTATTGATTTTCACGTTCGCGCCGCTTGGCCTCGGCGTCGATGGTCTCGGCGAGATCGGGATGCCTTGCCATCAACAGGCGGAAATCGACCAGGTCAAGCACCAACAACCTGGTCACCTTGCTGGTCGAGACGCTGGCGCCGCGCTTGGTGTTGCCTAGCAACGCCATCTCGCCGAAGAACTCGCCTTCGCCAAGCTTCACCTTGCGCCCGGGCAGGTCGACCTCGACCTCGCCGGCGGCGACGAAATACATGCAGTCGCCATTGGTGTCCTTGCGGATGATCATGGTGCGCGGCGGCAGGTCCATGGTCCGCAGCATTTGGGTGACGTCGGCGATCGCGGCCGGGCCGAGATGCGCGAAGAACGGCACCTTGCTGACGGTCTCCCAGGTTCTCAAGAAATTGTCGCGGCGGGTTTCGGCGGCAAAACCGGTCGCCAGGATACCGGTCCACAGCCCGAACACGCCGAGGCCCGAGATCATCACCATGGCGGCGACCACGCGGCCGAGCGGGGTGATCGGCACCACGTCGCCGTAGCCGGTCGTGGTCAGCGTCACCACCGCCCACCACAGCGCCGCCGGCACGCTGCCGAAGGTCTGCGGCTGGACGTCCCGCTCCAGGAAATATTCCGCAACGGAGGCCAGGAACACCACCATCAGGAAGATCACGAGCACGCTGAGCAGCGGCCCGGATTCCACCACCAGCACGCGCCGGAGCTGGCGCAGGCCGGGAATGCCCGGCACCACCTTGAGCACCCAGAGTACGCCGAGCAGCCAGGCGGTCTTCGGCTCGACGCCGGACAGCAAGGCCACCGGCACGGCCAGCGCGCCGATCGCGTCGACCACGCCGGCGCTGGACAGCGCGTAGAACCAGAATTTGCCCTGCCGGCCCATGTGGCGCAGCCGCACCAGCCATTCGAATACGAAATAGGCAAGGCAGGCCCACAGCAGCGCATCCACCCAGCGCGGCGCCGCGTCATGGGCCGGCGCGACCGTCAGCAGCGTCATCATGGCGACACCGGCCGCGACGGCGACATAGGCCGCCGTGGTCATGTTGCGGCCGGCGGTGGCGGAAACGAAGCGCGTCAAGGCCGGAAGGACGAGCCGCTTGGACATCGGAACGGAGCTTGCCTGTCGATGAATTGCTGGAATTGAGGCCCTGCGAACGGCAGAGCCGATGTCACAACGTGCCTCTCCCGGTTGAGGCCGTCAACGCGCAGGCCATGGCGGGATGCTCGCGGCGGAAGACCCATCAGTTGGACGAAAGGCCTAACCATGTTGGCCCGATTTTGCGCCCGCGAATGTGAGAAATCGGACAAAACGTCGCTTTTTCCCCGTATATCAGGGATGCTGGTCGCCGATGCGACCTTGGCCGGAATGAAGCGACTAATAAGGCGATCTTATTCACTTCTTGAGAAATTGGTTGGTTTCCGATGGATACCTCACATCTCGCGGAGCACGCAGGCGCCGCCGGCAGTTTCTTCGCATCGATCTTCGTGGTTGCCACGCTGTCGATGCGGACCATGATCCCGTTGCGCGTCTTCGCCATCCTGACCAACATCATCCTGATCGCGACCGCCGTCCCGACCCACAATTACGCGACGCTGATCCTGCATGCCGTGCTGTTGCCGGTGAACACCTATCGGCTGCACCAGATGCTGCAACTGGTCCGCAACGTGAAGAAATCGGTCAACAGCGATCTGTCGATGGAATGGCTGAAGCCGTTCACGACGGAACGCAAATGCACCGCGGGCGAAGTCCTGTTCTACAAGGACGAGAAGGCCGACAGCATGTTCTACATTGTCAGCGGCCGCTTCCGCCTGGTCGAATCCGGCATCGAGCTGCCGGTCGGCGCCCTCGTCGGCGAGTTCGGCATGCTGTCGCCGTCGAACACGCGAACCCAGACGCTGGAGTGCGTCGAGACCGGCATGGTGCTGTCGGTGACCTATGACCAGGTCGAGCAGCTCTACGTCCAGAACCCGGCGTTCGGCTTCTACTTCCTGCGCCTCGCCAGCGCCCGCCTGTTCCAGAATATCTCGACGCTCGAGCAGCAGCTCGCGCAGCACGCCACCCCACAGGTCGCGGAGCCCAAACCTGCATGAGCCCCGTGACGAGTTCTGGAGGCGCCGCAGTGGCGGATGACGACGGTCTCCTGGCTTCGCTCCGTTACCTCTTTGCCGATATCATCGGCGATGAGGACGAGGGGCCGCCGGTGCTGCCCGACGCCTGCCCGGACCATCTCGGGCCGGCCGTCACCAAGGCCATCGATCTGTTGATCGCCTATCAGAGCACGAGCTACGCACAGCTCTATATCGACCGGCTCAAGCGCTTCGTCGGCCGCCGCGGCGTCGACGACGCCCTGCTTGCCGAGATCGGCCGCCTGATGGCGGAGCGCATGGCGTATGAGGACGCGATCCGCATCGCGCAGCTCAAGCTTGGCGAAGTCAGTGCGGCGGGCGGCCTTGCGGCGCGCTCGGCCGACGACGTCAAGAAGTTTCGCCTGGACGAGTTGATCGACGCCCTGCCGGCCGTGGTCGCCGATCCGGTGCTCGGCGTGCTGGATCAGTTCGGCTGGCGGCGTCGCCGGGTCTCGATCCGCTTCAGCGCCAACAACCGCTTCAGCGTTCGCCGGCTCAGGATCGAGGCGGGCCTGAAGCGCTGGCGGCTGTTCTCGGGACGCTATGCCAGGGAGCGCGTCTGGGTCGAGCGCTGGCTGCACATGATCGACCGCAGCCTGACCAAGCAGCCGGGCGCCACCCCGGCGGTCGTGCAGACCGCGACCATGATCCAGGGTTACGGCGATCCCTACCGCCAGGGCATCGCGGACTGGCACGTGATCATCGACGGACTCGCCAAGCCGACCTTCGACGGCGTGCTCGTGCTCCCCGACCTTGCCGGCGCCATTGCGGAAGCGCGCGCTGCCACCATGCCCGATCCGCGGCAGGCAGCGCTGAAGCGCAAGATCGCGGAGATCCGCGCCCGGGCGCCGGCGGTGTCGTAAGAACCTTCGCCGTCATTGCGAGGAGCGAAGCGACGAAGCAATCCAGTTCCCCGCTTGCGGCGCTGTGGATTGCTTCACTTCGCTCGCAATGACGCGGGAATCTGCCGAAGCTATCTACCGCTTGATGTGCGGCGGCTCGTCGTAGCCGCGGCGGCTGGAATAGAACAACAGGCCCATCAGGCCGATGCAGACCGCGGCCAGAAGCGCAATGCCGATCGTGAACACCACGATGCCGTAGGTCGGCACCGGAGCATCCACGGTCAGGCCTTCATAGGCGTAGGCGCCGACGGCGGCCAAAAAGGCCAGCAGGCCGATGCTGATTGCAATGCGCATGCGTGGCTGCCTCTGCTGAGGGCCGAGGGCAACAGGCACTTACGCCGGTTTTCACGCCGCGGCGGTGGCCTTGGCCAACGCCTGCCGTCCGGCTTCGGTCAGCTCGGAAAGCGTCGTCCTGCCGCTCTTGGCGCATTTGATGATGTATCGGGCAACGCGGCGGCGGGTGTCATGTTCCTCGCCGTGAGGTGCGTCTGCGCAAACGCGATCGAGCGCAACGTTCATGGCGAAGAGCGTGCGTGAGTCAAACCGTTCCTCGATCATCGCAGCTCTCCTTTGCGACTCGCGGCTACTTGCGGAACGTCAGCCATTCGCTGACTTCCATCACAGTCTCGGTCTGTCTGGCCTTCTTCATCAGCATTTCGCGTTCCCGTCCCGGCGGCAGCTTGCGTGCCGCAATGCGCGAATCTTCGGCGAATTTTTGCAAGCGGTTTTCAAACGATCCGGGAGGCCGCGACCTGTTGCGCTTCTTCTTGATCATGCCGTCTCCGAGCTGGAACCAGCAATACTAGGCTTGTTCCCGGGAGGCCGTCGTTAACCCATGACATCGGTCGAATTGAAAAAAACGCGCGCCGGAAATTGCGATCCAAGATCGCGACCTGGGATCGCGAAGATCGCAGGAACGATCTTCGGTGCTCCGCGTAGCACCCGTGCGTTCGCTGCTTTGCTCCCCGAAAGGCGGTGGACCACTCCGGTGACGGGCCTCGGCGAATTTGATCGCCGGGGCCCGCATGTCTTCAAGCAAGGCAGCCAAGGCAACAAGAAGGACATAAGCAGTGGCACATTCCAATCAGGGCATCGTGAAAGACAACAAGGGGCAGGAGCAGCCGGCCGACAAGCAGCGCGCGCAGACCGCGCATAAGACCGACCCGCGAAAGTCGAATGCGCGCGAAGCGACGCGTGATCCGAAATTGAACGATGCCGACAAGACGCCGGGATCCGGCATGACATCGGACGACCGCGGCGATCCTCCAACGGGCTGAACGGCGTTCCGCTCTGCAGCAATCGCGGCAATGCGGCAGGAACGATGACCCGGGCCGACCGTTGGCGTCGAGGGATCAATGGAGAACTGACATGGCGATGGACGAGAAGGAGGTCGGAAACCTGATCGGCAGCGACAAGGTCGAGGGCACCGCGGTCTATGGCTCCGACGAGCGCAAGATCGGCTCGATCGAACGGGTGATGATCGACAAGAAGAGCGGGCGGGTGTCTTACGCCGTGCTCGGCTTCGGCGGCATTCTCGGTCTCGGCAACGACCATTATCCGCTGCCCTGGCAGTCGCTCAAATACGACACGAGGCTGGGCGGCTATGTCACCGGCGTCACCGAGAGCCAGCTGCGCGGCGCGCCGAAATACGGCAGCGAGCGCGAGTGGAATTGGTCCGATATCGGCACCACGCGCGCGGTGAACGACTACTACGGCGTGCCGTTCGTCTGAACGTCCCTTAGACGTCCCCCCGAGCCGGGGGACCCGTATTTCACCGGTGGTACCCACCGGGAGCCGAGGTGTGCGTGATGCTCGGGATGTAACCGTCGCATCCTTGGGACGTCTGTACACTAGTGAACATACGTCAATAGCTGTGCAAGGTAACATACGTAATTGAAGTCGGTCCTGCAGTTGCCCGATTAAACATGCGGGAGACCAATCGTTGGCGTCGCTAATCCGGAAATTGGAGCAGTTTGCACGGCTTTCGCCGGTAGACCAGGTCCTTCTCAATCGCGCGTCTACCGAGCGCGTCCGCCATTTTGGTCCGCGGGTCGACATCGTCCGCGAGGGCGAGAAGCCGAAGGACGTCCATCTGATCCTGTCCGGCTGGGCCTATCGCTACAAGCAGCTCGAGGACGGCCGGCGTCAGATCGTGGCCTTCTTTCTGCCCGGCGACATTTGCGACGTGAACGTCTTCATCCTGCGCGAGATGGATCATTCGATCGGTACCGTCACGGCAGTGTCGATCGCCGACCTCTCCCGCGAATTCTTCGACAAGGTCGCGGCCGGACATCCGCGCATCGTGACCGCGTTCTGGTGGGAAACCCTGGTCAACGCGGCGATCCAGCGCGAATGGACCATGAGCCTCGGCCAGCGAACGGCGCTGGAGCGGATGGCCCATCTGCTGTGCGAGATCTGGCTCCGGCTACGTGCTGCAGGCCTGACCCAGGGCGACAGCTGTGATTTCCCGCTGACCCAGGGCGATCTCGCCGATGCCACCGGGCTCTCCAAGGTTCACGTCAACCGAACGCTGCAGGAATTGCGCGCCGGCGGCCTGATCGTACTCAAGGGAAAGACCCTGGTCGTCCCCAATCTCGAGCGGCTGATGCACGCCGGCCTGTTCAACCCGAACTACCTGCATATGGATCACGAGGGACGGCAGCTCGACGCCGCTGCGACGCCGACGGACGCGGCGGTCGGGTAGTAAGCGCTGCGCTCCGGTGCATGTCGAGAGCGTGCGGATGTATGGTTCACCGGCCGTTTAACATAGGCGGTGTTGTCCTGGCGAAAGCCAGGACCCATTACCCCAAGTCTCAATTGTTGCGCGATGCTGGGGCCGCGATCCCGTTCATCAGCAAAAGCGGTGGTAATGGGTCCTGGCTTTCGCCAGGACGACAGTGGTGCATGTGGCGCGATCGCAGGGACGACAGTTGTATCTGTGGCGTGACCAGCGGCTTGGTTTCACCCGTTGGCCGCCTTCACCACCACGAGGTTCTCGTCCGGCGTCGCCGGGTGGCGCTTGAGGTGATCGCGGCGCAGTGCGATCTCGTCGCGGACCAATTCGTAGCCGAGCTTGAACGTGTCCATTCCGTCGCCGGAAACGGTGCCGTCGCGCAGGCCGGTCACCGCGCCGCGCAGGATCGCCTCGAGCTCGTCCTGCAATTCGTCGAGATGCTCGCCGCAAGTGGCGTGCTCGACGCGCTCGCCGATGTCGAGGATCCTGCCCGCCAGCTCGCTGGCCTTCTCCGGTGCGACGCGGGTGATCTTGGTGTAGATCGCGGCGAAGATCGAGCCGATGATGCTGAGCGCGGCGGCAGCGAGATACATCACGTCGCTGTAGCGATCCATGAACGACTTGGTATCGTCGTTGATGTATTCGGCGGCGCCCTGATGGGCGACGATGAAGGCGTCCTTGTCGGTCGCCGCCGGCTCGATCTTGGAGGCGAAGCCGTCGTCCAGCGCGAGTTCCGACTTGTTCTCATAGATGATGCGCGCGAGCTCAGCAGCTGTTGTCGTGGACATCGAGGATTGCGCGACCAGCAGCCATTCCAGCCCGATGGTGTCGACCTCGTCATCGGGGATCGCCGGCGAGGACGACAGCATGCCGGTCGAGACCGTCTCCTCCGAAATCGCCGGGTATTTGCGCGCCAGCGCCTTGGCCGCGTCGATCGCATTCAGCGTGAAGCCGCCGGCGCGCTTGGCATATTGCTCGTAGGTCTTGTCCTTCACGATCTTCGAGGCGTGCTCGATCGCGATCACGGCGGCAAAGCCGGAGGCGAACAGCTTGTCGAAAGGCGTGTTCGGCGGCGCCTGCTGTACCCGCTGCGCCGCGTCGGGGCTGTCGGCAATCTCGAGCGCGCTGCGGACGAAATTGACGCTGTTCTCGCCGTCGCCGACGACCGCGATCCGCTTCTTCTTGAGCTCGCTCAGCGATTTGATCTTCTTGCCGCCGGGGCTGAGCACCAGCACCACGTCATGCTCGAGGATCGCGATGGCGCGGGCACGCGGCGGCACCCTTGCGTCGGTACGCAGGATGGCAAGCGAGGCGTCGCGGCGATCGAATTGCGCCAGCGCCTTGGCGTTGTCGGGGTTCGGCGCGATCTTCAGCCGCAGCCGCGACGAATTGTTCTTCAGCACGGTGGCGAGCTTGGCGGCGAATTTCGCCTCCGGGCCGTTGGCATCGCCGACCGCGAACACCAGCGTTTCGGAATTGCGCAGCCAGAGCCGGCCGCCGATCACGGTGACCGCGCTCAGGAGCAGCGTCAGCAGGGTGAAGACGATGATCTGCGCGCGGTTGGTCTTGACGACCGGTTTGGCGACCGGAGGGCGCGGCGGCGGCATCGGCGCAGGCGAGGGGGCTTCGGCACTCATGGCTGATTACCTGGCTCATCACCCGTCCGGGACGGCCCGTTGCCGCGACCCGATCGGCGCGGCGCTGCCCGGTGAATCCGTAAATGGCTATAAAAGAAAGAAAATTTCCTATGTTGCCGACGATATACCTCCCCGGGGGGAATGCAAACCGGCCGCCGGCCGTAACCTTAATCTCGGCCGGCCTGCGCCGCGATGCCACATGACCATTGCCACTATCCACGGTCGGAGCGAGATGTGATTTTCGAGGAGGCGCAGGTGCATTCCGGCGCCGGAGATGTCATAAATGAGACACGCTTCGGTTTGCGGAATTGTGCTGACGACCTGACCCGGATTTCTTGCAATCACATTCATCGAAGTAAAAGGGCGTCAGCTTGTTGTTTCCCTCCATGTCATCGTCGGTGTCGGTTGGTGCCCTGGTGGGATGGATGTTGCTTCTCACCGCAAAGCACATCATCGCCGACTTCATGCTGCAGAACGCCTGGATGGCGATCGGCAAGGACCAGAAAACCGGCTGGGCGCTGCCGCTGCTGGCGCATTGCCTGGTCCATCTCGCGGTCGCGCTGGCGCTGATCCTGGTGGTGGCGCCGCGGTTCTGGTACGTCGCCTTCATTGACTTCGTGATCCACATCATCGTCGATCGGGCCAAGGGCATCTGCGCCTCGCATTTCGGCGTGACGCTGGAATCCGGCCACCCCTGGTTCTGGACCCTGATCGGGGTCGACCAGGCGCTGCACCACCTCACCGGCTTCGCGCTGTCGATCTACATGGCCGCGAACTGAGCGGTTCGCGCGCACCTTTCCTCACATCCTGGACCAGGAAGCCAGCCGGGCCGCGGCGGGCGGATGTGATTCGCGCGCAACGGGCAAGACCCTCCGGAAGCGACCGGAGGCCGTGGTTAACCTTTCGTTAGAGGATTACGCGGCATCTTCCCCATCGAGGGGGATTTGCAAATGTTTTCAAGCCGCGACGCCTTCGAGAACGATGCCTGCCCGGTTGCCGACGACCTGCTCGGCCAGATGTATCGCGCCAATCCGAACGGGCTCTCGTTGCTGGTTGCCAATGTCGCGCCCGATGTCAGGGCGAGGCTCGCGCTGTTCTGCTATCGCCGCAGCCATCTGCACGCGCTCGCGGTCGCGATCGCGTCGAGCTGCAGCGAGTGGGAGCTGGCGAATTCGGGCGGCCGTGTCGGCTCGACGCTCTACGCGCTGTCGCGCGAGCCGGCCCGCGCCGCGACCGTTTCGCATGGCGGCCGCAAGCCGATCACGCTGTCGACCAAGCCGCTGACGACCTTCGCACCGATCGTCGATGACGAGCTCGACGACGAGGACGTCAGCGAGACCGTCACGGCGTAACGTCTGGTTAGATCGGCTGCGCGCTCGCGATGAGCGGCAGCCCGTGCCGGCGCCGCGCCATCGCGCATTCCGCGTCGCCCGGCTGGCAGGTCCGGCATACTTCCGGCCGCACCGCATAGACTTCGCAGCGCGTGGCCTTTCCGATCTTGCCTGACAGCGCCGAACAGCGGTCGCCCTCGCAGCGCATGCCTGATTGCCGCGCGTTGACGAATTGCGGTGGGATCAGATCGAGCTGCGCGTCGTCCTCGATGGTGAAGCGCGGCCAGTTCTCCGAATAGCTGCAGCAGGCGCCGCAGGACTGGCAGGGGCTTGCGTCGGCTGCGTCGATCGCGTTGTCGGCCATCAGGTGTCCCTCGGCGCTTCCCAGACCAGGCTGCGCCGCCAGCGCGCCCTGAGCAGGTCGCGCCGCTCCGGATATTTCTCGTCGTGATAGACCGCCGTGACCACGCGGTCGGTGCGGAAGCTGCGGAAATCCTTGCGCAGCTCGCACCAGGCGGCGAGCAGCCGCACCGCCTCGTGATAGCCGACCGCGATCGGCCAGATCGTGCGCTCAGAGTCGCGGCCATGCTCGTCGCGATAGTTCAGCGTGATCTTCTTGCCCTCATGGATCTGGCTGCGGGTCCTGACCATGTCGATGCGGTCGGGCTCCCGGTTCCAGGCCGAGCGGGCCCGGCTCGCCGGCTCCAGCACGAACGGCCGCAGCCGGTCGGGCACGGTCTCGGCGATCTTGGCCATCAGGTCCTCGGCCGCGCGCGCCAGCGCGGGATCGGCGTGGCCGACCACCCATTGCGCGCCGAGCACGCAGGCCTCGATCTCGTCGGGTGTCAGCATCAAGGGCGGCAGGTCGAATCCCTTCTCCAGGATGTAGCCCATGCCGGCCTCGCCGCGGATCGGCACCCGCTGCTCGATCAGGCTGGCGATGTCGCGATAGATCGTCCGCTTCGATGTCTCGAGCTCGGCGGCGATTGCATCGGCAGTCAAAGGCTTACGGGTGCGTCGGAGCACCTGGATGATCTGAAACAGCCGGTCGGCGCGTCTCATGGCAACTCTCTCGATCGCTCTCTTGGCACGTGTCTTGTCGACTGTCTCGGTAGCTGTTTTGGCAGCCGTCTTGACGAGTGTCTTGACGGGTCTCGTCGTCTCTCGGTGCGCAGGCTTTTCTGGGTCCCGTCCGGCTGCTGCTGACAGCATGTTGGCAGCAGGTGGGGGCTATATCAGGACAACACCTCAAGTGAAGGGAATTTGTCCATGACGAATCTTGACGAACTCGGTTTCCGGCAGGCGCAAGGCTTTGCGCTGGAACAGCTGGTCACGGTCTACTCCACCTCCGGCGACCTGCGCTGGGCCCTGGTCGCGCTGATCGCACAGTCGATCAGCACGGTTTGGTCCTACGGGCGGGCACGGCTGGTCAAGCGCGTTCGCGAGGCGGTTCGCCGCCTCGCACCCGTCGGCCCGTTCGACAGTGAATGCCACTACTGCTGACACCATGCTGGCAGCAGGGGACGGCTAGCTTCAATTCACGACCACAGGCGATCGGGAGCTTCATATGATTACGCTTTTTGGCTTTGGCACGGGCTTCGGCTTGCCGGAAATTAGCCCCTTCGTGACCAAAACCGAGGTCCAGCTCAAGATGGCCGGGCTCGACTATCGCAAGGAGAAGGCGATGCCGCCGGCGTCTCCCAAGGGCCAGCTGCCGTTCATCGCCGACGACGGCGAGACGATCGCCGATTCGACCTTCATCCGCGCCCATATCGAGGGCAAATACGGCTTCGATTTCGACGCGCCGCTCAGCCTGCAGGCGCGCGCCCAGGCCTGGGCCTTCGAGCGCATGATCGAGCATCACGTCTACTGGGCGCTGGTCGGCGCGCGCTGGGTCGACGACACCAATTTCGCCAAGGGGCCCGCGCATTTCTTCGACGGCGCGCCCGACCATATGCGCGACAAGATGCGCGAGGACGCCCAGTTCCGCGTTGCCGAGAACTATCTGCTAAGCGGGCTTGGCCGTCACGGACCGGACGAAGACGTCGATCTCGCGATCCGTTCGCTGTTCGCGCTGTCGGTGCAGCTCGGCGACAAGCCGTATCTGATGGGCGATGCGCCGTGCGGCACCGATGCCACCGCGTTCGGCGCGCTGGCGGGAATCCTCACCCCGTTCTTCGATTCGCCGCTGCGCGAGCGCACCGAGAAGTTCGACAATCTCACCGCCTATGTCGGCCGGATGATGCGGCAATATTATCCGGAATTCGCTTGGGCGCCGCTGCAGCAGCAGGCGGCCTAAAGCGCGATCGCGCTTTAGGGGTAGTTCTGGGCATGATCCTTTCGGAAAACCGCTTCGCACTTTTCCGGATCATGCCTAAGCCGGCGCGGCAGGTGCGCTCTGGCCCTTCAATGCGGCCAGCTCCGCCTCGAGCTTGGCGATGCGCTGGTCGCGTGAGGCCAGGGCTGCCGCCACATCGGCCGCGTCGAACTTCTGCGGAATGTGCTGCGGGCAGTTGGTGTCCCACGCTGTGACCTTGAACAGGATCGCCTGCTCGGGCCGCGCCCGATAGCCCTGCGGCATCAGCGTGCGCGTCAGCGCCGGATCGTCCTCCACCACCTTCGCCTCGCCCCATAGCTTGACGCGGCGGCGGTGCGCGTAATCCATCACGAAGATATACGCTTTCGCATTTTCCGACAGATTGCCCTGCGTGATGAACTGGCGGTTGCCGCTGTAATCGGCGAACGCGATGGTGTGCTTGTCGAGCACCTTGATGAAGCCCTTCGGTCCGCCGCGGTGCTGGATGTAGGGCTGGCCGTCGGCCGAGGCGGTCGCGAGATAGAAGCTGTTCACCTCGCCGAGGAAGCCGGCGAGGTTCTCGTCGATCTCGCTGCGCCAGCCGCCATGTGCCTCGACTTCGGCGTAGGTGGCGCGTGAGCCCTTGCGGGTCTGGATCGCCTTCACCGCCGGACTGAATGCGACGTCGCTCGCACAGCTGTGACCATCTGACATCGGAGCCTCCCATGACGGGCGCCTTAAGCGGTTGTCCTCGCCGCTTAAGATGGACATTCCCAGATCGTAAGCAATCTTGTGCATTGACACTTCACTGTTGCCGATTATGCGATAGTGCCATGGACCGGATCGACGCCATGCAGGCCTTCGTCGCGGTGGCGGACCTCGAGGGGTTCGCCCCCGCCGCCCGCAAGCTCGGCCTGTCGCCGTCCGCCATCACGCGGCTGATCGCGGCGCTGGAGGAGCGGCTCGGCGCGCGGCTGCTGCAGCGGACCACGCGGCAGGTGACGCTGACGGACGCCGGCTCGCGCTATCTGGAGCGGGCGCGCCGGATCCTCGCCGATGTCGAGGAGGCCGAGGACGCGGTGGAGAACGAGCGCACCCGCCCCGAGGGGCGGCTGGTGATCTCGGCACCGTTCGGCTTCGGGCGGCTCCATGTCAGCCCGGTGGTGAGCGCCTATCTGAAGCGCTATCCCGGCGTCGGCGTCGACCTGCGGCTGTCGGATCGCAGGATCAATCTGGTTGAGGACGGCGTCGACCTCGCGGTCAGGCTCGGGCACCTGCCGGATTCGACGCTGGTGGCGCGGCATGTCGGCCGGATGCGCCGCATCGTGGTGGCGTCGGCCGGCTATCTCAAGCTTCGCGGCAGGCCGAAGCGGCCGGCGGACCTCACCGCCCACGACACGATCCAGTTCGGCGCCATGACCGCGACGCCGGATTGGCGCTTCATGGAGGATGGCCGCGAAGTCCGCATCACCCCTACGCCGCGCTTCACCAGCAACAGCTCGGACGCCGCCATCCAGTACGCCGAGCAGGACGGCGGACTGACCCGGGTGATGGCCTATCAGGCGGCCGAATCGCTGAAGGCGCGGCGGCTCCAGATCGTGCTCGCCGAGTTCGAGCAGCCGGCGGTGCCGATCCACGTCGTCTATCCGACGACGCGGCTGTTGTCGGCCAAGGTGCGGACCTTCATCGATCTCGTGACCGAGATCACCGACTGGTATTTCGACTAGCTCACCGGCGGCTTCTTCGGCACCACGCGGAAGGTGCCGTTGGCGCGCGCGATGGTCGCCCCGTCGGCCTTGATCAGGCTCTGCGCGAAGCAGATCGTGCTGCCGGTCTTGATCACGTCGCTCTCGATCGCGAGCCATTGCCCGACATTGGCGGAGCCGACGAAATCGACCGCGAGCGAGATCGTCACGAACGAGGTGGTCCAGCCGGTCGCCTGGCCGCAGCTATAGCCCATCGCGTTGTCGGCAAGGGCTGCGATCAGGCCGCCATGGATCAGGCCGCGGCCGTTGGTATGCGGCCTCGCCAGCCGCAGGCCGATGATGACGGCACGCTCGGTCTTCTTCTGGTAAAGCGGCTCCCAGGGCTCGGTGAGCGGGCTCTTGCGGAACAGCGGCTCGAAGCCTTGAGGGACGTCTTGGGGATTGTCGGGCGCGACTTGCGTATCGGTGCTCATCTGAAGCTCGCATATGACGTTGGGTTGACGCCATTGAACGCGATGTCGATGACGGTTTCACCGCCTACAAAGTTTTAAACGGGATTTGCACGGCTGTTTGAAGCTCGCTCGCGCCGGGTGCGGGATACAATGTCAGCATCGCGGCCGCTTCCCAACCGTGACGCAGTTCACGCGCATCCGGCCGCAGTTTGTGACATGCTCCGCGCCGCGTCCATGGCGTGAGGAGAGACCATGTCGGCCGAGACCCGCCTGACCTGCCTTCGCATTGCGCTCGTCGCGGTCGGTCTGATCGCGATTTTCGCTGTCTATCCGCTGTTCCAGCTCTGGCCGTCCGGCTGGTCCTGGGGCCACGGCCATTCGCACTACCCGATGATGATCGTCGGCATCTATGCGACGCTCGGCGTATTCCTGTTGCTCGCCGCGCGCGATCCGCTGCGGCACCGCAGCCTGATCTGGTTCACGGTGTGGTCGAGCGTCGTGCATGGCGGCATCATGGCCGTGCAGGCGATCAGTGACGAGGCCGAGCGCGGTCACTTGCTGGGCGACGTCCCGGCGCTGTTGCTGATCGCGCTGGTGCTGGCCTGGCTGATGCCGAAGCCGGCCGTTGCGGCTGCCTAAGCCCAGGCATTACGTCCCGTTATCTCGAAGGATCGACGGCCACCGGCCGGGCCGTGCATCCTTCGAGGCTTGCTGCGCCGGCACCTCCAGCGACAACGGCAAAGCTTTTGCGCCGGGATGACGAAGCCGGCAGTCGGTGATCAGAACGGCAGCCCCACATAATTCTCCGCCAGCGAGGTCGAGGCCGCCTTCGAGCTGACGAGGTAGTCGAGCTCGGCGATCTGGATGCGCGCGGCGAATTCGCCCTCGTCGGGGAATTTGTGCAGCATCGAGGTCATCCACCAGGAGAAGCGCACCGCCTTCCAGACCCGCGCCAGCGCACGTCCCGAATAGGAATCGATGCCGGCGGAGGATTTCTCGTCGTAATATTCGCGCAGCGCCTGCGACAGATAATGCACGTCGCTGGCGGCAAGGTTGAGGCCCTTGGCACCGGTCGGCGGCACGATGTGCGAGGCGTCGCCGGCCAGGAACATGCGGCCGAACCGCATCGGCTCGGCGACGAAGCTGCGCAGCGGCGCGATGCTCTTTTCGATCGAGGGGCCGGTGACGATCTCGTCGGCGGCCTTCTGGTCGAGGCGCCGCTTCAATTCGTCCCAGAACCGCTCGTCCGACCATTGGTCGACATGATCGTCGAGCGGGCACTGCACATAGTAACGGCTGCGGTGGGTCGAGCGCATCGTGCACAGCGCAAAGCCGCGCGCATGGTTGTTGTAGATCAGCTCCGGCGAGACCGGCGGCGTCTCCGAGAGGATGCCGAGCCAGCCGAACGGATACACCCGTTCGTAGCTGGTGATCGCCGACGCCGGCACGCTGGCGCGGCTGATGCCGTGGAAGCCGTCGCAGCCGGCGATGAAGTCGCAGGCGATCTCGTGGGTGACGCCGTCCTTGACGTAGCTGACGCGCGGATGATCGGTGTCGAAATCAAGCGGCTTGACGTCGGCCGCCGAGTAGATCGAGGTCAGGCCGGCCGCCTTGCGGGCATTCATCAGGTCGAGCGTGACCTCGGTCTGGCCGTAGATGGTCACGGTCTTGCCGGTCGAGCCATGCAGGTCGATGCGGTGCCGTGCGCCGCCGAACGCCAGTTCGAGACCGTGATGGACGAGGCCCTCCTGGTGCAGCCGGGCAGCGGCGCCGACGTTCTCGAGCAGCGACACGGTGCCTTCCTCGAGCAGCCCGGCGCGAATCCGCCCCAGCACATAGTCCGGGGTCTGCCGCTCAAGAATGATGTTGTCTACGCCGAAAGTATGAAGTAGTTGCCCAAGCAACAGTCCGGCCGGACCTGCACCAATGATTGCTACTTTTGTCCGCAATACCTTGTCCTCCCGATCGGATAGGCTTTTAGCCGGTGCCCGCGCCGGCAACTTGCCAAGGCAACTATATCATATAACGATTTTGGCAAGGCGGATTTGCGCGGGACCCGCGCGTTCGCCGCAGCGCAAGATGCGGTGGCGCGGGACCGGGCGGAGGGTGCGACGAGGCGTCCGTCCGGCGGATTTCGTCTTGAATATCCCGTCCGAATTAGATAACATGTTAAGTAATGAGACCGGGCAGCAAGCCCGCCCTTGGAGAGGAGGAGACGTGATGAGGAAGACAATGTTGGCGGTGTTGATGGCCGCCGCCATCGTGCCGGCCGCGGGATCTGCCGTCGCGCAGGACAAGACCGTCAATCTCAAAGTGTCGCTATGGGTGCCGCCGGCGCATCCGCTGGTGCCCGCGACCCAGGCCTGGGCCGCCGACATCGAGAAGGCATCGGGCGGCACCATCAAGGTCACCGTGTTTCCGTCCGAGCAACTCGGCAAGGCGTTCGACCATTACGACATGGCGCGCGACGGCATCGCCGACGTCACCTATGTCAATCCTGGCTATCAGCCCGGCCGTTTCCCGATCGCGGCCGCCGGCCAGCTTCCGTTCACCTTCTCCGACGGCAAGAAGGGCACGCTGGCGCTGAACGAGTGGTATCACAAATATGCGCCGACCGAGATGAAGGACACCAAGCTGTGCTTCGCCTTCATCCACGATCCGGGCGCGCTGCACGGCAAGAAGAAGATCGTGCTGCCGAGCGACCTCTCCGGCGTCAAGGTGCGTCCCGCGCAGAGCACCATCGGCGAGATGGTGAAGATGTTCGGCGGCACCAATGTGCAGGCCTCCGCGCCGGAATCGCGCGACGCGATCGAGCGCGGCGTGGCCGACGAGATCACCTTCCCCTGGGGCTCGATCTTCCTGTTCGGCATCGACAAGGTGGTGAAGTACCACATGGACGTGCCGCTCTATTCGACGGTGTTCACCTACAACATGAACCTCGCCAAATATAATTCGATGTCGGCTGCCCAGAAGAAGGTGATCGACGATCACTGCACGCCGGAATGGGCCTCCAAGGTCACCGACCCCTGGACCGATTTCGAAGCCAATGGCCGCACCAAGATGAAGGCGCTGGAAGGCCACGAGGTCTATCCGCTGACTTCGGATCAGCTCGCCGAGTGGAAGAAGGCGGTCAAGCCGCTGCGCGACAGCTGGGCCGAGGCGGTGAAAAAGGCCGGCGGCGATGCGGCAAAGATCGATGCCGATCTGCAGGCCACGCTGAAGAAGTTCGAGGCGGGGATCTGATCCCGCTCCCCTTCACCTCTCCCCGCTTGCGGGGAGAGGTCGGATCGCATCGTCAGATGCGATCCGGGTGAGGGGGTACAGGTCTCACCGCATTCACGACTCGTGGAAGCAGCCCCTCACCCCAACCCTCTCCCCGCAAGAGCGGGGGAGAGGGAGCTCATCGAAGCAACGCATGACGCAATCTGCCGAAGTTTCCCAAGACGGCGCGATCACCGGCCCACCCGAGCCGGCGCGCAAGAATTTCATGGATCGCTTCATCGATTCGATCGAATGGGTCGCGGCCTTCTTCGTCGGCGTCGTCGCGCTCAACACCTTCACCGCGGTGTTCATGCGCAAATTCTTCGCGGTGACGATCCCCGACTACTACAATTTCGGCCAGTTCCTGCTCGGCATCCTGATCTTCTGGGGAATTGCGGCGACGAGCTATCGCGGCACCCACATTACCGTGGATCTGGTCTGGGCCAATGCCTCGCCGCGCTACCAGCGCTGGATCGACATCTTCGCGACGCTGGTGCTGCTGTTCGTGGTGAGCGTGCAGACCTACACGCTGGTCGACAAGGTGATCGACACCAGGAACAGCCATATCGTCACCATGGATCTCGGCGTTCCGGTCTGGCCGTTCTTCCTGGTGTCGTGGATCGGCGACGTCTCCGCGGTGCTGCTGATCGCGATCCGCACCTACCGCCTGATCTTCCATCCGGAAGATATCCATGATGCCAAGATCAAGACCGCGGAGTAGACGGCCATGAGTCTCGATCTCAGTCCCGAGACCGTCGCCGTCATCGGCTTTGTCAGCCTGTTCGTGCTGATGCTGCTCCGTGTCCCCGTCGGCATGGCGATGGGCCTCGTCGGCATCACCGGCTTTGGCTATCTCACCGGCTTCGCGCCGGCGCTCAAGCTGGTCGGCCAGACCACGATGCGCACGGTGACGGATTATTCCTTCGGCGTGATCCCGATGTTCCTGCTGATGGGCGCCTTCGTGTCGGTCTCGGGCATCAGCCGCGAGTTGTTCCGCGCCGCCAACACCTTCGTCGGCCATTGGAAGGGCGGGCTCGGCATTGCGACCATCGCCGCCTGCGGCGGCTTCGCCGCGATCTCGGGCTCGTCGGTCGCGACCGCCGCGACCTTCTCGGCCGTCGCCTATCCCGAGATGCGCCGCTTCGGCTATCCGCAGTCGTTCGCCGCCGGCGTGATCGCGGTCGGCGGCACGCTCGGGGCGATGCTGCCGCCGTCCACCGTGCTCGCGGTCTACGGCATCATCACCCAGCAGGACATCGGCAAGCTGTTCATCGCGGGCGTGGTGCCGGGCCTGCTCGCGATCCTGATGCACATGATCACGATCGGCATCATCGGCGTGACGCGGCCCGGTTTCCTGCCGGCGGGAAAGAAGGCGTCGTGGCACGAGCGCTTCGTTGCGCTGCGCGACGTCTGGTCGCCGCTGCTGCTGTTCCTGTTCGTGATCGGCGGGCTCTATGGCGGCTTCTTTGTCCCGACCGAAGCCGGCGCGGTCGGCGCGGTGGGCGCCTTCATCATCGGTATCCTCCGCGGCAAGCTGACCAGGGAAGGCATCCTGCAATCGCTGCTGCAGGCGACGCGCACCGCGGCCGCCGTGTTCACGGTGCTGATCGGCGCGCTCTGCTTCGGCTATTTCCTCACCATCACCCAGACGCCGCAGCACGTCACTGAATTCCTCACCGGGCTCGGCATCGGCCCCTATGGCGTGCTGGCGCTGATCCTCCTGATGTATCTGGTGCTCGGCTGCCTGATGGACGCGATGGCGATGGTGATCCTCACCGTGCCGATCGTGTTTCCGGTGGTGACCGCGCTCGGCTTCGATCCGATCTGGTTCGGCATCATCATCGTCATGACCGTCGAGCTCGGCCTGATCCATCCGCCGGTCGGCATGAACGTGTTCGTGATCAAGAGCGTGATCAAGGACGTCAACATGTCGACGATCTTTGTCGGGGTGCTGCCGTTCGTCATCACCGACCTGATCCGGCTGGTGATCCTGATCCTGTTCCCGCTGCTTGCGACCTGGCTGCCGCAGCGCATGATTGGTTAGGCCTATGAATCCCGAGCTTGAGACCAGATACGTCTTCACCATAACCGCCCGGATCGCGGAGGTGACGTCCGCCGGTGACATCGGCACCGGCGTCCGCCGCATCATTCCGATCGTCGGCGGCGAGGTGAGGGGCGAGAAGGTCAACGGCAAAGTGCTGGCGTTCGGTGCCGACTTCCAGATCATCCGGCCCAACGAGCTGATCGAGCTGGAGGCGAAATACGCGTTCGAGACCGACGACGGCGCCGTCGTCTATGTCGAGAACAAGGGCATCCGCTTCGGGCCGGTCGAGCTGTTGCAGAAGCTGAAGCGCGGCGAGCCGGTCGACCCGAAGCTGATCTATTTCCGCACCGTGCCGAAATTCGAAACCGGCGCCGAGAACTACCGCTGGCTGATGCAGCACATCTTCGTCGGCTCCGCCGCCCGCCACGCCGACCGCGTCGTGATCGACGTCCACCAGGTGCTTTAGTTTCGCGCACTTGCCGTCTCACCTGCCGGGATCCGCCAACATTCGGTGTCGTCCCTGCGCTTGTGTTTGGTCCCTGCTGATTGGTTTGATGGAATCGGTGTAGAACGAGGCGTGGCCTTTGTCAGGGAGCACCTCGGGTCATGGAACTGAGCCTGCACGCGAACGCCACGACGACGCCGAAGACGCGCGCCTATATCCAGCGCAGCCGGAAGTCGGTTGCCGAATTGGCGACGGAACTGGGGGTCAGCGAGACCACGATCTATCGTTGGCGCGACCGCACGACGGTCGAAGATCGCTCGCACCGGCCGAAGAACCTGGTGACCAGCCTGTCGGCTGTCGAAGAAAGGGCGGTTTGCGAGC